>DLTS01000038.1 GCA_002501485.1 Acidimicrobiaceae bacterium UBA7830
GGTTCCAAACGGGGCAAGACGACTGTTCAACGGATCACGCACAACATGATCGTAGTTAGTTGGTTCCACTGATGATCATGGCAAGCCCACGCGATTCGGTCAACCTGGCTTTGTGCCGGCTATCTATGGCACGCCCGACCACGTGATCAGACTGCTATCCGGATTCCGAGGGCGTTCGTATAACCATCGCAACTGCGCCCAAAACCACAATGCCACCCAGCATCTGCAGTGGCGTCAGGGTTTCACCATGTATCGGCCATGAAGCCCCAACCGCGACAACGTGCATCCCCAACAAATAGAGCGATGACCGAGCGGCTTCAACATATGCATGAGCCCAACTCATTAACACGTGGCCCATCGCCCCGGTAAACACCGCAATCAGCAGAATCCAGATCCAATCCATGCCGCCGAATTTGTTGAACTCGGAAACCGATCCGGTAACGAGAATTGGAAGGACCGCTGCAACCAAAGCCCAGATATTGACACTAAACATCCACTCGATCGGATCGACATTGGTGCTTGACCGGGCGATACGGGTAAGCACCCAATAGGCGCTGAATGTTAGGAGTGCGCACAGTGCCCAAAAAATTCCGATTGCGCTTGCACGCACTGCTGATTGGGCGCTGAGAATCACTATTGCGGTCCCTGACACTCCGACAAGGGTCCACAACACCTGACGCAACCGAGGTTTTTCTCCAAAAATTGGCCCTGCGAGCAGAAGCAACAGCGCGGGTTGGGTGGCAACGGTCGTCGACAGCACCGAAACGGTTGCTTCTTGAACTGCTGCAAATACGAACAACAAGTTGGTTCCGAACGCTAAGCCAGGCCACATCGTCGCTCGGAGGAGAGTGAACGACGTTTGCCCGCCCCGAGCCTTCAGCAAGAGGAAGAGCAATGGAGTCGACAGTAGGAACCTCATAGTTCCGCCCACTAACGGTGGTGCTGTGACGAGTTTGGTCAGCGGTGGGCCAAGCCCAAAAAGCAAGACAACAATTCCTACGGCAACAATCGGTAGATAGGCCGGTACCTGACGGTGGTCAGGTTGCTGCGCTGTCGTCACAGGGTCAGTCTGGCGAGTTGTCAATGGTTAGGACGTACCGGAGATGTAGTGTCCCGATTACTCATCGGGGCTGCTGCACAGCCCGGCGGTTGTTCCATCAGCAGTGCCACCACATGTTCGTCCAAAGTCTTCGTCGTCTGAACCCACATCTGAAAGAAAGAACAATTGGTCGCAGGCTTCCATGTCGCCCGCTTCACAGTCGCTGCGGTAGTCGGTGTTCATGTTGGCGCAGTTGCCGCCAAACTCGGTTTCAGAGGTATTCCCACACGTCTTGGCAAATGCTTCTTCTTCTGAACCAAAAGGGGCGTTGAAATACAGGTCGTCGCAAGCTTGCATATCGCCCTCTTCGCAGAGACTGTATTGCTCGTCAAGGGTTTCTTGATCAATTACGGCGACATCGTCGCTGCTCTCTACTTCCGAAGAAATGTCGCTAAGGCCAAAGACATCTTCGAGACCGCATTCTGTGGAAATCTCTACGATCGCCTCAAGAAACTCAATTGCCTCTTCTTCACTTGACGGTTCGCCTGAGATCAAGAGCTCGACGATGCCGTTGTCGCTCGTCATCAAACAGGACGCTTGTTCAGAGGTAATGCCGAGCTCGTCTGCAAGGTCAGCTACGGCTGCTTCGGGCGCGCACTCGAGCAACACCTGGGCGACGAGCGCTCCTGATCCTGACACTGCGTCTGCCAAAACCTCATCATTAGCGATCATCGAATCAACTAAACAGGTGAACTCTTTTTCGGAAAAGTCATCAAGTCCACTGTCGCCGCCAGAAATCAAAGTGATTGCGGCTTCGCCATCGCACCCGAGCAGGACTCGCATCAACGCGAGTTGTACAGGGGGTGATTCGTCACCTGCGATGAGCGCATCGCCGAGGTCATCGTCTTCGGAAATAGCGTTCAGCATGCATACTTGATTTTCAGTTGATAGGCCTTGGAATGCGCCCTCGGCGAGGGTAGCCGATGAGCGAAGGTCAGCGATCCGATCACTCGACACTCCGGCACTGTCACCCCTACCACTGGTTTCACCGGTGTCTTCGCTTGGTGAACCTCCGCATGCGCTCATGATGAGAGACACGGCAGCGACAACTCCACCTAACTTCGACCAAGGGGTTGCTCGTGATGACATATCGCTACTTTACGGAACTTGGCCAGCCGCATCTCTTTTTTAATTTGCCAACTCAACCGCACCTCCTCGGGCAGGGTTCAAAACTGCAACGCGCAACTAGGGATCTAGATCTCGTACTCGTTGATCCGTCAGAAATTCATTTAATTGATCGAGCGTGACCAAGGCTTCGGCGGAATCCGTCAAGGGCGTCTTTCCAGTCTTCAAATCGAAGAGCGTCATCGTGGATTTCTGCTGCCTCTTTTACCACCGGTGAAATCTGCTGTTCCCACGCATCCAGTAAAAGGTCAACCTGTTCCTTTGCGAAGGGACCCTCGAGGAACTCATTGCGTGTCCGTTCATATTCTTCTTCAAATGTGGACCAGATGTAAGTGATTTTGTCGCAGGCAGCTGACCTTTGAGGGAGATACCACTCTCCGTAGGCGAAACCTTTGCAGCCGTTGCTGGTTTCGCCCCACTTATCGGCGATAGGGGTTACAGGGTTTGCGTCAAAAAGGATGTTCTCGAAAGCATTATCTAGGTCCCATGGAATGAGGTGTACTTTGCCTGTCGATGGGTTTGAGTACCAGTAGAAATTGTGGTTTCCGCAGTCGCTGCCATAATTGGCCTCGTCGGTACTGCAGTACCAATGGAAGGCTCCATCGTCGTTGCGTATCGTCCGGTCAACTACGGCGTACGAGATAATTTCTTCGATGTCCATCCACCTTCGCATTACTTCGCGTCCATCATCTTCGGTCGCGATCTGTTCTGCGAAAGAGATCATTTGGCTCATATCTAAGTTCTTGTCGTCCTCGTTCGTTTTGAGTCCCTCGTAGAACTCGCTATTCGATCGTGGTTTTCCATCTGATCGGAGTGGCCATACTTCCTTGTATAGATTTCCAGTTCCGTCTTCAAAGTTGTGTCGGGTGAACCTTCCGTCTATTTGCTCCGTTAAAGCAAACAGTCCTACGAACTCGCCGTTGACGACTAGGCGGGCGTGAACCGACCGGGGGGCGGGAACTCCCATTTCTCGGAAAAGCAAGTATCCGAGGCGTTCGTGCATGAGCGTTTGATCAAGATTTTGGGAATGGAACTGGAGATTTCGCAAGCCATAAAATTCTGCATCAGGATCGTCCCAGTTGATTTTCACTTTCATCGATAGTTTCGTACAAGCTTTGGCTCCTCCATCAGCGAAGATCTCTCCTTCGCCAACACAGCCCACCCACTTGCCAACTGACCCTTTGTATCTGATCCCTACTGGGCCAACGGTCACACCCTCAAAGACAAGTTCTCCCTCCACATATTCTTCCGCCATCGGATCAGCGTTCAAGAAATCAAGTGAGGCTTGCGGGAGTCGTAACTCGAAGGTGTGTAACTGGTTCTGATCAAAGATGTAACTGGAATCTCGGGATTCCAAACTGCTCAACGGTGAACTCGCCTCATCTTTCTCAGTTCCCGGGACTATGGAAGTGGGTGGACTTGCACCTGGAGATTCTTCTGTCGCTATCGGTAAGTCAGAACTGCTGCAGGAAAGACCAAGGAGAGCAACCGCTACAAAGAAACAGGCTCTCCTGATTGGTTTTTGCGGTCCGATTATGCTCAAAAGATCTCCTTTTGGTTACCGGCGACGCAAAAGAACGCACCACCAGCACTTTCCGTGTCGCTGACTGAAGATCTTTGTATTTATTGACGATCAGGCGTCCGACGCCTGCCAAACAACATCAAAAGCCCACCAAGACCCAACACAAACAGCACTGGGTTCATTGACCCGCCTGATGAACCGGTGGCTGGAAGCGTGACGTCCGACGGGGTCGAGACATCGGTAGTTTCCGGCACAGAGGTCTCAGGTGCGATAATTGTGAGTACCGGTTCTGTCCATCGTGCGTAAAGGGTTTCCACGTCCGTCTCCGTCCCGAGTGTGAAAGGGGAATCAGGTGCGTACGCCACTCCAGAGCCATCAGAGGCTGTATTCCACGAGGCGAATTGGTATCCGTCTCTTGTGGGCTCGGTGGCTGGCACCGTGACAACTTCTTCCGGGTCTCCACTAATTCGATCTGGACCGCCGACACCACCATTGGCATCAAAAATCAGTCCCGCCGGAATCGACACTCGTGCATAATCATCTGCCGTGGTGTAGTCATACTGGTAGGAACCGACGGGCCAGTTTTTCATAAAGAAATTTGCATCCCACAAATCATTTCTGACAGCCATGTCCCGCATAGTGTTCAGGTCCACGTTGCCGGCATTCCAGTCGCCGTCAAAATCTTCAAATCGAATTACGTCGTCAATTTTGCTCGTGTCCTCGTACACGTAAAACTTGTCCCGCGCTAGGCCGCCGAAATCATCATCGCCGCCCTCAAGTACAACGAGTGTCGCAAATGTGCCATCTTCGGAATGGACTACCTCTCCATTACGACGGTACTCAAGTAGCCAAGTGCCCGAAATGTTGTAATTGTACGCGGTGCATCCTGTCGCATCGGGCTCACAAAGTGGGTCACCCGGCGTCTGCGAAGCAAGAATAAAAAGGGAACCGTCGTAGGCCAACTCAAAGACCATGACATCGCCAACCTGAACGTCCGGCATATCGTAAACGTGCGTGACGTTCGAAGTGAAACGAAGACGTTTCAACGGATCTGGATTGGTTTCAGCTGAAACAGGAGAACCAAAACTCGACAGCATGACCCCAAAGGCCACGACAAGAACAGAAAAGCGGCGCATACCAAAAGTTATCACTGTGACTACTCGCAAGCGTCGATTATGCAGCTGGCTGTTCATGGTTCGAACTCCTCATGACAGAGTTCACCAGGATTGTCACCGTTGTGTTAACTCAGCCGAACGAAAAAGTGACCTCTGAAAGTTTTACGATTGCGAGTTGCGGGCACTTCCAACCTTTGTGCCGGAGTCGAGTCCCACTGCGCACTGGATCGATCGGTCTCCTTGTGACCAAGATTCACTCAGAGGGAAGGCCGAGAAGACGTAATAGATAGAAGAGTCGTAATCCATTCCAATGAAACTCTCAAAGCGCGAAATGCAGTAGTCGTTGGCCATATCAGCCGCTCGGCTTTCACCCGGATAGCTGCCATCCGTCATTTCTTTTATAGCGAATAACTCGTACCGGTGCGGCTCATTACAGTCGACAACATCTACATCTGAGACTGTTGTCCCTGCATACTCAATTTCAGGTGCGTTGTAGCAATCACCTACTTCGAGGCTGGCGATCGAACTGCCGCACCCAGCTAGAACGGACATTCCAAGGACGACAGTTGCGACTCGTTGAAGATTGCTCATTTTGGTTACCCCTCGATCGATGAGTTGAAACTGCTACTCACAATACGCCACGAGGGTCCCCCATTTTTGCCCAGCGCCGACGAACCGCTGGTTGCGTCGCTTAATAACCAGGAATTCGAGTTGGTCGATATGAGGTTCACACGGCTTGTGACCGTTGTATTTCCTCAGCGCGCCAGTAGGGATTCGAACCCCAAACCTTCTGATCCGTAGTCAGATGCTCTATCCGTTGAGCTACTGGCGCTATTCGGCAAAGTCTACGCGTCAGTAGCACTGATACCACGACGGTCCACCTGCACAAATTCACAAACGACTACTTTGGGAACCATGCAGATCATCACCTATTGGAAACGCGGATTTCTAGAAAACTACGCAAACTTCAAGGGACGTGACACTCGGCCAGAGTTCTGGTGGTTTTATCTCGCCAACTTCATTCTGAGCTATGGCCTTATCCTGATTGGCGGCGCCACTATTGGCGCTCTAAACATCATCGGAAGTCTTTACAGTCTTGCTGTGATCATTCCTGGCATCGCCGCCGGCGTGCGCAGACTTCACGACACCGGGAAGTCAGGGTGGATGCTTCTGATTTCGCTGATCCCCATCGTGGGCGCCATCGTAATCATCGTTTTGCTCGCCCAGCCGGGCACTCCAGATGCCAACGAATACGGCCCGCCTACCAGCGCTGACGCCGCCAGCGGAAGTGCTGGCATCACGCCACCGCCGCCACCGCCGCCACCAAACTGAGGCCCTAGGTCAAAGTCCCGCGCACGCCGCGGTTTCCAAGTACTTGCCAAAACACCACGGATGCCAACCGTCACCTCGTTGCGCAAGCGACCGTTCATAAAGTGCGAGCGCAGCCCGCGTGTTGGTTTCTGCATCAAACAGTTGCTCGCGTGATGTCACGCCTTCTGATCCGAGCCAAACACGATGGATTGTCCAATAAATCTGAAACAGGCCAACACAACAAATTCCATTGTCGACATCTGCCTGATAACGACTCTCCCTCCAAACAATGTCAAGTGCACGTTCCTCAAGATCGTCCGGCCAGACTGCGCGGATGATGCTTTGAACTTCTGCTGTGCTAGGGGACGGCGGAATCGCTGCAGTTGTCGTTGGCGCCACCGCTACTGATGGAGCCAAGGTAGAGGAGGGTGCAACCGTCGTAGGCGGGATAACAACACGGACTCCTTGAGGTAAGCACAATTCATCGCCGGGATACAGCACGTCTCGAGCAGTGGCTCCATTTTGCTCGAGCAGCGTTTTAGCTGGGATTGATGCCCGGTCGGCGATCAGCAACCACGAATCGCCAGCTCGCACGACGTATGTTGACCCACAAGTTAGGGCAGATGGCGCCGATGTCGTCTCAGCCCCTTGCACGATTGCACGTGCCTCTCCATTTACCATCCTGGCAACCTCAGCATTCACGCCCTCGGTTGGGCTCGCTGTCGAAATCTCTAACGTTGAATTATCCGACATCGATGGCGGCACCACTGCGGGCAATTCGCTTGCTGTAATGGATCTAGATTCATTCAGGTCACTACGCGTAAGGTCAACTGACCGTGGGGTGACCGTTACTACCTGGTTGTGTGAGAGAGCCGAAACGGATTCGGTTGTTCGGCGAGTAGACCATGCAACGGGCGCAACAAGCGCGAACGCAGTCAGAATTAGCAGCAGACGACTTGCAAAAGGGTCGATACGTGGCAGCGACCAACGGGTACGAACATCTTCGACTGTCTGGCTGTGAAGGACACGAGCAATTCCACTCGGTCGAGTGGGAGCATCAGGTTCTATCTCGTGTGATTTGGGCTCCCAAGGGACAGACTCGCTCCAAAAATCAGCAGACTCATCTGCACGCGATTTCTGTCTCCTACGACGTTCGCCCGAGCTTTCGTCTGGCCGACGAAGAGAGGAATTCCGACCCCACATGACGAAAGTCTGACTGGTTTGTCATCGTTTCGCAACATTCTGGATCTGCCGCATGGCCAAATTCTCTTCTTGATTGGAGAAGCGATAGCTCACCCACTTACAACCCGGTTCATACCGTCATCGTCGAATCAGAAACGAGTCTCTTGTTCACCACCTACAACGACCGCTATCGGAGCGCATTTGCCGGCCAAAAGATGGCGGCGGAAAGAACACGTGCCGAGCCCGAAGGCCCGGCACGTCCCTTGCGGAGAGGGTGGGATTTGAACCCACGGACCACTCGCGTGGTCAACGCCTTAGCAGGGCGCCCCATTCGGCCGCTCTGGCACCTCTCCGAACAGCACAAAGTCTACAGAGCGACGGTCGTAGGGCTACCGCCTACACGGTAGATTGGATTGCGGAACGGTGGCAGAGCGGCCTAATGCACTTGTCTTGAAAACAAGAGACCTTACGGGGTCCGGGGGTTCAAATCCCTCCCGTTCCGCTCTTCTACTTAGCGAGAGATACACCGAGTGAGTGCTCGATCAGCGGCATTTGCTCCGCACATGCCGTGCGCGCCCGCTCCAGGCGGCGTCGATGACGAACATAAGTACACACCCGGGATTCCTGTTGCGTACGGGTTCGAACTCACACGTGGTCGAAAGACGGTTTGTAACGGCGAACCAGCCCCTCCAATGATGTCACCGCCGACGTAGTTCTCGTTGTACTTCGACATCTCTGTCGTCGAGCGAACCGCCATGCCAACAACGCGCTCTCGAAACCCGGGGGCGAAGCGTTCGATCTGCTCGACAATTGCCTCGGTCGCATCGCCGGTATAGCCGTGAGGTACATGTGCGTACGCCCATATCGGGTGAACATTTCCAGCGGATCGACTCGGATCAGCCAAATACTGCTGGCCAACTAGTACGAACGGTGCGGTCGGCATCTTGCCATCAACGACCGCTCGTTCATTTGCAGCGATCTCGTCAAATGACCCACCAACATGAACCGTGCCCGCTCGCCGTGCTTCTTGAGCCGTCCAGGGAATACCACCCTCAACTGCAAAGTCAACTTTGAATGCCCCTGGCCCATGAGAGAACGATCGGTATGCACGCGCAATACGCGATGGCAGACGATCACCGAGGATCTCAAGGGCGATCGACGGCACCACGTCGAGCATCAACACATCGTGAGGTGGGAGATCGTCCACGGATGACACCCGCGAAGACGTTTCAATTTTCCCTTGGTGGGCAACGATGTCAGCAACAAGAGCATCGACAATCCGTTGCGTGCCGCCTTTTGCGACCACCCAGCCATGTGCGTGAGCGGCTGCTGTAAGTGTCACGCCCACTGCGCTCGTCAACGGTCGGTCGAGGCGCCAAAAAGCATGTGCTGCCACCCCGCCCCACAATGCTCGGGCCTGTTCAGTTTTCCAAGTGCGAGCAAGCAGAGTTGCCGACGGCACTACCCGAATACCAAAATTCGTCAGCGTTAAAGGGTGCCTTGGCACGCGAAGTACCGGCTGAGAGATATCTGCAAAAAGAGTGTCGAACTTCCTCGCAACCGGGGCGAACATCTGCCGCCAACGTCGCGCATCTGCTCCCAACAGTTCATCGGTGACATCGAACGATTTCGCAAATGCACCCGCTGACCCATCGTCGAGAGGATGCGCGCAATCAATTTCGGGGGCACACCACTCAAGCCCCGGAAGATTCACTTCCTGAAAAAAGGGCGATGCAAGAGCCATCGGATGCACCGCCGAACAATGGTCATGCAAAAGCCCCGGCGCAAGATACTCCGAACTTCTGGCCCCGCCACCAATCGTGTCCGAGGCTTCGAGCACGGTGACGTTACACCCTGCGCGAGCAAGGCGCGCCGCTGCAGCAAGACCGTTCGGGCCGCCGCCCACGACAATGGCTGTGCTCATTACGTCAGGTATGGGTGAGCGAGATTCCCTCACCCTTGGTATCTCTTCCACCATCGCCAGGGTAGGGGTCACCTGCGGGGGTGTACCCCTCGCGCTGCCAAGTCACGACGTGAGGAACCAAGCCATCCGGAAGGAACGGCTGCGTGAAATAGGCGTCGTCGTTGTGATACCAACCCTTTTCAACGACACCGAGCGCGGCATCAATCACTCTGTACTGCACCTTCTTCGAAAACATTGGCTGCGACTCTGTGAACACGACCCGCAGGTCACCAGGCTCATAATTACACCGCTCCTGCACGGCCTCAATGAGTCGCTCATCGTTGCAGTGCGCATCGCCAAAGTTCCAACCGAGCAGCACGTTGCCGAGGAACTCCCCTTCGCGAAGAACCCTCGTATCCATATCGTCGTTGTGCCGCATATGCAGGGTGATGTGCATTCGGCCCATCGGGTGCATCATTCTGAACGCAATCGCCTTCTGGATAAAGACCTCAGAGATTTCCTTACCGAAGATCGGAATGATCTGATCAATCTGGTTGTCTGCCGCCTTCACGATTCGTTCGTTGATCCGATCCTCTTTCTCTTTGTCGACAAACGCCCATGTCGTCGAGGCCCAGTTACCGGCGTACTGCTTCATCCCAATTAAAAATGACACATGCTGCGGCCAAATCGCTCCCAGCACAATGCCGAATAGGCCAACTACCAAGATCGGAATGATCAGGAGCGGCTCAATATCTCCAACCCCCCAGCCGTCGCCGGCAGGAAAATTCGCAAACAGGAAGCCAGTGCAGAAGATAAAGAACACGTTCCATTCGAGCGGGACCGCAAGAGGGATCGTCGAAATGATGAAAGTGTGAAGCGCCCAGATCGAAAGAATCCCGATCCATGTCATCCATGGCCACGGCGAGAACAGCAGCACCAACGGCATGACAAGCTCGCACGTGGTACCACCAATGTGCCCGATGAGGTGAGTCGCTTTCGAAGGCCGCAAATCATTCGGGTAGTCCTTCACTGTCCCCATTCGAAGCCGACGAGAGCCATTCCACGGGGTGTTATTGATCATCACCGAAACCGTTGAGGAAAAGCCGTGATTGAACTTCGAAACTCCAGCACCCATCCAAACGATAACGATGAAAATTTTTGCGGCAACGACCATGTCAACCCACGAGGGGAAGAAAGCGAACGCCAGCATGGTTGGCACGTACTGCTCGGCGCGCGACGCCAAGAACACGCACTTATCGCGCAACCCCATCACACAAATGAGTACCGCGTACACCACGAAAGGCCAACGGGGCATGACCCCTGCGGTGCCCTCAGGCAACCCTGGGATTTGCTCGCCAGAGAGGAACAACATCATCACTAACCAGAACACGATGAGTTTGTAAAGCCCGGTATCCCACGGAGTGCGGCGGTTGCCTTTTGTCAGCGGCACATGATTTGGGTACGGAGGGATTCTCAACGTGTCGTTCTGCCACCAATAAAGGCTTTGGCCGATCGGCGGGTCGAAGTGGAATGCCATCGGGCCGCATGTTGCGGCAAGCCCTAGAACCTCCATCAAGATGGTCCAAATCATCAACTTCTGGTAGAGGATGGGCTCATCCCACCAGCCCCCAATATCGTTAAATTCAAGGCCGGCTGTGAATGAAGCGGCAACGATCAAGCCAAACAGCGCAAAGAAGAAAATCTTCCACACGTAAAACATTGCCGTTTGTTTCGGCGTGCCGAAGCCCGCTTCCACCCAGTGCAACTGGAGGAGCTTCATCCTTGGCAAAAACGGGATCTTCGGGAATTCGTCGAGATCGACTGGTGGTAAATCAGCAGTGCGGTAACCCATGTCGTTTCTTTCTGTGTCCTGTTATCTGGTCAATTAATACTTGCGTCCGCGGCGGATGCGCATCTGCGAATCGCGCCGATGTTGTTCATCATCAAGAATATGATCGTCTTCTCCTGTGCGTCTGCGTGAAACCTGAGTTCCACTCAGCCGGCGCAACTCGCGCTCTTTTACCCTCAGACGCCCCCATGCCTGTCGCACGTCCTTTCGGCGACGTCGCTCAATATGGTCTTCCTCTGACTCAGATGTTCCCGCAAGGTAGGCCTCCTCGATCTCGTCGAGGCGTGAGCGTGCTTCGTCGGATGTCATCTCCATCTGAATTCGTCCTCGAGACATCAAATAGATGCGGTCGCTGTACTTCAATGCCTTTCGGGCATGCTGTTCAACGATGAGCGCGCCGATGCCTTGCTCATCTGCTGCCGTGCGTACCGCGCTGAGCAAACGGTCAACGATCATTGGTGCAAGCCCAAGTGACAATTCGTCAGCGAGCAGCAATTCTGGGTTGCGACTTAGCGCTCGCCCTAGTGCGATCATCTGCTGTTCGCCGCCTGAGAGCATGCCGCCTCGAATATCGAGCCGTGGCTCAAGCGCTGGAAATAACTCGAGCACCCGTTCAACACTGCCGCCACCGATCTTGATGTTGTCACGGGCCGACATCTTGGTGAAGATGAGGCGATCTTCGGTAACTAAGCCAATCCCATTTCGAACGCGCTGGTACATCGGCGTGAACGTCGGAACATTCGACAGCATGACAATGCCATCGACCGGGGGTAACTGCCCTGCGATCGTCAGCAAGGTGGTTGACTTACCGGCACCATTGGGCCCCAACAGTGCAACAACTTCTCCGCGTTTCACTGTGATGTTTGCGCCAGTGACCACTTCTCGTCCGAGGTAGCCGGCTTTGAGGTTGCGGGTCTCTAACAGGAGAGGCGTTTGCGCCTGCACGTACTGGCTAATACCCGGCACCTCAGCGATCATTTCTGAGAAGTTCATGGTTTCACTCATGCTTGATTCCCGCTCTCCACTGGTTGGCTGCTCTCGATCCCGAGATCGTCGTCAGACTGCTGACCAAGATAGGCCTCAATGACGGCTGGATTGTTTCGTATTTCCTCCGGTGTACCTTCAGCGATCTTGTTGCCAAAATCGATCACCACCACACTGTCACACACTCCCATGACGAAGTTCATGTCATGTTCGACGAGCAAGATTGCCATTCCCCATTCATCGGCGAGTCGTCGCACCACGCGGGCAAGTTCGGCACTTTCAACCGAACTCAAACCAGCTGCTGGTTCGTCGAGAAGAAGCACGCTCGGATGCATCGCCACCGATCGGGCGATCGCCAAGAGCCGCCGCTTACCATACGACAAGTCGCTTACCTCGCGGTGGAGATCTTCGTCAAGATTGAATTCTTGTACGGCGCGGACAACCTCTGGACCAAATTTCGGGATCACCGGCCACACCAGATCGCGAACATACGAAGAAAGGTTTTGAGGGTCTGCAGCAACACTGAGGTTTTCAAATACCGTTGTGTCTTCGAAGAGTTCGAGAGACTGGAACGACCTCGCCATTCCTGAATGCACCCGAGCGTTCGCATTTCCCTTCGATATGTCGTTGCCGCCGACGGTGACCCGGCCCGAGGCCGCATCGGTAAACCCAGTGAGCGCATCGATAAGCGAGGTCTTTCCTGCGCCGTTTGGCCCGATGAGGCCGACCACTCGGCCAGGCTCAATTGCAAAGCCTACGTTGTTGACGGCAGTCACGGTTCCGTACTTCACCGTAAGACCTTCAACTTCCAAACGCTTCGCCGGTACTTTCTCGCTCACATGCTCATCGACGCGTTCAGACACCTCTTCCAACTTGATGAAATACGACTCGCCGAACTTCTTTGTTCGCTTAAAGATCCGAAAGCTCCGCGCCCACTCCGCCGCTACTCCATCTGGGTTGTACAGCACCACCAGCAAAATGGAGATGCCGCTAATCAACTGAACATACTCACCAACACCATTCCATGTTGACTCCATTACTTCTTGGTTGAATCCAGCCGTCGCCATCATCGCCCCAACAAAGGCGCCCAAAATATGGCCGACTCCGCCCACCAGTGAAAGCCCTGCATAAGTGATTGAAGTGAAGTTGGTGAATGACTGATAGCTGACGGAAGTCAGCCGGAAGGCAAGGAGAATTCCGCCTAATGCAGCAAGCGCTGAGGCAAATGCAAACGCAAACAATTTGGCGGCAGCAATGTTAATACCAAGCGATGCAGCGGCACGTTCGTTCGTTCTTACCGCAATCAAACGTCGACCACTGCGGCCACGTCTCACATTTGCGACCAGAACAACTGCAAAAAGAGCCATTCCCAAGACGAAGATTCCGTACCGCTCAGGATACCTAATCGAACTGATCTCGAATCCAAACAAGCTCGGATCACCGACAGGCGTGCCATAAATTCCGCCCGTGTAGTTGCGGTTGTTGAACAACATCAACTCAAGCGTCGTTCCAAGACCCAATGTCACGATCGCAAGGTTGATGCCACGGGTACGGACCGCCGGCAGAGCAAAAATCATTCCGAGCGGCACCGCCGCAACCACACCAGCAAGCAAACCCAGCAAGAACGGCAGTTGATAAACCGCTACAAGTCGTCCTGCCACCCACGCACCGAAACCTGCCATTGCGTACTGAGCAAGCGACAGCTGCCCTGCGTAGCCAGTGACAACGACAATCGACAGCAACACGATGGCAGCACACAGCGACACGGTGAGGGCATCAACCCATTTCGTATCTTTGGTCAACATAAGGAAGACGATGGTTCCAACAAGAAAGATGGTCCAGTCCCACGACATTCGACCATTGCCGATTGCGGGCAACCTCCTGAGGTAGTGGTCTCGAGTCGGGATTGTTCGCCCTCTGAAAACGAGCATGATGATGATGATCACGAATGGCAACGACTGGCCGGCGCCTTGTTGATCCCAAAATCGATTAATCAACGTCTGGCCCATTCCCAGGAGGTAGCCGGCCGCTGTCGCCAACGGGAACGATTTGAAGTCAGCGATGAGCGCGGCCGCAAGGGCGGCGAGCACAAGTGACGTCATCGACGTCACTTGCAGCGTCATCACCGGGACAACGAGAATCCCGCCGATACAAGCGGCCGCAGAACCAAGACCCCAGTTAAAGACAGCAATTTTGTTTGGCGAGACTCCCACAGCCGCTGCAGAACGCTCGTTCTCGGAAACCGCTTCGGTTTCAATACCAAAATTTGATGATCGGTACAGCAACCAGAGTAAGAACGCAGAGAAACTCCCGATCGCAAGCAAGATAAGGCGGTCAACGGTGATACTGACGTCTCCATACAAGGTGACACGATCGACCGGAAGCTGACTTGGGACCTGCCGCGGCTTTGACCCGTACCGGATCACCACTCCCGCTTGCACGGTGACAAGTACGCCCAGAGTTGCAAGAAGCTGAATCAGGTTGCTCGCTCGTTTACGTTGCAGCGGACGCAAAATAACCCAGTGGGTGAGAACACCGAGGGTGATGGAGAGCATCACACCAAAGAATGAGGCAACCCAGAAATTCTGTCCCCGCTCGTACTGCAGTTCGTATTGGAGAAACACACCGGCAATTCCTGTTGCGCCGAGCGAAAAGTTAAGAACTCCAGTGCCACGAAAGATCACAATCAGACCTTGAGACGCGAACGCGTAGAGTGCACCAACACCCAACCCAAGCAAAGCAAACCGGATAATTTCGTTCACGCCTTCAACCCCCACTGTGACTGCGCCATGAGACCGTGCCGAGCGTGCTCGGCGGCCCCTCATGGAATGGTAGGGAGAACACCCCTCCAACACGAAGTCGGACACCTCTCAGTGTCTAAGGTTCGCGTAGGTAGGTCGCATAAGGCGGCTCACTTGACCATTCACCAAAGGGGGGAGAATGAGTTTTCTGAACAAAAAATCGGGAGTCGTCCGCCGTGTTGCCGCAGTCGCAATACTCGGCATCGGACTCACCGCGTGTGGCGGCGATGATGCTGACGAGCCTGCTGAGGAGGAAGCAGCGACTGAAGAAGTTGCTGAGGAGCCCGCAGCTGAAGAGCCGGCAGCCGCGGAGCCAACCGGTGATCCCATCAAGCTGATGACGGTCACCACGTTGAATGCCAATGGCCCAACGTATGAGAACATCAAGATCGCAGCGGAGATCGCAGCCGATCACATCAACTCAAACGGCGGTATTAACGGCCGGCCACTTGAAGTCATTGTCTGTGACGAACAGTTCGACGCAGCAATTGCAGCAACGTGTGCACGCGACGCTGTTGCGGAAGGTGTCGTGTCAGTGGTTGGCTCCTTCACCTACTTCGCTGAAGCAATCGTGCCGGTGATCTCAGAATCTGACATCACTTGGTTCGGCGCATGTTGCCCGATCTCGCCATCAGAGCTGACATCACCGCACTCGTTCAACCTTGGCAACCAGCCGATGTACGCGGTCGGAATGGTTCGCCAGGCCGTCGAAGATGGCTGTGAAGCAATCAACGCCGTCATCGTTGAAGGTGCCGACGCAATCTTCAAAGGCCCGATGGAAAACGCCATGTCTGCCTATGGCCTTGAGTTCAACGATGTGATGATCATTCCGAACGCCGCACCCGACTACTCAGCTGAAGTTGCTCAGGCAACCACCGGTGTTGACTGCATGGTGATCGTTCTGTCAGAGGGCCCGTTCCTCACCTGGAACACCGCAATGCAACAGTCTGGCTCTGACGTGCAGCAGTACGGTCCTCAGGGCAACCTCAACTCCATCTCAGCGGTGGGTGCTGAGGAAGTGACCGATGGCAACATCATCTCGGGTATGTACCCAGATATCTCGACTGAGCCGTGGGCCGATTATCGCGCTGCTCTTGAGAAGAACAACATCGATCAAGAGGCAAACGACTTCAACAGCCTTGGTGGTCTCGGAACATGGGCCGCGTACATCGGCTTCGCTCAGATTGCATCAACCATCGAGGGTGAAGTGACCGCTGCTTCATTCTTCGAGGCTGCAAGCAACACGAGCAACCTTGACCTCAACGGAATGGTGCCAGTGATCGATTTCACTCAAGAGTGGACCGATGGTCTGCCAGGCTACTCCCGTCTGTTCAACCGGACCGTTGTTTATAGCCAACTCTCAAATGGAGAAGTTGTACCGATCGACAACGAATTCATCGATGTCGGTGACCTTTCTATGGGGATTGCCCCGTAACACATCGGGCATTGCCCAGTAACTGAAACCCGAGCCCGGCTCAGCGTCTTTTCGGAGGCACTGGGTCGGGCTCATTTCTTTCTCAGCGATCTAGTCGGAGCCGCAGGCCGACGCAGGTGAAGTTCACAAAATTTGGAAGAAAATGATGGCGGCAATCAATCCTGCGGTGATCAGAGCAATTGCGAACGCGCCCGCAGCATCATTTCGTGACGAACGAATGTCATCAGGATTCGGCTCTGGTGGAGTGACGTCTTGATCTTTGATTTCGTACACCATGTGACTACCCCGCTACGTATCTGACGCTGCGCTCAACAGACGTCGCCTTCTACGCGGAGCGTATTTCGATAACTGTTTCGCCAGCGAAGCGGGCGTTACCGCGTCCTGTTGGCGCCCGCTCGGTCCCCATACGCGTGGTGCGAATATCGTCATAGTCGCATGTGGATCGCCGTCACCTTTCTCGCCACGATCTTCCAAACTCTGCGAACTGCTGCACAAGCACGACTAAGACCAGATCTTTCTGTCAATGCAGCAAGTTATGTGCGCTACATCCTCGGCGCACCACTATCAATTGCGGCCTGCATACTTGCCGTCTGGTGGTCAGCAGACGGTATGCCAACAATCCCTGTGCGCTTCTGGTTCATCGTCACCGCCGCCGGCCTCGCGCAAATCATCGGAACGATTGCGCTACTCACAGCCTTTGACCGCCGTGACTTCGCTATCGGCACGGTGTACTCAAAAACCGAGCTCATTCAGGTTGCAGTGTTTTCGGCTGTCATCGTTGGGGAGCCACTCCAATTATGGGGCTGGGTCTCGGTGATCGCGGTGTTAGTCGGCGTCGTCAAACTTGCGAGCCCGTCTGACACGCCACTCCGTCAACTCATTGCCCATCGTGACCGCGCCGCTCAAGCAGGCGTGCTTGCTGGTGCCGGATTTGCGCTTGCGTCAGTTGGCATCAGGTGGGCGTCGACAAGTCTCGGCGATCACCCTGCGCTGGTTCGCGGGCTTATCACGCTCGCGGCGATGAACACCGCTCAAACCATCGTGAACGGAGTCTGGATCCGCGTGAGAGAGCCCAAGTCGATCGGCATCATCTTCCGGCACTGGAAACGCACACTGCCCGTTGGAGCGATGTCGGTCGGTGGTTCAGCGGCGTGGGCAATTGCCATGAGCATGGAAACCGCTGCAAAAGTGCGTTCGCTTGGCCAACTTGAATTACTGCTCACGTTCGTCGTCTCGCGGGTGTGGCTCCGACAGCAGCATCGCCGCAGTGAGTTTGTTGCGAGTGGGATCGTGCTTATCGGAATTCTCGGCGTCACCATATGGGGGTGACGCCACCTGGTCTACTCGGCTGCTGAAATGTCGACGCCGAACAGTTCCCCGAATCGTGCGGCATAGCCAGCGTCGTCGACAATCGCTCCCAATTCTGCCCAATCGTTAGGACCCATCTTTGCTTTGCCGTCGATAATCCCCTCTGCAGCCCAACTCACCGCGTATCGCAATTGTGGGGAATCTGTATGGATTGCATGATGAATGACCTCCGCCACCTCCTCTGCGGGGGTCGCCTGACGAATACCCGCTGCGTAGAAACCGAACATCCGGCCGTATTGCTGGTCGTAAGCTCCCGACTCGTTCGGAGCCTCAGTGTTCTTCGAAAAGATCGCCGACTTCGTCACACCCGGTTCGATGATCGCTACTCGAATACCAAACGGAGCAACCTCAAGTGCAAGCTCCTCGCTCACACCTTCGAGCGCCCACTTTGAAGCCACGTAGGGAGCTTGAGCAATCGCTCCAAAGCAACCAGCGACCGAAGTGATGTTGATAATTGCGCCTGAGCCTCGCTCACGCATCTGTGGGAGAACCGCTTGTGAGCACCGCACCGCTCCACACAGGTCAACATTCATCACATCGAGGAATTCTTTCGACGATGTCTCCTCAACAACGCCATTGCCGCCAACACCTGCATTGTTCACGAGGTTGTCGACGCGCCCAGCTCGCTTCATGATGTCGTCAAATCCCTCACGAACTGAATCGCCATCAGCCACATCGAGTTCGGCGAGCTGAATCGTCACCCCCGCATCAGCGGCCATCACCTGCAGTTTGTCGGCCTTCGAAATTGATCGAACTGTGCCGTAGACGATGTGGCCTTGCGCCGCGAGATGCACTGCGGTCGCACGACCGATGCCTGAGTTTGCGCCGGTCACGACAGTGATTGGAGATGTCATGAGATGAGTCTAAGAGGTGTGCCGTGACCACGACGTAGGAAGGGTCGACCGTCAGCTGTTGTCGAAGTTTTCAAAATAACGGCTCGGCGTTGGACCGCGTTGGCCTTGATACTTCGAACCACGGGCACCCTTGCCATACGGATTTTCCGCCGGCGTCGTCATCTGCATAAATGACACCTGCCCGATCTTCATTCTTGGGTAGAGCGTGATCGGAAGTGAGGCGACATTCGCCAACTCGAGCGTGATGTGACCATCAAACCCTGCATCGATAAACCCTGCGGTCGAGTGAATGAGCAAACCGAGACGACCCAAACTTGACTTTCCCTCAACCCGGCCAACGAGATCGTCAGGAACTCCGACGCGCTCGAGAGTCGAACCGAGAACGAACTCACCGGGGTGCAACATGAACGGCTCCGAACCATCTTCGGGCATTTCTACAAGTTCGGCGAGCCCCGTCATATCGCTCTTCACGTCAATTACACCGGCAGTGTGGTTGCGGAATACCCGAAACAAATGTGAAATGCGGACATCAATTGAGGACGGTTGCACCAATTCATCGTCGAACGGATCGATCACGATGCGCCCCGCTGCGATCTCTTTACGGATCGTCTGATCAGACAAAATCACGAACAGTACCTTAGTGCTCCAGCAGCGTCTCTACGTGGGGCCACTTGATGATGAGCCGCTAATCTGAGCACCTCTGCGGATGTAGTTCAATGGCAGAACATCAGCTTCCCAAGCTGAGAACGCGGGTTCGATTCCCGTCATCCGCTCCAAAGTCTGTGATGTTCTCGGCCGCAGACCGCGGTGAGGTCCTAAACCCCAACCGCTGTCTGGCCGAGCACGTTCAAATCAAGATGCCATGTTTGCGGTAATTACGGCTCGTGCTCCTGCATCGTCGAGAACTGGTGTGATGCTCAGAGTCTCCGCCATTCCAGCCCACATCATGAGTGATCCGTGCAGAGCTTCCGATGACTCAGCCTCAACGATTGCCACGCCGCGACCGTTGACTGTGTCGTGCCAACGGCCAATCTGACGATAGCCATGGGCTGCTTCGATGGCGGCGTCGTCATCCGGTGTCATCGACGCGAACGCTCCAAACGCATCTAATTTCTGATTGTGATTGATTTGGTACTCGAGCATGAACAACATTGCAATCCCTCCTGGAATGTTTGTAATGGAGAACCGTTAGATCGAAGGAACGGTCCAGGGTAATAGATACCTCATTTCCGTGAGTGAGAAGGAACCGTTGATGGCGAGTTCATTCTTCATTAGTGATCTATTCATGCTTGGTTAACAAAACAGATCTGAATGGTGTTCCTAGATCCGCTCGACGCAACCAAAGAATTGCTCCGAAGATGAGATCCGATCCTAGACCGACCGAATTGACGTCTTAGCAAGCAGGGTGCAACGAGGTGCGGACATCTCCAGAGGAAACCGAGATGACCACAATGTCACCGGCACTTGTTGCGATCTCATCAGCATCATCAAACGGCTTGCCTAATGATCGAACTTCTAGCCGCATATTGCGGTACGACCCCGTCGAGTACATACCGCAGCCGAGGGGCTCGACCTTCATATCACTTGCAAACGTTGACCAACGTGACCCGACGCCGAGCCCACTCTCGGTGACAAGCCTCCCTGAACTCTCGCGTTGTGTCCACCCAGTAAATAAAAGTCTGTCGCCGGTCTCTCCAGCTCCTTCAATGCACAACCCGACGGAGAAGCAGGTTTCGCGGGCGAAGACATCAACAAACTTGAAATCAGCATTTCGATCAATAAACACACCGTCATCAGTTTCACGAAAGCGACGCATCACATCCGTCTGCGGTAGCCCAAAGACTTCGATCAACGATGAAATAACGTTGCTCATGTCGTCACCGAATCGCTGGCTACCTAACCCGAATCGACTGAGGTGAAGTGCATCCTCCCGTGCAGAGGGAGCTGAGGGGATTGCCACCGTTGTCGTTGTCACCGGCTGTGAATGGTCAGCCAAGAGTTGAGAGGCATCGATGTTTTCGGCTTCATACGGAACTACCGATACAGCGGTTGAGGTCGTTGATAAATTTTCGCGTTCTAGGACCAAACTCGTTGTCGACATCGACTCCTCAATGACTGACGACGATTCTCGAGGTCCACAGGCTGCAATAAGGCTCACAATTGTCAACGTTGTCACTAGCCGCTGGA
>DLTS01000062.1:0-295 GCA_002501485.1 Acidimicrobiaceae bacterium UBA7830
TACCGATACAGAGGTTTCGATGGGGATCGACCCGAGTAGTGGTACATCGACCGCCTCGGCGAGCGCCTGACCGCCTCCTTGCCCGAAGACAGGGTGGAAGTCGCCATGCTCGCAGATGAAGCCACTCATATTTTCAATTACTCCGAGCACCGGGAGGAATGACCGTTGCGCCATATCTGCTGCCCGCTGCGCCACTCTTTGAGCCGCAGTGGCAGGAGTTGTTACCACGAGAAGCGATGTCCGTGGCAGAAGTCGGGCGAGACCCATCTGCACATCACCGGTGCCAGGAGGCATA
>DLTS01000062.1:598-8626 GCA_002501485.1 Acidimicrobiaceae bacterium UBA7830
CATCACCGGTGCCAGGAGGCATATCGATGAGAAGGTAATCGAGATCTCCCCACGCAACATCTCGGAGAAATTGTTCGACCGCTTTCGTCAACATCAAACCACGCCACATGAGAGCGGTTGACTCTTCAACTAAGAAACCGGTGGAGACTACTTCAAGCATCCCCTGGCCAATCGATTTGCGGTTAGGAATGATCTGTGGTCGTCCGTCAACCTCGTTTGCGTCAAGGCGGTCATTCATTCCTAGAAGGCGAGGGACTGAGAAGCCCCAGATGTCGGCATCAAGCACGCCAACGGTGAATCCCTTCTCTGCAAGACCGGCGGCAAGATTGACGGTGACGGAACTCTTGCCGACCCCGCCTTTACCGCTTGAAATCGCAAGTACCTGACAGCGTTGCCCGATTGCGGTTTCTGGGGCCCGATCGCGAGCGGCTGCCCTCGCTGTCGACATTGCAGCGGAGCGTTCGTCGGAGTCCATCTCTGACCATTCAAGGCGCACTTTCGTCACACCGGGATGAACAAGAAGGCGTTGCTCCACCATTTTCTTGATCTCAGCCCTCATTGGGCAACCTGAAATGGTGAGGCGAACTTCAACGACCACTGCTCCGCCCGGAGAAATTTCGGTGCGAGGAATCATGCCGAGAGAGACGACATCACTTCCAAGTTCGGGGTCGATGACTGTCGACAGCACGGCAGTAACTTCCTCAACGGTTGGGGGAGCCGCTCGACCTGCCGACATATAGTCAGATTATCTATGAGTGGCGTTCAGGTCACGTTGGCGTATAGGATTTCTTATCTCTCAGGAGGTTTCTATGATCACGCTCACCGATACAGCAGCATCAAAGGTTCGCGCTCTTCTCGACAGTGAGGGGGCAGAAGAACTGGCATTGCGAGTTGCCGTTCGTCCCGGTGGATGCAGTGGATTTTCCTATGAAATGTTCTTCGATGGCGACATTGCTTCAGATGATGAGCAGGCAATGTTTGGTCAAGACATTCGTGAGGTGAAGGTTGTTGTTGACCCGGCATCGGCTCAGTTGCTTGTTGGCGCCACACTTGACTACAAGGACGGCCTCGACCAATCAGGGTTCGCAATTACTAATCCGAACGCAAGCCGTACCTGCGGTTGCGGGCAGAGCTTCTCCTGACAACTGCATCGCCTCGAAAAAAAACTGTAGCGGTGGCCGTCGTCTCCGGCCTAGCAACATTCCTAGCTGGAGTTCCGCTTTATCTCTCTTCAATTGAGCAAGATTTAGGAACCCGTACTCTTGAGCGAGCTCGACAACTCGACCCCTTGGTAAACGGGGTGAGTTTCTCCGGTCAGGATGGCACCATCTTTTGTGCATCCCCTGTCGAATATCCCGCACAACTCGTTCTCGGTCTGAGTGCTCTTGACGGCGTTCATTCTGTAGTTGCAGATCGATCATGTCGTGTGTTGCGAGCACCAACAGTCGGTGGCTCTAGTACCGCCTCGATTCCTTCGACGACCGAGGTTCCACAACCATCTGCCACCTTGGGCTTGATCGTTAGAGAGACGACGACGACGGAGTCATTGCCTGTCAGCAATGATGAGCTACTTCTCTCCGTCCTCGAAAGTGACCCTGAATTAACAACGATGGCTCGGCTTGTAAGTGCTGCCGGGCTTGAAAGTCGGCTTGATGACGTCGTGATTGTTCTCGCACCGGTTGACGGTGCATTCGACGAGTTTGGAGCGGATCTCCTCGCAGAGATTGAAACCGATGTGGCATCAACGATAGCGCTCGTTGATATGCACGTGCTCGAATCTGCAAACTCACCTCGTATTGAGACCTCCGACGATGTGACGACGGTCGATGGTTATGCGCAGGTCATAGAAGTTCTCGATGTTGGGGATCGCCAGGTGTGGTTGCTCGATTCGGTGTTGCAGGCAGATGGAACCGGTGTCCTTCCATTAATCGAAATTGAGCTCACCAACAGCACGCTGCAAGTCGCAGGCTCAAATGTGAGCGAGGAAGTCCTTGATGCGGTGACATCGATCGCCGAAGGATCCGGTCGAACCGTCGAGCGCAGATTCGGTTCGACCAGCGACGACACCATGCTTGTCGACGCACAAGTGATTACGTTGAACGCCATCGAACGGTTGTTGCGAGCAATGATTTATTCACTTGATACAGGCGTATTGACGGTTGCGGAGACCGGCACCAGCCTTGCCGGGTCGTATCTCGATGAGAATCGAGCGGCATCGCTGACTGCGGTTGCCCGATCGGTCGGAGCAGAGGTTTCGCTTGCGCCGCCTGCGCCACTCGGGTCAGCCGAAGTTGATGCCCTCAACGATGACATCGTGGGACTCCTCATCGGTAATCCGGTCAGTTTTATTTCGGGAAGCGCTGAATTTGTGTGGGGAAGTGACGGCGTGCTCGATGAGATCGTTCAGTTGCTTGTTGACGTTCCGGGGATTTCAGTCGTGGTTCGAGGTCACACCGATAGTGACGGGGTTCCCGACTCAAATGTAAAACTCAGTACTGATCGCGCAGTGGCGGTCGCTGCGGCACTCATCGATGGTGGGCTTGAGCGTTCGTCGGTGAGTTGGGAAGGTGTCGGATCCTCTGAACCGGTCATCATTGAAGGTGTTGAAGACAAGGTGATGAGTCGGCGAGTGGAAATTATTGTGTCG
Source organism: Acidimicrobiaceae bacterium UBA7830 (assembly GCA_002501485.1). Classification (GTDB taxonomy): domain Bacteria; phylum Actinomycetota; class Acidimicrobiia; order Acidimicrobiales; family Ilumatobacteraceae; genus Casp-actino5. Next base: position 3,246 of record DLTS01000062.1, read on the forward strand.
GCCGCGTGAGAAACCTCGCTGCAGGGACAACTTCTGGAAAGATGATCACTCGATGCCATACACGTTGACGATGGGACTTATCTGGTTCGCGCTTGCTGCGATGATCGGTCTTGTCGTTGGCTGGGTTCTGCGAAGCGCTACAGCGAGTCGCCAGGTTGCTCGCGGCCGCAAGCAGGTGCAGAAAGAACTGTCATCGGAAATTGATGACTTACGGGAGCGCGTCACGACATTGGGTAGATCTGCCGAGGAGCGCGATCGCCTGCAGGCCGAACTCGAATTATTAAAAGAGCAGCATCTGGCATCAGAGGGTTCTCCTTTTGGCGAGGTTCCTACAGATAGCGACGATGCAGTTCCCGAAGGTGATGAGGGAGCAAAAGAAGCCAGCGCAAACGCAACGCCATCGATCCCCGATGTTGCCCTCGGGTCATCGGTGCTTGGTCGTCGTATTGTGCAAGATGACCTCAAAGCAGTCGTTGGCATTGGGCCTGCGATTGAACGGCTTTGTAATGGTGTGGGAATTCGCACCTGGTGGGATCTCGCCGGCGCAGAGAATGACACCTTGACATCGATGCTCGCAGACGCTGGCCCTCGTTTCGGACGCCACGATCCATCGACTTGGTCTGAGCAGGCAAAGCGGTTCGCTGAAGGCCGTTGGGACGAGGCACGCGCATTCGAAGCGACTATCGGAGAACCACAAAAGCGGTAAGTCACCGAGGCAGTTCGCAGCCTAAGGTGTAGCAATGGCTACACCAATCGGACCTTATTCACCTTCTGTTCGGGCAGGAGATTTCATCATCGTTTCAGGTCAATTAGGTGTTGTTGACGGTGCTCTTGTCGACGGCGTGACGGCGCAGACCACACGAGCCGTCGCCAACCTTGCAGACCGATTGGCGGAATATGGTGCAGATCTCAGCGCAATTTCGAAAACCATGTGTTTTCTCACCGACATGTCGACCTTCGGCGAGTTCAACGATGCCTATGTCGCCGCATTCGGCGATCATCGCCCAGCGAGATCAACTATTGGAGTCGCAGCCCTTCCTCTGAATGGCGCCGTCGAAATCGAGGCTTGGGCCTATTTCCCCGAGCGCTAGCCGGTCCGGGTGCTGAGGCTGTTCTTTCGGCGTCAGAGAACTAGACTGGCCTGATGGCTGGCGCAATTGCGATCGTCGTGATTCTTGCGATTTTCCCTGTCCTTATTGCGATGAGCGGCGGTGTAGCAAGCGCGATTCTCGGTGCTGTGCTGCAACGCGATGGAGAGCGTCGCTTCGAGGGCAGCGAACTGCTCGATATCGACGACTGAGAGGCTCATCTCTCGGCTGATCTTTGTGAAGCATTAAGAGTCTCGTTTGTCGATCTTGTAGTGATTAGCGTTACCACATGGCAGATCTCGTCATTCTCAACGCCCGACTGGTGGCAACAATGGATGATCTACGCCGCGAACTTCCTGGCGGTTGGGTGTCGGTGACAGGTGGGCTTATCGAGGGGGTAGGCATCGGTGAGCCACCGTTAGCGTCGACAACTATCGACGCGTCTGGTTGTCTGGTCACCCCTGGTCTGGTCAACACGCATCATCACCTATATCAGAACCTGACGCGGGCGTATACAGAGATGACCGACAAACCACTGTTCGGTTGGTTGCAGTCGCTATACCCCCTTTGGAAGGCACTCGACGAAGAAAGTATCTATCTGTCGGCATGGATTGGACTCGGAGAGCTTGCGTTATCAGGGTGCACCACCTCATCCGATCATCTCTACGTGCATCCGTGTGGGTCAGGAGATTTGCTTGCTGCAGAAATTTCCGCCGCCGCCGACATTGGAGTTCGCTTTCATCCGACCCGGGGTTCGATATCACTTTCGGAAAAAGATGGTGGGTTGCCACCTGACGATGTGGTCGAAGATGACGATGACATTTTGGCTGCTTGCGAAGAAGCGGTGAACGGACACCATGATCGGTCGTGGGGTTCGATGACGCAAATAGCGCTTGCTCCGTGCTCACCGTTTAGCGTCACCGAAGAACTACTCGTTCGGACGGCCGAACTAGCAGAACGCCTAGAGGTTCGCCTGCACACTCACTTTGCCGAAAATTCTGAAGACGATGCGTTCAGCGTTGCTCGCTTTGGCTGTCGCCCGACCGAATATTTGGAACGAACCGGTTGGGCAAGCTCACGAAGTTGGGTTGCACATTGTGTGATGCCGAAAGGTGATGAGATCAACCGACTTGGCGCTGCCGAAGTTGGCGTTGCCCACTGCCCAAGTTCCAACCTGATTCTGTCGTCAGGTATCGCTCCGGTGACGGCGCTTCGTGCCGCAGGATGCCCAGTCGGACTCGGAGTTGACGGTTCTTCATCTGCAGATTCAGCATCGATGTGGTTAGAGGCTCGTCAAGCCTTACTGCTCGCGAAACTCAATGACGGGGCAGACGCAATGACGGCGCGCAATGCGCTGGAGATGGCAACGCGTGGCGGGGCTGCCTGCCTCGGTCGTACCGGCGAATTGGGAACCCTCACCGTAGGTGCCGCAGCTGACATCGCCGTCTGGGATCAAACGGGAATCGCCTACGCAGGCGCAGTATCTGATCCGATTGAGGCGTGGTTGCGATGCGGGCCAACCGGTGCTCGAAACACCATTATCAATGGCAGAGAGGTCGTAAAAGACGGCTACCTCGTATCGGCTGCAACCGAAGAAATGTTGACTGCTCACGCTGCGGCATCACAGCGTGTACAACGACTCGCTCAGTGATTCACGGTTTCCAGCGTGAACGACCAAACCTGTAGCCAACCGACCGGACTGTTTGAAGGAGGTCAGCATGCTCTTCGCCGAGCTTTGCGCGAAGACGACGAACATGTACATCGACCGTTCTTGCGCCGCCGTAGTAGTCATAGCCCCACACACGGCTAAGGAGCATTTCTCGAGAAAACACCTTGCCAGGGTTTTGCACGAGGAATTTCAGCAACTCGTATTCCATGTAGGTGAGGTCGAGCGGTTGCTCTGAAACCGATGCTTGGTAGGTCTCCAAATTGAGCGCGAGGTTCTCGTACATGACGACTTCAGATTTGGTGGCAACCGGCCCGGCCGATGCGAGTAGGTGGGCGACTCGAGCCTCAAGTTCGGTTGGGTGAAATGGGGTCAGACAAAAGTCATCGAAAAGCTCGTCGCGGTGTTCGAGCTCTGAAAGCTGAGCGCCGCTGACCAATACGAGCGTTCGGATTGGGTCACGATCTGTTCGACGAAGGTTTCGTGCAACCGACCACCCCGCCTCAGGGTCGGCGGAAAGATCGATGATGGCCCCAACCCAGTAGCCGTCCGGAATTGTTGAGCGCGATTGATCCTCAAAACAGATGCCATGCCACGTCCGCCCTGAGAGGTCGAGGGTGCGCGCAAGTTCTGTGGAAATTTGATCGCCAACGACGAGGAGGGTCCCACTTTCAGGTTGAGTCACAATTTCCCCAGATACCTGTCAATCTCAAATTGGCTGACGTGGGTTTTGTAGTCCATCCACTCACGGCGCTTATTTCTCACGTACCACTCAAAAATGTGTTCGCCGAGTGCCTCGTGGACAAGTTCTGAGCGCTCCATCACGTGAAGTGCCTCAGAAAGCGACTGCGGCAGTTGGCCAATTCCCAGTTTGCCGAGCGCCCTATCGTCGAGTTCAAACAGGTTTGCATCAGCCTCAACTGGAAGTTCGTAACCCTCTCTCACCCCTTTGAGTCCGGCAGCAAGCATGAGGCTGAAGGCAAGGTAGGGGTTACAACTCGGATCAGGCGAACGGTATTCGAGGCGAGTCGCAAGTGGATTACCCCGTTTAGGAATGGGCACTCTGATGAGGCCTGATCGATTGTTACGTGCCCAACTTAGGTGGACTGGGGCTTCGAAACCCGGCACGAGCCGTTTGTACGAATTCACCGTCGGATTCGTGATGGCCGTGATTTCCGCAGCATGTTGTAAGAGACCGGCCATAAATGATTTTGCGAGGGGTGACAGGTTGTACTCATCGGCCTCGTCATAGAACGCATTTTCATCGCCAGTGAAGAGCGACAGGTGAGTGTGCATACCCGAGCCCTGCACTCCCTCGAGCGGCTTAGGCATAAACGTCGCGTACACACCGTGTGCCGCCGCAACCTCTCGTACAACGTGACGGAACGTCATCACCGAGTCGGCAATGGTGAGAGCGTCATCGTGACGAAGATCGATTTCCTGTTGGCTCGGAGAATCTTCATGGAATGAGTATTCGACCGGGATCCCAATTTGTTCGAGGGTGCGAATCGTTTGCTTGCGGAGGTCGCCAGTGACATCTCGGGTGGTGAGATCAAAGTAGCCCCCGAAATCGAGAGGGGTCGGTCGCTCGCCAGGTTGCGGAGGTGTGAAGTAGAAAAACTCGATGTCAGGCGCAATGTAAAACGTGAGGCCTTCACTACGAGCCGCTTCAACATGGCGTCGCAGCACTTGGCGTGGATCGCCAGTGAACGCAGAGCCATTAAGGTGGTGTATGTCGCAGAACACTCTCGCTTCGGCAGCATCCTTGTCGCCAAATGGAAGAATCTGAAATGTGTCCGGATCTGGAATGGCAAGAACGTCAGATTCTTGAACCCGAGAGAACCCGTCGATTGATGAACCATCAAAGGTCATTCCATCGTTGAGAGCATTTTCAAGTTCGTTTTGACTGATGGCAAAACTCTTCAAGTTGCCCAGCACATCGGTAAACCACAGACGCACCATGCGAACACCGCGCTCTGAAGCAGTTTTCAGAACATAATCGCATTGCTGTTCCCGCATGATTCCTCCTTCAGCCTTTTATTCTGGCAGTGAAAAACGGTGAAGGGGACCTCGTACAAACGAGGCCCCCTTCACAAGGACGTCACCAAGTGACGCTGAACTTGTCAGCGCTTCTTAGATCCCTTCGTTGCAGCCGAGCACACGGTGTCGGTGATGAGCTGCGCAACGGTGTACGGATCGCAGTTGGCATTTGGGCGACGATCTTCTGCGTAGCCCTTGCCATCTTTCTCGACCTGCCATGGAATACGGATCGATGCGCCGCGATCTGACACGCCGTAGGAGAACTTGTTCCATGGGGCTGTCTCGTGGTCTCCGGTGAGGCGATCTGCAACACCGTCGCCGTAGTTTTGAACGAGGTTCATGTAGTTCTTGCCGATGGCTTCGCATGCAGCGGTTATGGCCTTGTAGTTGTCACGCATCGCAACCGTGGAGAAGTTGGTGTGACAGCCAGCGCCGTTCCAGTCTCCCTTCATTGGCTTCGCATCGAAGCTAATGACGACGTCGTAATCTTCGGCAATGCGATGGAGAAGCCACCGGGCGACGTACATCTGATCGCCAACTGCAGTCGGTCCGAGTGGTCCAATTTGGAATTCCCACTGTCCAGGCAT
>DLTS01000062.1:8929-9158 GCA_002501485.1 Acidimicrobiaceae bacterium UBA7830
TTGGAATTCCCACTGTCCAGGCATGACCTCTGCGTTGGTGCCAGAAATTGAAAGTCCGGCATCAATGCATGCCTGGGTGTGCTCTTCGACAATTTCACGTCCGATGACACGACCAGTTCCGACGCCGCAGTAGTACGGGCCCTGAGGAGCAGGCTGCCCGCCACCGGCGGGGAATCCAAGGGGGGACCCGTCAGGACGCATCATCGTGTACTCCTGCTCGAGGCCGAAG
>DLTS01000086.1 GCA_002501485.1 Acidimicrobiaceae bacterium UBA7830
GGGTGGCGGTTGACGAAGGAGTAAATCGGGCCCGACGCAGCCAGCATGATGATGACTGCGGTCACGATCGAAATCACCATCACCGGGATGTGCTCGGTCATGCCTACTGCGGTAAACACCGAGTCGAGCGAGAACACCACATCGAGCAACATGACCTGTGCAATGACAGCACCAAATGTCAGCACGGCCTTGGAACCATGAGCGTCGTCTTCGCCTTCGAGTTTGTGGTGAATTTCTTTTGTTGCTTTGTAGATGAGAAACACTCCGCCGGCCAGCAAGATGAGTTCTTTGCCGGAAAAACTAAAGTCTCGACCGAGCAACGTGAATCCGAGTAGCTCATCTTTCAACGAGATGATCCACCCAACGCTGAGCAGCAGTACAAGACGCATTCCTCCCGCTGCAAGCAGACCGATCTGGCGGGCCCGATCTCGCTGATCGGCAGGCAATTTGGCTGCCAGGATCGAGATGAAAATGACGTTGTCAACGCCAAGAACAATTTCCAGTACAAGGAGTGCAACGAGAGCACTCCATGCCGAGGGGTCGCTCAGCCAACTCATGAGTAAAGGTTAGGTCGCGCCGTCAACAAGTCATGGGTTTGTTCGCGAGAATCTGTTGAACTGGCTAGGACTATCCTGCGGAGTATGCCATCGCCCCATCGATGCGTATCGTTGCCCCACTGGTGTAGCTCGAGGCATCGCTTGCGAGATACAGCGCAGCGCCGACGATTTCGTGGGCCTCACCGCCTCGCTGCAGCGGAATTTCTGTTTTCGCTCGCGCATTGAACGCGTCAAGGTCCCACGCTTTTGAAATATCGGTGAGAAACGGCCCGGGCATGATGACATTGCAACGAACCTTTGGTGCAAAAGCTCGCGCCATGCCCGAGGTCATCGCATCAAGCGCAGCTTTCGCACCGGCGTATACCAATTCGTGAGGTGTCGGCGCGACCGCTGCGATCGACGACACGTTGATAATTGATCCTCCGGCACCCTCAGCCATCCGCGTACCGATGAGCGATGCAAGTCGAAACGGACCTTTGAAATTCACGCCAACAACTTTGTCGAACAGCTCCTCGCTCACCTCTGGGAGCGACGGGTATAGCGGCGACATACCGGCATTATTGACAAGCACGTCACAGCGTCCAAACTCTGCGTACACGAGTTCGGCTAATTGATCAGCCTGCTCCCATTTCCCAGCGTGGAACGCAGTGGCAACCGCACGGCGACCGGTTTGTTCAGTCACCTCATGGGCTAATTCTTCGCACGCGTCAAGTTTGCGGCTGGCAATCACCAAGTCGGCGCCGTGCTCCGCAAACGCAAGAACCATTTCACGACCGAGTCCTCGACTGCCACCGGTTACGAGAGCAACCTTCCCACTGAGATCAAACCGATCGTCCATTACCGCCTCCAATGCTCGCTTGTGGTGACTTCACCGTAATCGCACGGCATTCGAAACCTCGTGGTGAGGAATGTTCGGGTGGTCCTGGGCGTTAGAAAGACTGTGACCACAACAGATCCTGACCGCACGACACCTCCTTCAGGAAAGGGCGCTCGGGTCGTATTCGACGTGCACCGTGATGTCGCGCTCGAACCTGATGTGGCATGGGAGGCACTCATTGATTGGGCCGCCCATAGCGACTGGGTGCCGCTCACCCATGTCGATGTCGATCCTGCGAACCCCAACGTCTTTACTGCATGGTCAGGGCCGGGCGCTTCAGGTTGGGGGCGCCGTCTCGCCCTCGAAGATCGAATGGAGGCCGTTGTTGTTGACTACAAGGGTGGTCATGGCCGTTGTGTCGTGCACAAACTTGGTCCATCGCTCAAAGGGGTCGCAGAACTCACCGTTTCACCGGGGGAGGTCGCAGGGACGACTTCAATTCATTGGCACGAGAATGTGACGGTTCGTCGGCTTCCACGATTTGCGAGTTCGCTCACCGGAACTATCAGTGCGGCTCTATTTGGTTGGGCTCTCGGACGCATGGAGAAGTGCGCCCGTACGCAACACTGAAACAGTGCAGAGTCACCAGACTCTGCTCCACTCAGTAAGGAGCTCACACATGGTTATGGTGATCGGCGTCGACGAGTTCGGCGGTCCCGAGAAGTTGAAAGTTTTTGACATTCCCGCCCAACCCGTGGGGAGTGGCCAAGTCCGAGTTGATGTAGCTGCGGCGGCAGTGAGCCCAACCGACACCATTCATCGCTCCGGTGGTCGGGCAGAACTCTTACAGCAAGATCCACCTCCTTATGTGCCTGGCATGGATATCGCTGGTGTGATTAGCGAAATCGGTGATGGGGTCGACCATGTCGCAGTTGGCGACGAGGTAATGGGAATTGTTGCCCCGACGGCCTCACACGGTGGATATTCGTCGTCGATTGTGCTTCCGGCACGTTCTGTTGCTCGCGCCCCACAGGGGTCGTCTGCAGTCGAGGCATGCACTCTTCCAATGAACGGGCTTACGGCTCAATACGCTCTGGATCTTCTCGACCTCCCAAAGGGCGCAATTCTTGCCGTCACAGGGGCCGCCGGAGCATTCGGTGGCTACATGGTGCAACTCGGTGCGAATCGCGGGTTACGGGTTATCGCAGATTCGTCTGCGGCCGACGAAGACCTTGTCCGCTCACTCGGTGCTCACGAGGTCATTCGCCGGGGTGATGACATTGCCGATCGCATTCGTGCTCTCGTACCCGACGGCGTTGACGGTCTCGCTGATGGGTCCATTCAAAATGAACTTCTTTTGCCCGCGGTGCGTGACAACGGTGGCTTTGCGGCTGTTCGAGGCTTTCAAGGCCCAAGTGAGCGAGGCATTACCTTGCATCAAGTGTGGGTCCGTGAATACAGAACTGAACTCGAAAAGCTTGATGAGTTGCGGGCGCTCACTGAAAGCGGCAGTGTCACCCTTCGAGTTGCGGCAACCTTCCCCGCTGATCAAGCGTCTGAGGCTCACCGAATGCTCGAAGCGGGCGGAACTCGAGGCCGCTGCGTCATCACGTTCTGAGATGGCAAACCTCTCGGCTTGCGACGCCTGGCTTGCGACTCAGCACCGCAACGGTTCGCCACATCTTGCACCGATCCGGTTTGCGGCCAAACGAGCTAATTCAATGTGGACTGCGACGGCGCGTCACAGCACCAAGGTCTCGAACATTTCGAAGGACAGCGAAGTCTCAATCGGTGTGCCAGCCGAGGGCGACCCGAATGGAGATGCGCTGGCAATTGGCACCGCCGCACTTCACGACGAGGCCCCAACCGATGTGCTCGAGATGTTTAATGCGAAATATCAGTGGTACTCGAGGCCAAGACCAGACCCCGACGTTGGCGAGTTGCTCTTCATCGAAACCACCCCGCATCGTTGGGTGATGGGATCTTTTACGACAAACAAGTAGACACTCTCTGTGACCAAGGACCGGCTCGATGCCCAACAGACATTTGCCTCGGTTGCACCATGGCTTTTTGTGTTCTTGTGGAGCACCGGGTTCATCGTTGCTCGCTATGCGACGAACGATGCGGACCCGATGGCCTTTCTTTCAGCACGGCTCATTGTTGCGTCACTCATCCTTGCGGCCATTGCGCATCTGTCGAACGCGCCTCGGCCGACTGCATATGAATCGAAATGGTCCATTGTGGTCGGTCTCGGAATTCACGCGACCTACCTCGGTGGTGTCTTCATTGCGATTGACCTTGGTTTGCCTTCCGGTGTTGGGGCTCTTGTTGTCGGCCTCCACCCAGTGATCACTGCGGTGGCTGGCGGGGCACTGCTCGGTGAGCATTTGAATTTCCGTCAATGGGGTGGTGTCGTTCTTGGCTTCACCGGTGTCGTTCTCGTTGTCATTAACCGCCTTACCGATGACGCGCTCAACCTTCCGCTTCGCGCCGTGATTGCGGTGTCACTCGCCACCCTTGGTATGTCAATCGGTACGCTCATTCAGCGTCAGTACTGTGCTGCAACTCCGCTGCTGTGGGGATCAGCGATTCAATACGCAAGTTCGGCAATCGCGCTCGTCGTTCTTGCCAGACTGTTGGGCCAGACCAAGTTGTCGTTCACTTCGAGCACGATCTGGTCGCTGGTGTGGTCGATTGGCGTGCTCTCGATTGCCGCTGTGCTCACCATGTTGTGGCTCCTCCAGCATCGAGCTGCAGCAAGCGTGTCGAGTTTGTTCTTCCTCGTGCCGGCGCTGTCAGCTATCGAAGCAGCGGTACTGTTTGATGAGCAGCTCAACGTCACGACGATTGTGGGCTTTGCCACAGCCATCGTTGGGGTTGCACTCGTGACCCGAGCATCTTCACGACCCCCGAACGATTAGGCGACTGCTGCGAGGGCGGCAGCGACAATTGAGTGTCCACGAACATCACCCAAGAGACCCTCGTCCATCCGGTTCATCACATATGCAACGGTCATCTCATTGTCGAGATCGTTCACGATCATCGAGCCACCGTAGCCACACCAAAAGCAAATACGGCGATCGGGGAAATATGGGGTTGTCTCGTTTGGTAGCCCATACCCCAGCCCAAACGTGACGGGAATCTGCAACACGAGGTCAAAGCCGTCGGCCTGTACTCTGAAAATTTCTTCAACCGCCTCTTGTGACATCACCCGAGTGTCACCGATCTTTCCCATTGTGGAGATCACGTTTTGAGCCTGAGCAACACTTCGTGCATTTCCGTGGCCATTTGCCGCCGGGATATCAGCAGCCCGCCATTCAGGCAATGCTGCATATTTGGCGAGGATGAGTGGCCCCGTAAAGGTCTTGATCGCAGGATGTTCACGACCGAGGGCACGAAGATCTCCAGAGGGCGGTGGCGGCGGCGTCAACGTTGCGACTCGTCCGAACTCTTGTTCTGAAAGACCGATGTGAAAGTCAATGTCGAACGGTTCGGCAATTTCTTTCCGAAAAAACTCACCGAGTTTCATGCCAGTGATTCTTCGCACAACCTCACCAACAAGGTGCCCTTGGTTCATTGCGTGATAACCCGACTGTGTTCCGGGTTCCCACCAGGGTGCCTGGGAAGCGAGTTTCTCAGTGCTGCGTTCCCAGTCGAACACCTCGTCAAGAGTGATTGGTTTCTCCCAACCCGACACGCCTGAGGTGTGGCCGAGAAATTGGCGAACCCGAACGTTTTCTTTGCCATTTTGGGCAAACTCTGGCCAGTACGTGCTCACTGGAGCGTCGACGTCGAGTAAACCTCTATCAACGAGGAGTAGGGCGCTCAACGCCATCATCGTCTTCGTCGTCGACCAGACATTCACGATTGTGTCGTGCTGCCATGGGGTTGCATCGTTCGCGGCCACTGAACCGCCCCACAAATCGACCACAAGTTCTCCACCCAACATGACCGCGACGCTCGCACCGGTGTCGGCACCTGAGCCAAGGTTGTGTTGCAGAAGTTGATGAAGGGCCTCAAAACGCGGGTCACACACACCCTGAATTTCTGCCACCTGATTCCCCTTTCACCGAGTGATGGACTTGAAACGTAACAGTTTTCGATCTGCTTGATTTATCGAAAAGCATCGATGATGAGGGTGAGCACCGGTGCAGCCGCAAGAGCGGGGAGCATGTCGGCAACACGAACTTCTTTTAGTTGCAGCAGCCGAATGCCAATCCCCAGCAAGAGCACCCCGCCGGCAGCTGTCATGGCGGCGATAAGTGAATCGGGCATAAAACTTCCGAAAACAGCACCACAGATGGTCAGCACGCCCTGGACGACGGCCACCGTAAGTGCTGAAAACATCACGCCAAGCCCTAGCGAAGCCGCAAACGCCATTGCAGCAAATAGGTCGAGTGATGACTTCAGGACAAGTTGGTCGATTCCTGTTCCCAGCCCGTCACTGAGCGAACCGAGAATGGTGAGCGGTCCGACACAAAACAGCAGTGACGCGCTCACATAACCCTCGATAAATCGAGCCCGGTCATCGCTACCTGTCTCACCACCAAATTTCGTTTGCAGGCGACCGCCGATGTTGTTGAGACGATCTTCGACACGAACCAGTGACCCAAGGATGCCTCCGAGAACGACGGCGCCGAGCACAACGATCAGTGTCCAGTCGGCACCAACGGCAGCAGCGAATGCTCGGTCTTTAATCGCCCCAATATTCAGTGCGCCAACGACAAGCGTGATGAGCCCGAGACCATTAGTTGTCGTTTCGCGTGTGCGTTCAGAAAATCGATTGCCGATCAACATTCCGACGGTCGCTCCAACGAGGACCGCAACGATGTTGATCATTGTTCCAAGGCCGGTCATAGCAAATGTTTAAAGTCCGAATCGATACAGGTTGGTCTCATAGGGCTCGAAGCCAAGCCTTTGATAAAGGCGGTTTGCTGCTTCGCGCGAGGACCGACTCGTGAGGCTCACGTTCTTCGCGCCCCGCTGCCGAGACTCATCAATCGCTGCGACATTGAGCGCCTCGCCAACACCAAGCCCTCGGGCTGATTCACCGACAACAACGTCTTCAATCCACGCCTTCAGACCGGTTGGAATTCGATAGAACGCAAGCGTCAAACTCCCCACCACAGACCGAACGTCATCGTCGCCGTCGAGCTCAGCAATGAACAGCACCGAATTGGGATTATCGATGATTGACAGCAATTCGGCTGCCGTTGGCGGGGGTGACGATGACGACAACTGTGGAATGAGACGAGAAAACGCTTCAACAAGCCCATCATCGACTTCGGTCGCCGCTCTTACAGAAATTGACACCTCGCTAACGGTATCTGACATCTCACGCCAGCGGTAGAATCTCCATTGTCATGGAATCCAACACCGGACATATTCGCTGGCAGGCTGAACCCGAGCTCACCAACCCGGTCATTGTCGTTGCGTTCACCGGCTGGAATGATGCCGGTGATGCTGCGTCGACCGCAGTTCGAACTCTCATTGAAACGAGTGGGGCAGACGCACTTGCCGATATCGACCCTGAGGCCTTCACTGATTTCGCCACTGTGCGACCTCATGTTCGTCTCGATGAGCAACAGCGTCGCAATATCGTGTGGCCAACCGTCGGCGTATGGTCAGCATCGCTTCCAGGTTCCGATGTCATTTTCGTGCTCGGGCCAGAACCCGCACTGCGGTGGAAAACCTTTGCAAGTCAGATTGTTGGTATCGCTGAGAAGTACTCAAGCCCGCTTGTGATCAGTCTCGGCGCGCTGCTTGCGGATGTTCCGCACACCCGCCCAGTGCACGTGTTTGGTAGCGCCGCCGATGATGACCTCATTTCTCGATTCGATCTCGAGCGCTCTCGCTACGAGGGGCCAACTGGAATAGTCGGAGTCGTTCAGCACACTCTCACCAGTGCCGGATTTTCCGGTGCGTCGTTATGGGCTGCCGTCCCCGGTTATGCCGCCCAAGTACCGTCACCA
>DLTS01000025.1:0-22312 GCA_002501485.1 Acidimicrobiaceae bacterium UBA7830
GACCGCGACAATTGGAGTGTCCATCGGGGTACGACCCGTGTGTTCAATCGCCCATGGGCCTTCCGCGGTTGCGTCGACCCCAACGATGAGGTCACCGGGTGTGCTGACGTAACGTTCGACACTCACTTCGTCACCATTCGCAGTGCGTACCGTTGCACCCGACGCCATTAAGGCGGCAAGCATGAGACTTTCTCCTCCGCCAGCGGCGACCGTTCCACCGACCGTGCCAACGGTTCGGAGAGTTGAGGGAAGCTCGCGGCGTGCCGCCTCAGCGAGGAGATCTCCACCGCATTGTCGTTCCACCTCAGACAGTCGGCACATTGCACCAAACCGCATTTGAGAAGCCTCCCTAGAGACCCCGTCGAGACCAAGCGATTGCAGGTCAACCGCCACCAGCTGCGAACGGTTTCGATCTGCGTTCACAACGGTGCCTCCCGCCAGAGCTATGTGGTCGGGCTGCTGAAGGAGCTCAACGGCCTCAGCCAATGACTCCGGACGATGATATTCGACTACTAACGGCACGCTATTGAAGTTAGCCGAGACGAGAGTGAATGCCCGCCCGCTGAAACAGGGTTTTTGCGGCATCTTTCGACGAAGCGACCACCTCGGAGATGTTGACACCAAAATGCTGCCCATTCCTCACGACAGGGTTACCCCTCACGAAAACGTCTCGAACATGCTGCGGTGCACAATTGAAGACCAACGCACGCGGCACTCGGTGTACGGGAGCCACCGCAGGGTGGTCGAGATTGACGACGATGAGATCAGCTTCTCGACCAACTTCGATGCGTCCGAGTGTGTCGGGTTCGCCAAATGCGCGGGCCCCTCCGGCACATGCCATTTCGATCGCATCTTCCGGCTGCAATGCCATTGCGTTGAGGTGGTGCACTTTTTGAAGGAGCACACTGACCTTCATCGCTTCGAAAAGGTCTTGTCGATTATTCGACCCTGAGCCGTCGCTGGCGAGGGCAACGGTGATGCCTCGTTCCCTCATCTCAACGATTCGGGCCACCCCAGAGGCAAGGTACATATTCGATACCGGACAGTGCACCACCACCGCATCTGCGGTGGCAATGGCGTCAAGTTCATCATCGTCGAGCCACACGGCGTGGGCGAGTTGCACGTCGGACGCGAGAGAGCCAACGCTCTGCAACCAAGGAACATGGCGCATTCCACGCTCCTCGAGGCTGATCTCGACTTCGATCGCCGTTTCAGCGCAGTGAACGTGGGTGCCTCGACCCCATGATCTGGCCGCGTCGATCGTCGACACCATCGCCTCATCGGAGCATCCCCAAGGAATCAGAGGCCCGAGCTCAATACGTATTCGTCCGTCGTGGCCATCCCATTGATCAAACATCGATTTTGCTCGCTGGATCGCGGTCGCCGCATCCTCTGCGAGCGGTTCGTGATAATTGCGGTCGGCCCAACCGTGTGCAAGAAGAAGACGAATGCCAAGTTCGTCGGCAGCGCGACAAACCGCGTCATCGATCAGGTCGCCCTCAGCCCCAGGGTGCACGTATTGATGGTCAATGACAGTCGTACAGCCAGTCAAAAGATTCTCAAGAAGTCCGATTCGCGCAGCGTGATACGCAATCTCGGGTGTGATGTGTTCCGCTGCAGGCCAGATGCATTCTCGAAGCCAGTCAAGAAGTGGCCGGTCGTCGGCAAGGCCTCGGAAAAACGATTGGAACAGATGGGTATGCGCATTGGTCATACCGGGCATCACCGCACACCCAACTGCCGAGATGTGCTCGTCGACCGAAGACACGACGTCACCAGGTGGCTCACCCTCGCCGAGTTGTGTGATCACACCGTTTGAGACAACAACCCAACCCGGGTCAAGCACCCGATGAGAGGGGTCGACGGTGACTACCGCTCCCCCAAAGATGAGTCTGCTATTCGCCATCTGGCATCCAGTGGGCGAATGCATCGATCACTGGCTTGATGTCGTCCATCATTGGGTACAGGATCGGACATGTCACGCCAGCATCGATGTATTCAGCAACCGTGTCTTGGCACTCCCCCGTCGTGCCAACAGCCATCAGCGACCGCACAAGATCATCAGGAATGAGATGCGCCGCTTTTCGGTAGTCGGCTTCTGTGGCTGGCCAACCAACAACTTCTTGCACACGCTCCACCAACTCGGGGTCAGCGCCGCTCGCCTCCATGATGTGAGGCTCGGTTCCTAGGTAGTAGGCAACGAGTGATTTTCCAGTGAGTAATGCTTCTTCGGGGTCATCGTCGGATAGCGAGCACACGAGAAGTTCGGGACGATCAATGTCGTCGATTGTCTTTCCTGCAAGCTCGGCGCCCGTGGCAACATGCTCAACCGCTGAGCGGATGTAGTCAGTTGAGACGACATAGTTAAGAACAACGCCGTCACAGGTCTCCCCTGTGAGTTCAAGCATTTTTGGACCGGTTGCGCCGATGTAGATCGGAATATTTCTTGGAGAGGTGTCTCCGTAGGCCACATCGAGTCGAACCCGGTCAAGTTGAACGATCTCACCCTCGTAGGTGACCTCCTCCATGGTGAACAATGCACGCAAGGCCTCAACGTGTTCTCGCATCGCTCGAAGCGGAAGTCGTCGATTCTCACCAACACGACTCGCAATTGGCTCCCACCATGCGCCAATCCCGCACATCACGCGACTTTCACCGTCGACGAGACCGCCCAGTTCCCACATGGTGCTCCAGGTTGCAGCGATGACTGCAGGGTTTCGGGTCCAAATGGGCAACACACCTGACCCGATTCGCAGGCGCTTTGTTTCGGTTAGTAGAGCACTCATCAATACGACGCAATCCCGCGCAAGACGAGTGTCGGCCTGCCAAATTTCTGAGAATCCCTGGTCTTCTGCGTACTTCGCCATTTCGATCTCATAGGAGATCGGATGCTTATCTTGCAGATACAGGGCCATGCGTTGCGCCATGGCGCCGAGATTAGGTGATAATTGGCGGGAACTCGCTCATTGCGCTGGTGCGGGCAACTACTTGTCCACCCTTCATGACGATTCGATCGGCTGGTGCTTCGGCAATTGCCTGACGGGTCGAACCTGCTCGCACGGCAAGGAGGTCTGCGGGTTGGCCGACTTCGATTGAGACTTCAGGCATCCCGAGGGCTCTACGTGGATTAGACGAAATCGTCGCAAAGGCATCGCTTGGAAGCATGTGGCCTGCCATCACCATCAATGCTGCCGTCTCGAATGGATCGTTCCTTCCAACAAAGTTGAACGGGTCTTGGGCGTTGTCCGCTCCGGCGACAAGGTTCACTCCGGCTGCCACCAACGCATGGATGGCGGTGAGGCCTCGAGGTGTCGCCACTGGGTCATCACGCCCTTGCAGGAACAGGTTGGTTTGCGGCAACGCAACGATGGAGACTTCAGCTTCAGAGATGTTCTCGGCGAGCGACTGAACTTGCTCAACGGGAAGCATTCCGAGGCTTACGCAGTGACTTGCGGTGGTCAAAATACCGGAGCCACGCGAGTACCGAACGACATCATTGATTGTCAACGCTGAAGGGTCGAGAGTCTCATCAACATGCAGATCAACTTTGCGTTGATGACGCTCAGCGAGTTCAAACACTTTCGATACACATGAGTCTGAATCAGGCTCGAGCTGAGGGCATCCACCGATGACCTCTACTCCTAGTTCGATTGCGTGGTTGAGTGCTGTGAGGTTGAGGTCACTCCCCTCGCCGCTCATCGGCATATACGTCAGCGCAACAAACTCAATATCCATTCGCTGCCTGAACGTTGCTGCGGCTTCTATGGCAGCAACGAGGTAACGGGTTGAGACCGATCCACCAACATTGATGTGACTTCTAACCGCAGTGACTCCACTTGCGAGCAGCATCTCCAATGAGCGGCGGATTCGAGCAACCATTTCTTCGTGGCCGATTACTCCCGCAGCTTCAGCGTCTCGCCACCCGTGGATTGCACCTATCAAGTCACCCTTTGGGTTAGGTACGACGTCTGCGGTGAGCGATTTGTCGAGATGCGCGTGAGGTTCGACTAAAGAGGGGACGATGAGACGACCATCGAGATCAATGCAATTCACGTTTTCACTCGAGACGTCGCCCTCGCGCTCCGATACCTCAATGATGCGCCCATCGCTATCGACGAGAATGTGCGGAGTTGAACCATCCTCGAGGAAGCCACCGGAGATGAGGGTTCGAGGTTGAGTCATGTGAGCATCATATTGTTCGGCGTAGATTCATGGCTATGAACGCAAGCGAAAGCCGTCGATACGCCGACATTGTGGGTCCAGATATTGGCGATGTCATTTCTGAAGAGTCCATCCTCGTGTTACCGGTTGGAGCCATCGAGCAGCACGGCCCACACTTACCGATGTCGGTTGACGATGTAATTGCAACTGAAACGACCACTGAGGTTGTGCGTCGGTTCGGTGGCGATCTTGATCTGTGGCAACTCCCTTCGCTATCGATCTCAAAGTCAAATGAACACGCCTGGAGTCCTGGCACTCTTTGGTATTCAGCTGAGACGATGATGTCGGTGCTCCACGACATCGGCCGTTCAATTTCAACGACCCGGGCCGAGCGGCTTGTCCTTCTCAACGGCCACGGCGGTAACACCACGTTGCTCAACACCGCCTTGCGCGAACTTCGGCTGGCGTACGGACTGAAGACGTTCCTTGTTCACCCATCTCTCCCTCCCGCTTATGGAGGCTCGTCCACCGAAGATGAGTTGGGTATGGGTATCCACGGCGGCCTCAACGAAACGTCGGTGTTTATGCATCTTCGTCCTGATCTTGTTGACCTCAGCCGAGCGGAACGAAAGGTTCCGGAGGCCTTAGCCCAGAATGAACATGTGAAGTTCGGAGGGTCGGTTGCGTTTGGTTGGCTGTCCAACGACTTCGATGAGGCTGGCTATATCGGCGATCCGACAGGAGCGAACGCCGAGCGTGGTGCCGAGCTGTTCAATCACGCAGTCGAGCGAATTGGCGAGCAAATGGCGGAAATCAGGCAATTCAACTTCGGCCGGTGATGTCCGCTGCTCGGTCGGCGCTGGTTCGTTGACATTCGGGCTGCAATAAGATTGCGCCATGCTGATTGCACAACTCAGTGACCCCCACATTTTTGCCCGAGGTGAATTGATGGAGGGTGTGGTCGACACTGCGGCCAATCTTTCACTTGCACTGGCGTCACTTGAAGAAGTCGCTCCAACGCCTGACTTCGTCGTGCTTACAGGCGATTTAGTGAACGATGGGGATTCCGACCAATACGACCACCTCAAGGAACTGCTCGGCAGCCGCCTCGAGTCATTCATCGTCGTCGCCGGAAATCACGACGACCGGACTGGCCTTCGGACGTTGTTTCCCCAACTTTCCGCAGTGGGTTCAGGTGACGATCCAATCGATTATGTGATTGATGTGGAGCGAGACGGGCGCTCGATCTCTCTTATCATCCTTGATACCACCGTCCCAGGTGAACATTCCGGTTTGCTCGATGCGACCCAGTTGGAATGGCTTGATAATCAACTTGCCGAACGACGTGACGATGAGGTTCTCATCGTGCAGCACCATCCCCCGTTTAGGAGCGGTATCGGATTCATGGATACCTATGGGCTGCATGACGCTGAAGCCGAGGCTGCAGTCGTTGCGAAATATCCAAACGTTGCTGCGGTGATTTCAGGTCATTTGCATCGACCCGCAACAGCCTCGTGGGCCGGAACGGTTGCGTTCGCGTCCCCTTCGACTGCGGCTCAAGTCTCTCCATCGTTCAACGGCGAGTCCACTTCGTACACAGGCGAACCCGGGATGTTGTCCCTTCATTGGTGGACTGGCGCAGGAGTTACTTCTCACGTTCAACCAATTGGCGACAACGGGCGTTGGGTGCCCGAATGGGCTAAGTAGTTGATTTCTAGAATCGAAACTTCGCACCGCTTGACCAGAGTTTTGTGAATATTTATGGAAAGTTAAGTAAAAACCGTGGGAATGGGCTCCTTTTATTCCGATTAGGGTTCGAAGACCGACTATGTTCGCGAGCGTGATTCGATTCCAAGGTGGTCAAGAATGACAGCGGCCGATAGCGCCCTTCAGGTTAACGAGGTGGGATCTCCCGTTCTTTCGTTCGATCACACCCAGATGACGTTTCCCGACGGCACAGAGGCTGTGCGAGATGTGAGTCTCAACGTCTCTCGAGGTGAGTTCGTTACCATCGTCGGCCCATCTGGTTGCGGCAAATCGACCCTTTTGAAGATCGCTTCTGGACTTCTCGAAGCAACAGGTGGAAATGTGACGGTTGACCGAGACCGATTGGGCTACGTCTTCCAAGATGCGACCCTTCTGCCCTGGCGAACGGTGCTGAGCAACGTGGAACTACTGGCAGAGTTACACGACATTCCAAAGGACGAGCGTCGCCGGTTGGCTCTTGAGGCAATCGAGACCGTTGGGCTTTCGGGCTTCGTGAATCACTACCCTCGCTCGCTCTCAGGTGGCATGAAGATGAGAGCCTCTCTAGCTCGAACGCTTACGCTGAAACCTCCTGTGTTCCTCTTCGATGAGCCGTTCGGTGCGGTTGATGAGATCACTCGAGAACATCTCAACGATGAGACTCAGCGACTTTTCCAGTCAGAAGGATTCGCAGGCCTGTTCATCACCCACTCCATCGCCGAGGCGGTCTTCATGTCAACGAAGGTGATGGTCATGAGCGCCCGACCCGGACGCATCGTCGCTGAATTCGATGTGCCGTTCGACTACCCCCGTAAGCCAGAACTGCGTTTTGATCCCGAATTCGCTGCGCTTAGCGGCGACATTTCTCGAGAGTTGAGAGGTTCCCACCAATGACCATTACACAAGACGGTGATCAGCAAATTTCCAGGAGTGATGATGGCTCAGGCGAGGATGTAGGTGCTCCTGTCCAAAGCCGTAATAAGCGTCGACGCAGTGCAGCCGATCTCGCTCGGCAGTTCCTTCCACCTCTGCTCCTTGGCGCTCTCATCGTCGGAGCGTGGTATTACGTGTCGTATGGGCTGCTCACAGAGGAGAGGCGATTCTTGCTACGTCCTCCGCATGAGATCCTTCAGGTCGGATTCCTCGATTGGGATCACTTCTCTGAAATTCTGCAAGCACTGTGGAGCTCTACCCGGGTTGCCCTGATCGGTCTTACAATCTCGATCACTATCGGCTTCTTCCTCTCAACCATCATGAGTCAGACGAAGATTATTGAGAGAGCGATCTTTCCCTACATGGTGATGTTGCAGGCAATTCCAATTCTTGCCATCGTTCCTCTCATCGGCTTTTGGTGGGGTTACGGAACCACGTCACGTATTGCGGTGTGCGTGATCATTTCGCTGTTCCCAATCATCGTGAACACTCTGTTCGGGCTGCAGTCTGCCGAGCGTGGACTTCATGATTTGTTCACCTTGCACCATGCGTCACGATTGACTCGACTGCGAAAGTTGATGTTCCCTGCTGCTCGCCCTGCAATCTTCGCTGGCCTCCGCATTTCAGCCGGACTTTCAGTCATTGGTGCCATCGTCGGCGATTACTTCTTTGGCCAAGGAGCAGTAGGCATCGGACAACTTCTCAAGCGTTACTCAAGCCGGCTCGAAGGAGAAGAGCTTCTCGCTGCCGTCATCATGTCCTCAGCGCTCGGTGTCACCGTCTTCTTGTTCTTTGGATGGCTGCAAAACATTGCCATTGGCAAATGGCACGAATCCTCAGGCGCAGACTCCTAATTTTCTAGTCCCTACCACCACACCCACACACAACCACAATCCAAGGGGGAGAACCTTGCTGATTACATCAACCCGAAAGAAATCCTTGAGAACACTGTTAGCTCTCGCTACCGCCGTGTCTCTCGTTGCCGCATGTGGCAGCGACGACGACGCCGGCGATACGGCGGCCGAAGAGGAATCAACTACAGAAGAAACACCAGCCTCTCCAGTAGCTGAAGCTGGTGTTCTTACCGATATTTGTCCTGATCCGTTGGTGATTCAGACTGACTGGCATACAGAGTCTGAGCATGGAGCGTTGTACAACTTGCTCGGTGATGATTACACCGTTGATAAGGGTCGCAGCGCAACGGTTGGCCCAATGACGCTTGATGGTGTCGATCTTGGTATCGATTTTGAGATTCGTGAGGGCGGTCCCGCTATCGGGTTCTCCTCACCTTCATCGATTATTTACAGCGATGATTCGGTGCACTTGGCGTACGCCAACACAGATGCGCAGATTCTGACCTACGAAGACACACCAATGTTGTCAGTGGTTGCTCCGTTGGAGAAGAACCCACAGATGATTATGTGGGACCCAGCGACGTACCCAGATGTTGAAGATCTTGAAGATCTGAGAGATCTTGGCGTCACGATCAACATCTTCGCTGGTCAAACCTACGCAGACATTTTCGTTGCCCAAGGTGTGCTGACGGAAGATCAGATTGATCCTTCCTACGATGCAACCCCTTCCCGCTTCATTGCAGAACAGGGTGCAATCGCTCAGCAGGGGTTCGCTTCTTCTGAGCCATACGCATACAAGAACACCTACGAAGAATGGGGCAAGGACGTTGCATTCACATTGTTGAATGACAACGGCTTCCCGATCTACAGCCAGACCATCGCTATCAAGCCTTCAATGAAGGATGAGATGGATGCCTGCTTGACCGAGATTGTTCCAATCTTCCAGCAATCAGTGGTGAGCTACCACGGAGACCCCGCCCGCACCAACGCAATGATCGTTGACATCAACGAGCAATACGATGACGGATGGGTATACACCGCAGGTAACGCAGAGTTTGCTGCAGGAGCGATGGCCCAATACGGCCTCGTCGGCAACGGACCAGACGACATCGTTGGCAACATGGATACAGACCGAATCCAAGAAATGATCGACGCCGTCGCACAGGCCGGCCTCAGTGAGACAACCCTCACCCCAGCCGACCTCGTCACCAACGAGTACATCGACACCTCAATCGGCCTCTGACCGATCAGTAACTGAGAAGGGCGGGTGCCGAAAGGTACCCGCCCTTTTTGCGTTAGGGTGCGAGTTCCTGGATCATCCATCCCAAGTTTCAAGAATCGAGCCGTGAAGGCTTGCTGCAACTAACGATCGCGAAGTGCGCGCATTGCCGCGTTACGACCGGCTCCACCAAAGATTCCTGCACCAGGAAATGCTGCGGCGCCTGCGAGATGCAGACCTTGCAATGGTCCTCGGTGTCGGGTCAGGTCCGCCGGTTTACCTCGCAATGTGGCCAATGGCGACCCTGCATACGCAGGCGTGTGGCCACGTGGCATGAAGAACTCATTTTCATAACGATCTGGGGTCATCGAACGCCACCGTTTGACACGAAGCGTTCCCGGTTCACACAACGAGTCAAGAATCTCAAGCCAACGTTCCGGCTCTGATGAGGACGCCCAGTTATGCGTATACGGAGTGAAGAGCACTTCGAGGCTCAATACGTGCTCAGATGCATCGAGCTGCATCGAGTGGTCGAGATTGGTCGGAATGTTGATGAGGAGGCTTGGTCGGCTTGCCACCTCACCAACCGAGCGCCGCTGGTGAGCTTCTTCAAGGTCTAAAGGCGTTGGGGCAATGACGGTTGTCGGCGTATGAAGGTCGCTGTCACCAACCGCTCGACGTAGGCGGTCTTCAAATTTGTAGACAGGGAGACCGTCGAGGACGAGATCGAGTTTTGACTCGTAGCCATCGAGAACTGGCTGCGTTTTCCACCCCTCGATTGGTTTGACATCAGCCAGTGATGAGTTACTCAACCATTCGCTAAAGATCTTCTGAGGGTCGCTAGAAACGAGGACGCAACGTGCATCAATGCGGCGGCCGTCTGCGAGCGAGACTCCGGTGACCTGCTGGCCGCATGTTTCGAGGCGAACCACTCGGGCTGACGTGATGGTTTCACCCCCCGCAGCGGTAAACGAACGATGAATGGCATCGGTGAGAGCGCCACTTCCTCCCTTTGGCCTGCCGGTGCGAATGAGATGTTTGGTGGCGTACAGCGCCCCCGCGAGACCGGTACCGGGCATCGACGGATGCACGCCCCACACGCTTGGACCGGTGACGACAGCAGGCATCCAGATGCGCCAGTCATCGAAATACGATTCGTAAACTTCGAGAGCGCTTTTCTTGCTCCATTTGAGTAGGCGCCGAGCTCCCCGGCCCTTTAGCGATGCCACACCTTGCAAGAAGTTGCCGGTCGACGGGGCGGTGCGTGCCATTTCGATCACCAGTTCCGCGACCGGCAGTGCATCTTCGAGGTACTTTCGATAGCTCTCCACCCATGCCGGATGGGTTTTTGCAAGTGTGTCGAGGTGTTCTTCAACATGATGGCGAAATACCCAAGAGTTATTGGGTTCGTAACTCGAGTGAACAGCTGAGATCTCAGACTCAAGGTAAGTGAGTCCGTGCTCTTTGAGGTCGAGTTCGTCGAGCAGTGGCATCGTACGAATCATCGAGTGGTCACAATTACAGATGTTGAATCGGGCGCCCAGATCAGTCACGGTTGACGCACAACCACCCACTTCATTTCGTGCCTCAACGAGGATGGTCTGAAGGCCAGCACGAGCAAGGTAGGCGGCCGCGATCAACCCGTTGTGTCCACCGCCCACGACAATCGCGTCGGCGCGCTGTACGTCGTCGGGCTGTTCGATACTCGCCACGTCCCAACGGTAGCGTTCAAGTGTGGCTTCATTCGAACAAGGTCATCTCACAGCAGATCCAGAGAACCTTGACGTCGAATGGTTCGACATCCTTCCAATTGGTGATCCAATCGCCAACATTGTTGAACCCGAGCACTTCACACCAGTGTTGAACGACTGCGGCGAAGCGCTCGTCGACATCAGCCCATCGTTTGACTGCGCACAGGCGTACTTCTGCGCCGGTTGGCAGCACAGCATGACGGAGACATACCTCAGGTCAGGTATTGCGCAACGGCTTCAAAAGGTCAACGTCTCGCTCCCAGAGGGCTTCTCAATCTTCGTCTTTGACGCCTGGCGTTCACTCGCTCTCCAGGCTGAGCTATTCGAGGCCGCCTATGGCGATGCCAGCCTCCCGCCCGGATTTCTTGCCACACCTTCAAACGAGACAACTCTCCCTTCTCCGCATATGAGCGGAGGCACGGTCGATCTCACCCTTTCTTATCGGGGCACACCCCTTGCCCTCGGCACATCATTTGACAATTTTGACCAATACGCAGCGGTCACGGCATTCGAGGAAGCCGACAGCATCGTGAGGAGACTCCGACGGCTGCTGCACTCGTCCATGCGACATCAAGAGTTTGTTGTCTACTCCGGCGAATGGTGGCACTTTGAGTACGGGACACCACGATGGGCAGCGATTACCGGGCGATCGGGCTGCTACCAGATTGCAAAGATCTCCGACGTGCGCCCCGAATCAGATCAAGGCCGAGAAAGCAAATCTTCATGACACTGGAGTGCGGCCGGATTGCTGGGGTCCCGGTGCGTCTGCATTGGAGCGCACTCATCGTGGCTGCATATCTCGCATATTCACTCGGCACAACAACTTCGGTCGTTGCTGCCCTCATTGGCGTGGCCGGCTTTGGTCTTTCAATTCTTGGCCATGAGGTCGGTCACGCCCTCGTTGCACGACGTTTCGGGGTTGCCACCACGTCCATTGACCTTTGGGCATTGGGAGGTGTGGCACGACTTGCCTCAGAGGCACCCACCCCACGTTCGGAGGGGTTCATTGCGGCAGCAGGGCCAGGAGCAAGTGCTGTCTTAAGTATTGCAAGTTGGATTGGGTGGATGACGCTTCCGATCGCCGGAATTAGAGGAGAGATCGGACGGGTGCTTCTTTGGCTTGCGATTCTCAACGTAGCGTTGTGCATTTTCAACATGTTGCCGGGCTCGCCGCTCGATGGTGGGCGGGTATTGCGCGCCATACGGTGGGCACGACACGGCGATCGACCAAGGGCAATTCGAGAATCAGCCCGCTCCGGCATCTTCATCGGGGTTGCCCTTGTGATCGCCTCGATTGGTCTTACGGTGACGGGCAGAACATCGGTGATGTTGGTCTTTGTCGGCCTGTTCATCGCGGCAAATGCTCGAGCAGAACTGACGATGGGGCGACTACATGACAGCGTAAGCAACGTCACCGTCGGCTCCGTTGCATGGATGGGTCTCGCCCATGCAGACGAAGTCACCACGGTGGCTGAACTCATCGACGAGCAGCAGCGTATTGGTGAAGCTGAGGCAGTGCTCGTCGTGGCTCATCGCAATGTCGTCGGGATTGCTCTCGTAGAGGATCTCTTCCGGGTGCCGCCGGATGAGCGCCGAAAGACTCAACTTGGTGACCTCATGCGAATGATCGCTGATCTCCCTGACGCATCAACCACCACACCGCTCGCCGACCTGCTATTCAAGATCGACCCGAGCACACCCGTCATTCTCGTAAGAGAAGGTGACTCACTCGTCGGCGTCGTGCCGCCGACACGTTTACGCCAGTTGCTTGAGATCTAATTCGTACTATTAGGCGTCAGCGACAATGCCTTCGCGCTCGACCACCGGGGGCTTGTCGCTCCAAGGGAAATTGATCCAGAGGTCGGTTCTCTTCCAGACGTAGTCGCACTGAACAACAGAATGCGATTTCTCGTAGATGACTGCGGTACGGACTTCGCCTACCTTGCCTGCGCAAAAGTCGTGAACGCTTTTCAAGGTATGTCCTGTGTCTGCTACGTCGTCAACGATAAGGAGCTTCGCCTGACCAAGGTCAACAAAGTCTGGGGCTGGAGGAAGAATACGAGGGACTTCAAGACGTTCATCGACTCCCGTATAAAACTCGACGTTCATCGTGTAGGTGTTCTTCACTGCGAGGGCGTAACCGAGCGCACCTCCGATGCACAGGCCACCTCGTGCGATTGACAAGATCATTTCTGGTTCGTAGCCGTCGTCGGCCACCATTTTTGCAAGGTCGCGTGATGCCTCCCCGAACTGTTCCCAACCAAGTATCTCGCGCTCTTCAGACATGTCTCCGACGTTAGTCGCCGAGGCCAGCATTTACCGTTTTTGCTACGTCGGACGGCTGCAGCGGCACTCGCCGAAGATGAGGAGCTGATCCATAGGCGGTGTTCATTGCATCTTGGACGGCCGAAATCACCGCTGGCGTGGAACTGATTGTTGGTGGCTCACCCACTCCTTTGGCGCCCATGGGAGCCTGAGGGTCAGGAATTTCAATGAGTTCCGCCACGACCGGGGGCATGTCGGCAATGGTCGGTATGAGGTAATCGGTAAACGAAGGGTTCATGATTCGGCCGTCACGTTGGATGATTTCTTCCATCAGCGCCAAGCCGAGGCCTTGTGCGATCCCGCCTTCGATTTGTCCGGTGACCGACAGCGGGTTGAGCGCACGACCAACGTCTTGAACCGTCGACATTTCGACAACACGCACGAGTCCAAGCTCGATGTCAACGTCAACAACCGCCCGGTGCCCGACGAACGCGAACGCTGTGTGGCAATCGCCTTGGCCATTCTCATCTAGAGGAACAGTTGGGCGGTGACGATATTCGACTTCTTCATCAAATTCGAGCCCGACGACAACCTCAGTCATTGGGCGTCGGTCCCCGGTGCTCGTGTTGACAAGTTCTGCTCCGTCGATTGCGTACACCAAGGGGTCAGTGCCTTGTGTGGTTGCGACGTGTTGGTACACCAACTCCCGCACACGGAGACACGCTGCCTCCACCGCCCCACCACTCATCCAGGTTTGGCGGGAAGCTGAAGTTGAGCCTGCGGAGCCGACATTTGTGTCGATGGCATCAAGTTCAACCTCTTCGAGCCCGAGGGTTGATCGGGCAATCTGCGGGGCGATTGTTATGAAGCCCTGGCCGACCTCAGCCGTCGCAAATTTGAGGGTGACAATGCCGTCACGTAGTTGACAGCGCGCCGTGCTGTAATCATCGAAGGCCTCTGAGTACATCAAGTTCTTGATCGAAAGGCCGTAGCCGATTCCTCGAACGACGTCACCTGGGCGGGTTGTATTTCCGGCACCACCCGGCATCTCGTAAGGATGCTGTTCAACGGCGCCAGCACCTTCAGGAAATGGCATCCGCGATAGCCCTTCAATAATTTCTGAGACCGGCGCCACACTTTCAACAACTTGACCAGTGATTAGTCGATCGCCTGTACTCATTGCGTTGCGACGCCGAATCTCCAGTGGGTCGAGTCCGCAGGCCTGTGCAAGCAAATCCATCTGTCGTTCATGAGCGAAGCACGCTTGCACAACGCCGAAGCCGCGCATGGCCCCACATGGAAGGTTGTTTGTACGAACCGCAATACCTTTGACCTCTGCGTTCTCGCACCGGTAGGGCCCTTGCGCATGGGTGACTGCATTGACGAGCACAGCCGATGATGTCGACGCGTAGGCACCGCCATCGAATACAAACTCGGCTTCAATTTTGACGAGGATGCCTTCGCTCGTGGCGTGGTGACGCATCCAGATCTCTGCCGGGTGTCGATGGACGTGTCCAAGAAAGCTTTCACTTCTCGAGTAGTGCATTTTCACCGGTCGACCCGTGGCTAGTGCGAGCAAGCACACGTGCACTTGGAGTGAAAGATCTTCTCTTCCGCCAAAGGCGCCTCCAACTCCCCCAAGAACGAGACGAACCGCTGATGTAGGCAAGTCGAGACACGCAGCAACCTGACCGAGATCTTCATGGAGCCACTGGGTCGCAACGTGACATTCCACGCCCGCTCTGTCTTCGTCTGGAATAGCCAGCGCTGATTCAAGGCCTAAAAATGCCTGATCCTGCATCCCAATCGAGTAGTGGTCTTCGACAATGACGTCACCAACAACGCTGAGATCGCCGGTGACCACGTTCTGTTCACGGATGACATTTCCATCGGGATGAATTGAGGGCGTATTCGGATCTTTCGCGAGGCGTGCATCCGCGAGAGCTGGTAGCACCTCATAAACGACTTCGATTGCTTCAATCGCTCGTGCGCAAATATCTTCGTCATCTGCGACAACCGCTGCGATGGGTTCGCCGATGTAGCGAACAACATCAGCCGCGAAAACAGGCTGATCAGAAGAAATGAGCCCATAGGTCGGCTTTCCTGGCACATCGTCAGCGGTGATGATGCGATGCACGCCAGTAATTGCCAAAGCCGGAGCAGTGTCAATCGACACGATTCGTGCATGCTGGTGAGGCGAACGAAGCGTTTTACCAATAAGCATGTTGTCAGCCGAAAGGTCGGAGGAGAATTCGTATGCACCCTCAGACTTTGCAATGCCATCTGGGCGCAGCGGCGACTGGCCGAGGCCACCCGTCAATGACGATTCGCGAATACCAAGATCGCTCACGAGGCACCTTGACTGCGTTGCACAACGACCGTCTGCACCGCTTCAACGATCCTCCCATAGCCGGTGCAACGACAGAGATTTCCCGCAAGTGCTTCACGGATTTCATCTGTCTGTGGTTCTGTTGAGCGTTCGAGGAGGTTTGTGGCGGCCATGATGAGACCCGGTGTGCAGAACCCACACTGGATGGCGCCGCACTCAACAAATGCTGTTTGAACGTCTGTCGATCCTCCGAGCCCTTCAATGGTGACGACCGACGATTGTGTTGCGGACGCAGCGAGCACCAGGCATGAACACACGAGGTTGCCATCGAGAAGAACTGAACATGAACCGCACTCGCCCTCCTCGCAGGCGCCCTTGGCCCCAGTGAGACCCAATCGGTCTCGAAGTACGGTAAGCAAACTCTCACCGGGGTAACCGTCAACCACTTGGCGCCGTTCCCCGTTCACGGTGAGCTCAAAATGCCGCTCGTCATGAATATTCGTCATATGGAATTCCTCATTTCCTGAAGCCCTCTCTCGATGAGTCGTCGTGCAAGCACGCCAACCGAGTGACTTCGATAGGTAGCAGTCGACCGATGATCGTCAATTGGGGATGCCACCTGCCGAACGAGTTCCGAAATGCGTTCGAGCGAATCCGCAGAAATCTCCTTGTTGGTCCAGTCGATGGAATCTCCTGCAAATGTTGAAGCGTTGTCAGCCAGCATGACGGTGGGACCAACAGATCCCAGAGCAATCCGACACGAGTTCGAGTCCGCAGAGAGAACGACTGCAACGCCGGCCACTGAGATGACCATGGCGTTGCGCGTACCAATCTTCGAGTAACCCTGCCAGCCATCGACAATCGGCATTTCAATACTCTCGATAAATTCATCATTCGCGAGCACCGAGCGTTTCGGTCCTGTGGCAACGTCTTCGACCGCCACACGACGCTGCCCCTCGGGCGATGTCAGCACTGCCACTGCACCGAGGGCAACGAGAGCGCATACACCATCACCTGCGGGACTCGCAGTGGCGATATTTCCCCCGATTGTTCCGGCGGTTCGAATCTGGTGGCTTCCCACGGTTCTCGCCGCTTGCGTGAGGCAGGGCGCAAGCGTGTCGACTGGTGCACCAAGCAGTTCATCCCAGTTGACGCCGGCCCCGATGCGCAAGAGCCGTTGCACGTGGTCAACTTCGATGATCGATAATTCGGGCACCTCTTTGAGGCTGACGACCAATTCGTCTGGACCTATGCGTTGCGAGCCGTGATTGAGCGCCACCATCAGATCGGTGCCACCTGCGAGCAGGACCGTCTTCGGCTCATCGCGCAACAAGGCCGTGAGTTGTTCGATCGATTGAGGATGCGCTACCGGCACGCACATGATTCTACGAGACACAACCCGACAGGTGGGATTTCTGCAAAGCATCTCCATCGATCGGACCATGGTTCATGCCAAACTCAACAGTGGTGACATGGCCTGCGTTCTCTGAACTAATTCCTGTTGTGGTCTTCGTCGGAATTGCGGCGTGCATCTACATGATTGCCGGCTTCGGCTTTGCGCTATTCGCCGTACCGTCAATCAGCCTCTTCATGCCCGTTACCGAGGCGGTGGCGCTGCTTTCATTGCTCGGGCTTACCAGCGTTCTGCGGCAATCATTCGCACTTCGAGAGCACATTGACCGACCTAGCGCTGTGCGGTTCTCGGTGTGGGCTGTCGCCGGAATGCCCGGGGGTTACTGGATCGTGAACGTCATTTCTGATCAAGCCCTTAGAATTTTCCTCGGCGTGAGCACCATCATCGCAACTGTTGTGTTGCTCCGCCGGTCAGAGAACCACACGTCTCACCCTGCCGCCGAAAATTCATTCGCATTTGCGTCTGGAGTTCTCAACGTATCGATCGGCACAAATGGATCTCCGCTGGTGTTCGCATTGCAGGGTCGACGTCTCAGCCCAAACCAATTCCGCGGCACGATCGCCGTCATTTTTGCGGTTAGCGCCGTCGTAACAACCACAATCTTCGTATTCGATGGCCGATATACGAGTCGCATTCTTCTCCTTGCCGTGTCCGCGATGCCCTCTTGGTTGATCGGGACCCTCACCGGACGCAATGTGGCAGGCAAGATCAACCGACAGCAATTTCGTTCGGTCGTACTTGTGCTTCTTGGGATCACCGGAATTTCCACTCTTGTGTTTGCTCTGTGACTCACCGCGATTTCGGGCACAAGATATTGCAGGTGACGAACGTCACAAAGTACATTGCAGTCATCACCAAATGTCAGCAAACGGTGGTACTCGGGTGTAGGTCTGGCAAAAAAAAGGGGGGGTTGTGTCATCGTCTGCGGCGTCTGACTCTCGTGCATTGCTATCGGTGAGGGAGCTTCGAACCCATTTTAATGTCGGTGATCACGCTGTGAAGGCTGTCGATGGTGTGTCGTTTGATGTCCAGGAAGGAAAAACTCTCGGCATCGTTGGTGAATCAGGATGCGGGAAGACCGTCTTATCTAGGTCGATCATGGGGATCACGACAGCGTCAAATGCCTCCACGTCAGGATCGGTTACTTACTGCGGAACTGAGCTTGCAGGAAAGAGCAAGCGCGAGTTGCGTAAGTTTTGGGGCGAAGAGATGGCGATGGTCTTCCAAGACCCGATGACATCACTCAATCCGGTTGTTCGTATCGGTCGACAGCTCACCGAACATCTTCGTGCCCATAAGGATCTCTCAAAGTCGGAGGCGAACGATCTTGCAGTGCAGCTGCTCACGTGGGTCCGTATTCCTGAGCCGAAGGAACGCCTCAGCAATTTTCCGCATCAGATGTCTGGGGGAATGCGTCAACGCGTCTGTATCGCTATCGCTCTTGCCTGCTCTCCAAATTTGTTGTTCGCCGATGAGCCGACAACAGCACTTGATGTCACGGTTCAGCACCAAATTCTGAACCTGCTCGCCCAACAACAGCAAGAGCGTCAGATGGGAATGGTGCTTGTCACTCACGACCTTGGTGTAGTTGCGACCCGCACCGACGACATCGCTGTCATGTACGCAGGCAAGTTTGTGGAAAAGGCGTCAACATCTGCGCTCTTTAGCGGGATGCGCCACCCATACACACAGTCTCTTTTTTGGTCGATCCCAAAGACCTCAGAACCGAAGCACACCCGTTTGAGCGCGATCGTGGGTAGACCGCCAAATCTGGCGGCATTACCACCTGGGTGCTCGTTCGCAGACCGTTGTCCGTATGTTCAGCCGATATGCAGAGAAGTTGAGCCAGAGTTGCAAACAATCGATTCGCATTCGTTCGCGTGCCACCTCCCGGTCGGGAGCTCCGATGCAGAGGCAGCCCTCAGCGCAAACATTTCAGCTGGCCTCCCTCAGTCGAAGGGTGCGGCGGCACGACGTGAGGCTCACCAAGGAACGCTCACGTAATGGCAGGTTCAGGTACAGCACATCTCCGCGACGAAGACGACATGATGATTCGGGTGGAAAACCTCACGGTCCAGTTTCCAGCGAAAGGTAGCAACGTCGTCCACGCGGTGAGCGGAATCAGTTTTGACGTCCGTTGCGGTGAGACTCTTGGCCTTGTGGGTGAGTCTGGCTGCGGAAAATCCACTACGGGCAAAGCGCTTCTCCAACTTCCTCCTCCAACCGGTGGGTCGGTCCAACTCGACGGCGAAGAGTTGACACAACTGAGCCGGCCTGAAATGACGGCTCGCCGGACCGACATTCAAATGATCTTTCAGGACCCCATCTCATCGCTCAATCCACGGAGGACAATTGGCAAGATTGTCGCAGAGCCTCTCGACGTATGGGGGCCAACAGCGCGTGATGAGCAGTGGGCACTGGTTGCAAGCATCCTTGATGCGGTCGGCATCGACCCTGAGGATGCGAAATATAAACGACCTCACGAATATTCCGGTGGCCAATGCCAGCGAATTTCAATTGCACGAGCGCTCGTCATGGAACCAAAGGTAATCATCTGTGACGAGCCAGTTTCTGCACTCGACGTGTCGGTGCAGGCCCAGATTCTCAACATGCTGGAGGATCTCAAGGCGAAACACGGACTGACCCTCGTATTTATTGCCCACGATCTTGCTGTTGTGAAGAACATCAGCGATCGCGTGGCCGTAATGTATCTCGGCAAAATGTGTGAGATTTCTGATTCCGATGATCTCTATGCCAAACCTGCACACCCATACACACAACTTCTTATGGACTCGCACCCAGAGCCAAATCCAGATGCAGTCATCGATGATACAGTCATCCTCGGTGGCGAGATTCCGAGTCCGATCTTCCCACCATCAGGTTGTCGCTTTCGCACACGCTGCGAATCCGCTGACGACCGCTGCGCAAATGAAGAGCCGAAGATGTCAATGATCTCTGACGGACACTACGTTGCCTGTCACCATCCGCTCGTGGAGCCGGTTTCATGACCTGCGCTGGCCTATGGCTATCAGCGCGACCGCTAGCATTCAATCGCTGTGGTGAACTGCCACTTCGACCCGTCGTGACGACCAGTTGCGACGGTGATAACAACCAATCAATAAAAACTAAATGGGGGAAACTGCAATGAGACGAAAAGGTCTTTACCGAGCAGTCGCCTTCCTTGCGGCCGCCGGTCTTATTGCCGGTGCCTGTGGGGGAGATGACGATAGCGCACCCGCTGACACACCGGAGGAAGCTTCAGCTGAGGCTGAAGAAGCAGCTGAGGAACCTGCTGTCGAAGCTGGTGATGAAGCAGAGGGTGATGTCGATACAGCAATCGAAGAGGAGGAGTCCGCTGTGAATTATGGCGGTTCGATCTCCGTAGGAGTCGAGGCAGAAGCAACTGGGCTTCGTCCTTGGGAAGACACCTGCTCCTCACCTTGTTACAACATGATGAATTCAGTCTTTGACAAGTTGGTGGAGATGGATGTCAGTGGCGCTTATGTGCCGTACCTCGCAGAGAGTTTGACTTCGAACGAAGACTTTACGGTCTGGACGATGACTCTCCGCGGCGACGTGACATTCCATAACGGCGTTGAACTTACTGCTCAATCGATCGCGGATATGTTCCCAATCCAGCAGGCTGGCTCAGCAGGCTCAAGTGCAATCGCTGCCGCAAACCTGGTGTCAGTAGAAGCGACTGGTGACCTAGAAGTAACGTACACCTTGTCTGAGGGCGGCTCAGCTTTCCCGGCAACGCTCTCACGTGCACCTGTCGGAATGGTGTTTGAACCAGCAGCGGCAGCCGCTGACCCAGAGGGCTTCTCGATGGCACCAGTTGGAACCGGGCCGTTTGTAATTGATTCGCGCGACCTCGACAACGAGACCACTTTTGTGCGCAACCCCGAGTATTGGGGAACCGACCCTGACGGAAATCCTCTTCCATATCTGGACTCAATTTCGTTCCGTCCAATCCCGGATGAAGGGACACGACTCGACGCGTTGCTCTCAGGAACAGTAAATGCGATGCAGACACTACGTCAGGGAACTATCCGAGACGCACGAAATGCACGTGATGAAGACGGTGCGGAAATCACTCTTTATGAACACCAAGGCAACAACGTTGGTGGCGGAATGTACAACGTTCTCGCTCCACCGCTCGACGATGTTCGAGTTCGCCGTGCACTTACCCATATGAACAGTCAGGAACAAGTCATTGAAGCACTCGGCGGTACTGGCATCTCGCTTCCAGGAACCCAGTGGTTCAGCCCTGACTCACCTTGGTGGAGTGAAAAAGTTGCGGAGGCATGGCCGAAGTTTGACTTTGAGGGCGGCGTTGCCATTCTCACTGAATACGTAAATGACCCCGAACGCTCCGACGGAAAAGCCGTTGGCGAGTCGATTGACGTTGAGTTGTCATGCCCACCGGACCCAACACTCATTGCTTCAATGCAGGTCGTTGAGCAGCTCTACACCGCCAGCGGTTTGGTCAACGTAACGATGACTAACTATGACCAGCAGACCCACATCGGAATTGCGCTTGGTGGAGAAAACGGATTTGTAGGGAACCATTCACAACACTGCTGGAGATGGAGTAGCGATGACGATCCAGCGGTGAACCTAAATCCCGCTCTAGCTCCTCCAACTGCGGAAATTGCTGAGGCGATTGGTCTTCCTGGAGTCGTCTCACCTCTGAACTTCACCAACTGGTTCAGCCCAACAGCATTCCAGGCAGCAGTAGCCGCAACCAAGACAGATGACTTCGCAACCCGCTATGGGCTTTACGAATCCATCATGCTTGAGTTTGCAGATCAGGTGCCGGTGTATTACTCCGGTCACACTGCGACTGCAATTGGAACCGAGACCAACGTTCTTGGTCTAAATAGCTGGCATGTGCCATCTGGTGAGCTCGGTATTGGCTTCCCGAGTGCGGAAGGCCGCTGGGCCGAAGTGTTTATCGCTTCCTAAATAACCACATCGGTTCCGGGAGGGAGAGTTATGGGAAAAGTCATTGTCGCAAGGCTCGTTCGCCTCATAGCAACGCTTTTAGCAGTGACTTTTCTCACGTTCTCAATGACAGCTCTCCTTCCCGGAGATCCGGTGAATGCCATCCTCGGGGTCGACTCAGTGCGTGACCCCGAGGTTGTGGCACAAATTCGGGCGGACCTCGGTCTTGATGATCCATTCCTTCTCCGTTACGTGAATTGGCTTGGAAACACTGTGACCGGTGACCTAGGGCAGAGTTACATCACCGATCAAGATGTGAGTAGTACGATCGCCCAGCGGCTGCCGGTGACTGCACAATTGGCATTCATGGCGATCATCATGGCACTCGTACTTGCAATTCCGATTGGCGTCCTCGGCGCTTATAAACGGGGGAAGTGGCAGGATACGACGACATCCGCAGGTGTTCAGATTGCCCTCTCAGTTCCGAACTTTATCGTCGGTATCTTTTTCATTTGGCTGTTTTCCGTTCAACTCGGATGGCTCCCAGCTTCAAACTGGAATCGCATCAGCAAAGACGGGCTCATCGAAAATCTTAAGACTGCGATACTCCCAGCGTCCGCTCTCGCCATGACTCAGATGGCTATATTTTCTCGGCTCGTGCGATCGGACATGATCGCAACACTGCAGGAAAGA
>DLTS01000025.1:22619-33321 GCA_002501485.1 Acidimicrobiaceae bacterium UBA7830
GATCGCAACACTGCAGGAAAATTACATTCTTGCAGCTCGCTCAAAAGGTCTTTCTGATCGGTTTATCCTCATTCGCCATGCGCTTAGACCTAGCTCTCTGAGCCTCATGACCATCGTCGGAATTAACTTCGGTGCACTCTTGGGCGGCACGGTCATCATTGAGACTCTATTTGCGATACCAGGTATCGGATTCAGGCTTATTAATGCAATAAATCAACGCGACATCATCGTAATTCAGGGCATCACGGTCTTCATCGCAACGGCTTACGTCGTGATTAACACAATTGTTGACCTTTTCTACGCTGTTATCGACCCAAGAATTCGTAAGGCCTGAGGATGTCGAACATCAACACCACAAACGAAATTCCAGAATTTCCACGGGACAGGCTCAGCAACGTCTCTTCTTCAACAATCTCGTCGGTCACTACCACTCCCAAAAAAGCAACACTTCGTGAAGTGATAGGGGCCATGCCTCTACGAGTGAAAATGGCATCTACATGGCTACTTCTAGTTGTCTTTGGCGCCATATACGCCAAGATTGACACCGGGTTACTGAGCGGGTCACTCCCCTTGCAAAATCCAAACTTTCAGACAAACGGCTTCGATCCCGCAACAGCTACATTTGGGAGTGGGGAGCCAATCGAAGGAATCTCGACTGCTCACTGGCTAGGAACCGATGCGATTGCTCGAGACACTTTCGCTCGAATCGTGCACGGCGGGTGGGTATCGCTAGTCGTCGTGGTCGTCTCTGCAGCGTGCGGGATTATCATCGGTGGATTTTTAGGTTCACTAGTTGGTTTCGTTCGAGGGCGCACAGAGACGATAGTGATGGCTTCGGTCGACGTGATTCTCGCATTTCCTGCCCTCGTGCTACTGCTCGCTCTCGTTTCCATCTTCGAGGTTCGCAATCTTTTCGTGATCAGCGCAGTAATCGGTATTCTCTCAATACCCGCTTATACAAGAGTTGCGCGGGCAAATTCGCTCGCAATTTCTTCTCGAGAATTCGTAACCGCCGCACGTGCGATCGGAACAAAGCCGAGTCGGATTCTCTTCAGAGAAGTGATCCCTAACGTGCTACCCACGCTGATGGCTTACGCCATGGTGGCCGCGGCCTTCGTCGTGGTGGTGGAGGGCTCGCTGTCCTTCCTCGGACTGAGTGTTCAACTACCAACAGCCACTTGGGGCAACATGATCAACCAAGCTCGTCGCGACATCAAGATCAATGTTGCGCAGGTGGTGTGGCCGTCGCTAGCTCTCTCAATCACGGTGCTCTCGCTGAATCAAGTAGGAGACTATTTCCAGCAGCGAAGGGAAGTAAGGGGCTCCAACCTGTAAATCTTCATACAACGAGCGTCATCTTGTTTAGATCTTCCCAGTAGGAAGGCCAACTCTTCGACGTCACCCCTGGATTGGTGATAACGGTGCCCGGAACGCGTGCACCAATTATTGAGAACGCCATTGCGAGTCGGTGATCATCATGAGTTTCGACGGTTGCACCAGTGAGTTCCGCGGGAGAAATAGTGAGACCATCGTCGTGTTCAACGACATCGGAACCGAATTTCAGTAATTCGGCCGCAAGATCTCCGATCCGGTCACTCTCTTTGCTTCTGATAAAACCCACGCCACGGATTCGGGTAGGACTTGTGGCGAAGCACGCAAGCGCAGCAACGGTTGGCACCAAGTCAGATATCTCTGACATATCGATGTCGATGCCCTCGAGATCACTTCCATTCGATGTCAGCTTGGTGGAACGAGGCGTCCAGTCGATCTCGACGTTCATCATTTTCAGAATGTCAACAATCTGACTATCACCCTGTAGAGACGCGGACCCGAAGTCTTCAATGATCAGGGTTGAACCCGTTAGCGCTGCTATTGCGAGCGGATACGACGCCGATGAGGCGTCCGGTTCGATGGTGACGGATGTCGCCGAATACTCCTGCGGTTCAATGCGGATGGAGCCTTGTGAAATCTCAACTGACACTCCAAACAGCCCCATGACCGAGGCTGTCAATTCTACGTACGGTTGCGAGATCGGCTGTCCCTGCAAAGTGATCTCGAGGCCCTCTGGCAGCGCCGGGCCGATCATCATCAGCGAAGAAATGAATTGGCTCGATGTCGTCGCATCAATTGATACCGCTCCCCCATGAAGTGGGCCATTAACAGTCAGCGGCAATCCGCCGTCTTGATCAGCGATCCGCGCACCCAGTGACCTAAGGGCAGCTAGCAAGGGACCTATCGGACGCCGCCTCAAGCGCTCGTGCCCGTCGATAGAGATGTTGCTACCAGACGTCGCTGCAAGCGCCGTCAAGAAGCGTGAGGTCGTCCCTGCGAGTTCGGCGTGAATCGTCCCAGATTGCAACGCTCTAGTTCGCACGACCTCTGCGGACGAACCCGAGAGAACCACCTCGACCCCAAGGGCACTGAGGCCCGACAGCATGGCGCTGGTGTCATCACCGTCAGGAAGATTTTGAAGCGTTGATCTTCCCTCACTAAGAGCAGCGCAAATGAGAGCACGGTTCGCAATGCTTTTCGACCCTGGAACGCGAACTTTGGAGTGGAACGGGCGCTCAACCGGGGTACACCGAAATGTCATGTCAGGGCACTCACGGTTGGCCGGAAGCCACGGGCGATGAGACCACCGCGAAACATGTCGACCACCCCTGAATCGACGAGAACGACAGCGACACCACGGTTACCTTCGGCAAGGTGAACAACCTCGAAATTGGCGATGTTGACGCCGAGCTCAGCGGCAAGGGTGAACACCTCGGCTGCAGCACCTGCACGATCTGGAATGCGAATACGCACCTCAGAGAGCGATGACGGGTCAGTCACACGACCTGGAAGATTAGCTCTTGATTCTCGAGCCCTCTGAAGCATGCTCTCTAATGAAGTTTTCTCTTCGGCTTCGATAAAACTTCGCACATTCTTGAGCGCTGCATTGAGGTCATCGATTGCTTCGAGAATCGCAGTACGGTTCTCTTGGCAAATATCAATCCAGATACGTGGTGATCCACTTGCAATACGGGTCATATCTCTGAAGCCACCCGCAGCGAGACGGAGCAGCGAAGCGTGCTCTTCGGATCGGTCTTGAGCGAGCGACATCAATGACGCGGCTGTGAGGTGTGGCAGATGGCTGACAACGGCAACAAGTCGGTCGTGTTCGGTTGGGGAAAGTGCGACGACTTCAGATCCCAATTCACGTACCAATGATGCGACGACTGCAAAATTTTCGTCGTCAGCCTCAAGGTCGGGGGTCAAAACCCAAATCGCACCATCGAACATGTGAGGATCAGCTCCATCAAGACCTTCGAGTTCACTGCCTGCCATTGGGTGCCCGCCAATGAAGCGCTTGTCGTGGATTGATTCACAGATTGGTGCCTTCACAGATCCGACGTCAGTCACGACACCTGACGTCGTTTCTAGCATCTGCCTCACGACGCCAACACTTGCTGTGACTGGAACCGCCACGACGGTGATATCCGCCTCCAGATCGAGGCCAATTTCAGAAATGATGCCCTCGTGTTCTGCACGACGACTCACTACGTCATCAAGGTCACTCCCACGCACATGCCAGCCTCGCTCGCGCAGGGCAAGCGCAATAGAACCTCCAATGAGGCCAAGACCCACAACGTTCGCCGTGCGCGTGTGATCAACAGTATTCACGGGCGTTGAGCGTATCGTTCAAGGCCGCAGGCTTTACTCAGTTCGATGACTTCCGACGACGACATCTTCCGCCAGTCACCCGGAGCGAGTTTGTTATCACGGATCGGACCGATGCGAATACGGATGAGCCGTTGCACGCGATGTCCAACTGCGTCGAACATTCGCCGTACTTGTCGATTTCGTCCCTCATGAATGACGATGCGAACAACCCCTGGCTCAGGTTGTGAAACTCGCGCTGGTGCGGTCATTCCATCGTCAAGCTCCACTCCATCCCGAAGGGCTCGGAGTGCTCCCGATGAGAGAGAGTTATCCACTTGCACAAGATATTCCTTCTCGACCCCTTTAGACGGGTGTGTCACGGCGTGGGTGAGATTTCCGTCAGTGGTCAAAAGAAGGAGCCCTTCGGTTGCCATATCGAGCCTGCCAACAGCATGAAGCCCAGGACACTCAGGCACAAGTGACAGCGCCGTAGGGCGACCTTGAGGATCAGATGCTGTCGTCACCACTCCATCTGGCTTGTTCAACAGGTAGTAGACGAGATCAGGCTTAATACCAACCGGAACACCATCAACGCAAACAACGTCATCATCGACATCAACCCGACACCCAAGCTCAGCGACCACATCGTTCACCGTGACGCGACCCTCCGAAATCAAGATCTCACAGGTTCGACGACTCCCCCAGCCACGCTGCGCTAACACCTTTTGAAGGCGTTCCCCCTGCCGCTCGCCACCAGGTTCGTCGGCATCTTCGAGAAACCAGGGGACCTCATCAACCATATTGGACTAACTCTCAGCCTGGAGCAGATTCGCTTGGCGGTTCAATGCGCAGACCATGCTCAAGCGCCTCCACGACATCTGCGTCAGGAATGAACTCGGCGATTGATGGCAAGTCCTCGAGACTTGCAATTCCTAGTTTCTCGCAAAACGTTGTGGTGGTTCCGTACAAAATTGCCTGACCCGGGCCGTCATCATGGCCGACGGCATCGATGTATCCCCTCGCAGTAAGCGTTCGTAACACCCCATCAGGGTCAACACCCCTGATCGATGCGATTTGACCACGACTGATTGGCTGTTTATAAGCGATGATCGCAAGGGTTTCAAGGGCGGCTCCTGAGAGTCGTGTCCTTTGCTCATCTAGTAAGAAGCGTTCAACATACGGGGCAAGTTCAGCAACCGATTGGTATCGATAGCCTCCCGCTACTTCGATTAGTTCAAAGCCTGAATGTCGTTCACTATATTCAGCGGCAAGAGCTTCACAGGCCGCTTCAATGTCAGAAAGCGGCCGTTCGAGGAGTTGCGCAAGCAGTTCAACCGGTACCGGCTCCATTGCCACAATAACGATGGCTTCGATCGCTGCGTGAAGATAGGGCGAGTCTTGTTCGTGCATAGCTAACCCTCGTAATCATCGATTGCGAGAACCAGTAGGTCGGTGTCAGCGTCTCCTACCCAGACAATGTCGATCTCGCCAAATTGAGTGAATTGCTCGATGTCAACGATTCCTTGCTTGAACAGCTCGAGCACGGCGAGAAAACGAACGATGACCTCCACTCGCTCAACCAAGTCTGCAGTGAGGCGCTTGAAATTGATACGGCCAACAATTGGTAGTTCAGCAAGAAGCTCATCGACCGCTTCAGCCACTGTGATCCTTATCGGAGAAACATGGAAGAGATCGACGATTGGTTCAGGTTTGGGTGTGAGCGCCCGAATAGCAGCACTCTGAAAGCGGCGAATCGAGACTCCCTCGAGCAGGTCAGGCATGAGCCCAGCGAATCGTTCATCTGCGCCAGTTCGTCGAGGGAAGCACAGGTCGGCCTGTTCGGACAGCGCATTGAGCACCCGAGCGACATCTTTAAATGTCTTGCATTCGAGCAGTCTGGCAAGTAGGAGATCTCGCTCCGACCAGAACGCAAGCTCTTCATCAAGGTCACCATCATCGTGCCCGGGAAGTAACCGGCGGGTTTTGAGCTCTACGAGTGTGGCGGCGATAAGCAAGAACTCGGTTGCCACCTCAAGGTCAAGTGCTTGCAAGCGCTCTACTTCGACTAAATAGCCGTCGACAATTCCTGCCAAGTCAACTTCGTAGAGGTCGACTTGCTCCTTGAGGATCAGCTGGAGCAAGAGGTCAAACGGCCCCTCGTACACCGGTGTCTCAACAGCAAATGCCACGTCCTTACGCTAGTGCCCAAACCCATTCCGTTACTGCGACCCTCCACAGGTAGCCTGTCGATGTGACTCGAGTTCTTTCGTGCATTCAACCGACCGGCGATGTCCACCTCGGCAATTATCTTGGTGCTCTTCGCAATTGGGTGAATGGCCAACACGAAAAAGACGTGTATCACGGCATCGTCGACCTACACGCGTTGACAGTTACAACCGAATCTGGCGTAGTTGGTGAGTCAACAGTGAGTCTTGCCGCGATGTTGTTCGCGATCGGTTTAGATCCGGATGTTGCGACGATCTTTGTGCAAAGTCACGTGCCTGAGCATTCACAACTTGGATGGGTGATGGAATGCACGGTCTCATTCGGGGAACTCTCTCGCATGACTCAGTTCAAGGACAAGTCAGCAAAACGCGAAACCGACTTCGTTGCGGCAGGTC
Organism: Acidimicrobiaceae bacterium UBA7830; assembly: GCA_002501485.1. GTDB lineage: Bacteria > Actinomycetota > Acidimicrobiia > Acidimicrobiales > Ilumatobacteraceae > Casp-actino5. The sequence goes on from DLTS01000025.1 coordinate 28,883, forward strand.
TCTTCACATATCCAGCTCTTCAAGCGGCCGATATTTTGTTGTACGACGCAAATGAAGTGCCCGTCGGGGATGACCAACGGCAACACATCGAAATCACCCGAGATATTGCAATTCGTTTCAATAGTCGATTCGGGGAGACATTCGTAATACCCGAGGCGGTGACCCCAGCCGCTGGTGCCCGAGTAATGGATCTACAAGCTCCAACATCGAAAATGTCGAAATCTACCGACTCGGATGCAGGATGTGTTTTCCTGCTAGATGATCCGAAAACAATTGAAAAGAAGTTCAAGCGAGCAGTGACCGACTCTGAATCTGAAGTTCGGTACAGCGTGACGGAAAAGCCCGGAGTATCGAATCTTCTTGACATTCTTGCTGCAGCAGGAGGTGGTACCCCTGCAAACCTCGCCGAGGAGTACACCCAATATGGTCCGTTAAAGGCTGACGCCGCCTCGTCAGTGATTGCAATGCTTGAGCCAATTCAGCACCGGTATCGCGAGTTGATGAACGACCCGGGTGAACTGCAACGATTGCTCAATATCGGCGCTAGCAAAGCGCAACAGCAAGCCGCCTCAACATTGAGCAGAGCGTACGAAGCTATTGGGCTCCTCCTGCGCTGAAGGGACTCCTTCTTCGCTGAGTCGACAACACGTTGATCGGCGACTCTTCCGTCTCGCTCTTCCTGCACTCGGAACACTCGCTGTCGAACCGCTGTATGTCGCAACGGACACGGCCATCATCGGTCGCGTCGGTGCAGAAGAACTCGCCGGCCTGGCCGCCGCAGGGACCATTTTGGCAGTGATCGTTGCCGGAACGAATTTCCTCGCATACGGAACGACTGAGCGCATTGCCAGCGCTCGAGGTGCACAGAACGTGGCCCGCTCCGGCGCGTTTGCTCAACATGCACTCTTGCTTGGCCTCGGCCTCGGCCTGTTGGCGTGCGTCGCACTCGTTTCTTTGGCCTCGTCGATAGTTTCTCTTCTCGGTGCCGGCCCAGAGACCACGTCGCACGGCATTCGATATCTTACGGTTGCGGCATTTGGGCTGCCAGCAGTCGTTGTCATGGTCGCAGCCCAAGGTGTGCTGCGGGGCCATGCTGACTATCGACGACCCTTCGTCGTGCTGATGGTGAGCAACATCATCAACGCAGCAATCGAGATTCCACTCGTATTTTTGGCGGGTTTGTCAATTACTGGCTCAGCAGTATCGACGGTGATTGCGCAGTACCTGGGCGCCATCTGGCTTGTCATCATCGCAAGACCACATCTTCAAATAGGCCGTCGATTCTCAGTGCAGAGCGCCGTTGCGCGCGATCTGCTCAGAGTAGGTGGCCACCTCGGCGTACGCGTGTTCTCCATGCTTGCGATTGTCACCGCTTCAACCGTGCTTGCCGCTCGGAGCGGAGATGCTGTTCTCGCCGCTCACCAGATCGTCAATGGAGTATTCGTCCTCCTGGTGCTATGCCTTGATTCGATTTCCATTCCAGCACATACTCTGCTCGGAGAGTCGCGCGGTTCGGGGCACCTCGAGCATCAACGACGAGTGTCAAGCCGTGTGTATTTCTGGAGCGGAGTATTAGGAGTTGGATTTGCCATAATCATCTTCGTTTTTGCACAAACACTACCCAGCCTTTTTACTGCCGATCAGTCTGTGAAATTGGCGGCAACCGATGGGCTACGTTTTCTCGCAATAGCTCTTATCCCTGGAGCGATCGCGTTCGCTGGCGATGGGGTCCTCATCGGTCTCTCAGACAGCAGATTTCTGGGTCTCGCCGCGTTCGCTCACACGGTGATCATGGCTCTTACCCTCTTTTCTGAGTCGATTCGTACCGGGCCAGGTCTTTCGAAAATTTGGGCCCTTCTGGCGCTCTGGATGATCATCCGAGCGTTCACGGTCACCGCCCGCAGCCGAGTTCTTCTGCGGTAGAGGCGCTTTGCCTAGACATCATCAGCAAGGCGTAGTGCAGATCCCCACCGCCCGCGCCCAAGTACCGTTTCTAAAGTAAGAAAAGAGCTTCCTGCCTCGCAGAGTAGTTGAGCACCAATTCGCTCATGATCGTGGTAGCTGGCGAATCGCTTCGTTCTTGGCCCCACCAATGTTGCAACGATGCGCAGAGGGACCGATAACCCCGAAACCGTCTTTCCAACATCGTGAAGGAACACTCCTGCAAGAGCATCCTGTGGTGCATGAGGCTCAGCAGCAGTAAAGCGACGAGCGACCATCACCGAATGGGATCGATCAGCACGACACATCCGAGACCAGAGCAAGAGTTCTCCTTCGGCAAGTGTCTCCCTGACGAGCGCCATCTCCTCAGCCGAAATTTCGACGGGATGCAGCGACCACCATGTTCGGCGAATCAGGTGCAGAATCTGTTTCACGACCGCCGCTTCGCTCGCGGATGCGCTGCTACGTACGACTCCCATAGCCGTTCTTGGCTCACTCGGGTGTAGAGCTGCGTGGTTGAAATCGTGGCATGGCCCAACATCTCTTGCACGATTCGAAGATCGGCTCCGTGATCAAGGAGGTGGGTTGCACACGAATGGCGTAACACATGCGGAGAGAGGTGTTCTGTGATGCCAGCTCGTTCACCGGCACTTTTGATCACCAACCAAATGCCTTGTCGAGAAATACGGCCTCCACGTCTATTTAAAAAAACTGCCTCAGCATCATCTCGGTGACGCCACTGCCTAGGAACGAGCTGCGCACGCCCTTGGGGTCCGAACCAGTCTTCAAGAGCCAACAGAGCGCTGGTGCCGAACGGAACGATGCGCTCTTTCGAGCCTTTGCCGAGCAGTCGCACAAGTTGACTATCAAAGTCAATTGCAGAGGTGGACAGTCCCACCACCTCACCCACGCGGGCCCCGGTGGCGTACATCAACTCGAGAATCGCGCGGTCTCGGCGAGAAACCGGGTCACCCGCTGAACACGCCTCGAGGAGTTTGATCACCGACTGCTCATCAAGTGGCTTCGGAATGCCTGACGGAACCTTGACTCCATCAAGACGATTCGTCGGGTCATCTGATCGAAGCCCTTCGGTGACCAAAAACCGGTGAAGCATTCTCACCGCTGCAAGGTTTCTCGCTATCGAGGTGGGTGCTGCACCTTGGAACTCTCGAGACGCAATAAACGACGCGATCAGCTCGTCACCTACTGATAGAGGGGTTTCGTGGTGCTCCGCAAGAAAGACGACATACTTCATGAGGTCGCGCCGATACGCCACGACCGTGTTTGCACTACGGCCGCGTTCTGTTGTCAACCACAGCAAGAAGTCCTCGACCTCAAGTGGAAGTGTCGCAGTGATCGATGCGGGTGTATTCACTAGTGAGCACTGTCCCGTTGCAAGAGCAGTCGATTCACCAGCAACAGAGCAGTCACTGTTTTGGCATCAGTGATCTCACCCTCATCGATCATCGTCAGCGCTTGTTCCATAGGTAAGTGATGAACTTCCATGTGTTCTTCTTCAGGACCTTGCCGCTCAGGAACACCTTGCGTGCAGCCAGTTGCGAGAAACAACTCTGTGACAGCATCGGTCATACCCGGGGACGGTTTCATCGAGAAGATGTGCTGTAACTTCTGCGCGGTAAGGCCAACCTCCTCAAGCAATTCACGCTGCGCCGTGATCACAATTGGCTCTCCCGGCACATCTCGCATGCCTGCTGGCACTTCATAAATGAACTCTCCGTACGTTGGCCGATACTGCCGAAGCAGGACCACGGACGGCACACCCTCTGGGTCGAACATCAACGGAAGCACCGCAACCGAGCCAGGTGATCGGACGATGTCGCGGGTAAATGACTCTCCGTGGGGATCGAGAAATGATCCGACGACAACATTCCACACGCCACCTTCGTGTACAAGGCGGTCACCTTTATGACGGAACTCCGCCATTACGTCACTCTCGCGTCGCTCTTTTCATTGCTCTCGGCGCGCTCCATTGCAGAACCAACCAAGTCGCGGAACAGCGGATGCGGACGATCTGGGCGACTCTTGAACTCAGGGTGAGCCTGAGTTGCCACCCAGAACGGGTGATCAGGTAACTCGATGAATTCGACGAGTCGACGATCGGGAGACACTCCGCTACAGACGAGGCCAGCCTCTTCCAGCCGAGAGCGATATGCAGGATTGAACTCGTAGCGATGGCGGTGTCGCTCGCTCACCACCGGTTCGCCATACGATTCATGCACCTTCGAACCTGGGGTTAACACTGCGTAGTACGCCCCCAGACGCATTGTGCCACCGAGATCTGTAACCTCTCGCTGATCGTGCATGAGGTCGATCACTGGGTGACGACTCGATGCCTCAAATTCTGTCGAGTTCGCTTCATCGAGTCCTGCAACATCTCGAGCGAATTCAACCGTCATCGCATGCAAACCGAGACAAAGGCCGAGGCAAGGAATATTGTTTTCTCGGGCGAATCGGGCAGCGGCGATCTTTCCTTCAAA
>DLTS01000009.1 GCA_002501485.1 Acidimicrobiaceae bacterium UBA7830
CGGCCAGCAACACGACATCGGCAGAACTGACTGCAGCTTCAACCTGTCGACTTACTTTCTCGTCGAGTTCATCTCCTCCGGGCATCCAGCCCCCGGTATCGACAATGGTGAATGGCACTCCAAGCCACTCGGCTTCAAGTTCTTTTCTATCTCGGGTGATACCAGGACGATCTTCAGTAATTGCAACCTGCTCTCCTGCGATGCGATTGAAGAGCGTTGATTTCCCGACGTTTGGGCGGCCAACGACCACAACCGTTGGCAAGTCGGTGTTCTCCGTCATCATGTGAGACCCAATGCTTCCCGAAGAGCGTGGCCATGAGTAGGAATGACGTCTACCGGCACTGGGAGATCATCTACCGAGAGGCCATCGAGAAATTGTCCTGCATCAGATAAACACACATCTGGTAAGACGTAGCGACGACTTGGATCGGCATCGGAAAGGGCTTTGCAAAGGTCGGTGCCGGTTAGGAGCCCGGTTACCCCTGTGTTCCCCCCAAAGTAGGTGTTCTCGACGGCGAGTACGGTCACATCGAGCGGGCTATTCGACCTGTCAATCAATGGCCCAATCACTTTCGCGCCCATAGCTCCAGTCAATACGGTGACGGCGTAAAATTTACGCTTAGGCGACGCTGTTATGGCTACAGGTGTGGAGCGCAACCCCGTGTACGCAGCTGGGTTCGTCAGTTGGCCAACGTCGACAGATGCGAAGAATCCTCTTCGAGGACCAGTTTCCGATGCTGACTCGTTGAGGAATTCAGTGGCAAACGTTGCTGCCATTCCGATCCCGTCTTCGTGCATATCGCAGTGGCCGTAGTCATCTAGGGCGGGAAATGGTTCCTCGGCCATGAGGAAATATTCGTCGGCAGCGAAGACCATTTTGTGACCGACAAGTTGCTCGAAGAGCGTTTGCCATTGGAGTACAACAGAGAGCACATTGCTTGCCTCCTCAGAGGTGTGGACCCGCATTGCTGCTTCGCTGTTGAACTTGGAGACCCCGAGTGGAACCACAGCAACCGATGCAAGATCAGAAAATGAATCTGCGACGCCAAGCATTGTGCGCTCAAGGATTTCACCGTCATTCACGCCTGGGCACACCACGATCTGCCCACGAACTTCGATACCCGCGTCAAGAATGGCCCGCAACCATCGAAGGCTCATTCCTCCACGCGGGTTCTTCAACATCCTTGAACGATCAAACGGATCGATGGCATGGATACTCACATGAAGCGGTGAGAGTCGCTCGTCGATGACGCGTTCAAGATCGCTTTCGGTGAATCGGGTGAGGGTGGTGAAATTTCCGAATAGGAAACTCAGTCGATAATCATCATCCTTTAGATACAGGCTTCTCCGCATACCCTTTGGAAGTTGATGAATAAAGCAGAATTCGCAGTGGTTATCGCATGTTCGCACTCGATCAAAGACGGCACTTTCGATCTCGATGCCGAGAGAAGCCCCTTCAGGTTTGTCGATATCAAGTTCTTGCTCGAGACCGCCGCGCGTGATCGAAATACTCGGATTACTAACATCAATTGCCCACTGCCATTCGATGATGTCTCTGGGCATCACTCCGTCGACTGCGGTGATCTCGTCGCCGACGCGCGCTCCAGCATGCGCGGCAGGCGAATCGTCGAGGACTCCCGTAATAAGAAGACCCTCGGTTCGCGATCGGCTATGAGACTGCGATGACATACGAGATGAAGAGGCTACCTCTGCTGCACCCCGGCTAGCCTGACAACACCATGGCAGTTGACCGCGTTTTGCTTGCCGAGCCCCGTGGCTTTTGTGCTGGAGTCGAAATGGCGATCAAGGCACTTGCGTGGATGGTGCGGGCGTTTGACCCACCGGTCTACTGCTACCACGAGATCGTCCACAATCAGATTGTGGTCGACGCATTTCGCTCACAAGGCGTCCATTTTGTGGACGATATCGACGAGGTTCCAGCGGGACGTCCCATCATGCTGTCAGCTCATGGCTCAGCCCCGGAAGTTGTCACCAGTGCTCGCCGACGAGGGTCGTTTGTCGTCGACTCTGTATGTCCGCTCGTCACCAAGGTGCACCATGAAGTGAAGGTTCGTGCCGCCAAGGGTTATCGCATAGTTTATGTCGGACATGAGGGCCACGAGGAAGCCGTTGGCACAATGGCGGTTGCTCCTGACGCCATCGACCGGGTTGAAAGCGTTGCTGAAGTTAATTCACTGCCGCATCACGATGGCGCCATTGCACTTCTGGCACAAACCACCCTGTCTCACCGTGACTGGGAGGGAGTCGCCGTTCGGGTCAAGGAGCGTTTTCCTGATGTGTGGACGCCCGGACGAAGCGACCTTTGCTTCGCAACCACTAACCGACAAAGCTCGCTTCTTGCGATGGCAGAGCGCTGCGACGCGATTGTTGTCATTGGCTCTGCTAACTCGTCGAACACCACTGCCCTTGCGCGTCTTGCAATAGACGCAGGTTGTCAGCATGTTGTCCGAGTGAACACCGCCGAGGAGCTCTCCGAAGACCTACAAGGTGTTGTTGGCGTCACTGCAGGGGCTTCAGCCCCGGAACAGCTCGTGCGAGAGGTACTCGAGCGCCTAGCCCCGTCCAATGGGATCGAACTTGTCCGCGTGACCGAAGAAGATGAATATTTTCCTCCCCCACGCAACATTCGAGATCTGCAGGCCGCAATTGAATCTGCATCGACTGTCCTTCTCGGAGGCGGTGTGCTCGCAAGTCCAAAGATGGATGATCGCTCACTCTCTGCAAGTGCCGTACTTGCATCTCTCGATGAGGCAACGCAGTGAATTCGTTAACCCCATTATTCGACACAATTCGACTTTCACTTCACATCGCAGCAGTCGCCATCTGGGTTGGAGGCCAACTCGTAGTGGCCGCAATTGTGCCAACGCTGCGGTCCGATCATCGCGATGCCCTGCCCCTCGTTGCGCAAGGATTTGCTCGGGTGGCGTGGCCTGCGTTCTTCATTGCACTCGCAACCGGAATGTGGTCTCTCCTAGCGGTTGACGTCGGTTCAACCACAAGTGGCTATCAAGTAGCAACGATGCTGAAGGTTCTTTCGGTGTTGCTCAGCGGCGCTGCAGCAGCGATTCACTCAACGAGTTCATCAAGGGCGGCCAAAGCGATTGGTGGGGCACTCGGTCTCGTGTTCGCGCTCACCGCTCTCGTGCTTGGAGTCCTCATTCGGTCAGGTGCATAAATGACGGGACTCTGGCGGTGGGCAGTACTGATCGTGGCAATCGTCTCGGTTGGACTCGCACTGTTGCGAGAGCAGAATCGATCGTCCGACCTTGACGCCACCGCAATAACAGCCAGTACCAATCTGACAATCACCACAGACCCCCGCGGCAATCCAACACCAGCTCCGGAATGGTGTCTCGAGCTTCAAGACATCGATGACTCAACCTCTCTCACAGATGTTGCATTGAAATACCTTTCGGCTGGGCTCATCGCAGGCGGCGCAATCGAACGTGATCTCACGGCTGCTGCACTTGCAATGACCGGTAATCGAGTCGAAAGCACAGGCTCAGCAGCGGTATCGACAACAATCTCCGACGAAAATTTCGACGCTGAGGGGCGATATGTAGATGAAGATCCGCTGCTTCGCGCTGGTCAACTCATCGAAGAAAACTGCAAACGGATCTCATTGCAAGCAGCTCCCCCAGCTACGAATCCGAAATAACCATCGGCACCGTCGCCCCTGTTTCGTGCGTTTCGGCGAATCGGCGATGACGGACTAGTTTTCGGGGATGTTCCCCGGTTCACATCTCGCAACCCAACCCAATAAACCCGCCCTCATCATGGCCGGCAGCGGTGAAGCCCAGACGTTTGCTGAATTAGATGCAGCGGCTAATCGCCTTAGCCACGTCCTTCGTAGCGCTGGCATTGAGGCAGGCGATCATGTTGCGATCTGCATGGAGAATAACCCCCATTTTCTTGAGGTGCTCTGGGGGTGCCATTACGCCGGAGTCGTCTACACAGCGGCCTCATCTCGCCTCACCTCAGATGAACTCGCCTACATCATGAATGACTGCGGAGCGAAGGCCTTCATTACGTCGATGTACAAAGCAGAGCAAGCCGCTGAGGTCTTTGACGAAACGCCGAATGTGAATTTGCGTTTGATGATCGGTGGGACGATCGACGGCCACGGCTCGTACGAAGACGCCGTTGCAGGAGCAAGCGACCAGCCGCTTGTAAATCGTATTGCCGGGCGTGACATGTTGTATTCGTCGGGAACTACCGGTCGACCCAAAGGCGTGTTCCCCTCACTGCCCGATGTCGCTCTTGAAGAATGGGCGAGCAGCATCGAGGCATTGCAACAGTTGTTGTTCGGAATGGATGCAACAAAGGTGTACCTTTCGCCGGCGCCCATGTACCACGCCGCCCCACTTCGGTTCTGCCTCGCCACGCAAGCCATTGGGGCGACAGTTGTATTGATGGAACACTTCGACGCAGAGGACTACCTCAAATATGTTGACCAGTACAAGGTCACCCATTCGCAACTCGTGCCGACGATGTTCGTTCGCATGTTGAAACTCGACCCCGAAGTGCGGGCAAAATACGACGTGTCAACGATTGAGGCTGCGGTTCACGCAGCTGCACCCTGTCCGGTCTCGGTCAAGCATCAAATGATTGAGTGGTGGGGGCCTGTCATTCACGAGTACTACGCCGGCACCGAGGGCAATGGGTTTGTGTATTGCAACAGTGAGGGCTGGCTCGCCCACCCAGGCACTGTTGGTTCTCCTCTCAATTGCGTCGTTCACGTTGTTGGAGAGGACGGTGAAGAAGTACCTACCGGGGAATCTGGAACAATTTATTTCGAGGCCGGAGGAACGTTTGAGTATCACAACGACCCCGAAAAGACTGCGGGCTCACGGCATCCAAAAGGTTGGAGCACACTTGGTGACGTCGGCTACGTCGATGATGATGGTTTTGTGTTCCTTACCGATCGCAAGGCTTACATGATCATCACAGGTGGTGTGAACGTTTACCCCCAGGAGTCAGAAAACCTTCTTGTCACCCACCCATCGGTCATTGATGTTGCCGTGTTTGGCATTCCAAATGATGACTTTGGGGAAGAAGTGAAGGCCGTGGTTCAGCCAGTTGAAATGCCAGCTGACGAAACAGCAGCAGGCCACCTCGAACGTGAGCTCATTCGGTTCTGTCGTGAACAGCTCGCTGACGTCAAGTGTCCACGATCAGTCGATTTCAGGGCAGAACTCCCCCGACACCCAACAGGCAAGCTATATAAGCGCCTACTTAAAGACGAATACTGGGCTGCTGCAGGGCGAAGCATTTGATGGCGACAGATAGGCCAGCGGCTCCACACCCGTTTCTTGATTGGGAGGGTGTGCTTGCATTCGCCCATCGGGGCGGCATGAGCGAAGCGCCCGAAAATACGCTCGCAGCATTTCAACATGCCGTTGATCTCGGTTACACCTTTCTCGAGACCGATGTTCACCTCACCAGCGACGGCGTGCTCGTTGCATTTCACGATGCTGACCTTGCGCGAACGTGCGGAATTAAAGGCAAAATCAACGACCTGAGCTGGGATGAGGTGAGCGAGGCTCAAGTCGATGGCACACACCCAATTCCACAGTTCACCGATCTGCTCGATGCATTTCCTGATGCTCGAATCAATGTTGACTGCAAATCAGATGAAGCGCTGCAACCATTGATCACTCTGCTCAGCGAGCGTGATTGTCTCGATCGGATCTGTGTGGGAAGCTTCAGCGATCGTCGCCTGCGAGCAGTTCGCAAAGCTTTCGGCGGTCGGGTGTGTACAAGCCTGGGGCCGGTTGAGACAACCAGACTCACCGCGGGGGCTCCTATCCCTAAAGGGGTTTTCGCTGCGCAAGTTCCACCGACCGCTGGAAAGCTTCCATTAGTGACGGAGCGATTTGTTTCGAGAGCTCACCGACGTGGTCTTCAGGTTCATGTCTGGACAATCGATGATGCCGAGGAAATGACTCGCCTTCTCGATCTCGGTGTCGACGGCCTGATGACCGATCAACCTGAGACACTGAAGTCGGTACTCGAAGCCCGTGGTCAATGGTGACGCCACGTCACAACACTTTTCAGCACTGGTCAAATATCCTTCCAACCCGTTCGACGTAGTTGCGTGGATTGTCCATTTCAAACACAGGAAGCATGAATTCGGTCAACGTGTGAGTCTCAATAAGTTCACTCAGTTGGGCCCTGCATTCGGCTTCAGAGCCATGAATAACGAACGGCAACACCCACTCATCAGAAACATATTGCGCCGCTTCGTGAAGACCACCTGCCATGGCACTCCGCACTCGATCAACATGTTCATCGGTCATGCCGATCTGCTCGCGGACGTCAGCGGGCGAGTCACAAAGCCGGTACGTCATATGTGGGCGAACGGCCTCGAGATCATCATCGGTCATCACAATCGATGTTGAGTAAGACAGATCGACCGAGTTTCCGGACATGGCTGCCCCATTGCGAACGATGTCAACCGACGCGGAAAGGGTTGTCTCATGGAGAAAATCAAGAATGACGCCATCGGCTAACTCTCCCCCGAGTGACAGCACTCGAGGCCCACGCCCAGCGAGCCAGATCGGAATGTCTTGGTATGGGCGGGCCAAGCTCGCATGGTGAAGGTGCACTGTGTCGCCCTCGAAGTCGATCTGCTCGCCAGCCCACAATCCCCTGCAAATTCTGATGAGTTCTCGCAGCGAGACCACCGGGCGTGAGCGCGACAGGCCGAGTGCGTCAAGGGTGAGGGAGCCGCCGGCTCCAAAGCCGGCCACAGCTCGCCCGCCGCTCAGTTCGGCGAGGCTCGCATGAGCAGCTGCGGTCTGTCCCGGGTGCCGGGTGAACGGGTTCGTGATTCCAGGGCCTACGAGCATTGACGAGGTCGCTAAGGCGACTGCGGTTGAGACCACGTAGACATCGTGAGTGGCGAGGCCCTCGTCGTACAACCGGCATGTGCTGTAGCCAGAATTCTCGGCAACTTGAGCAAGGTCAATCACCTCTTCAATGGGGCCATCTGGAATGATGTTGAGCGCTAAGGAGACCACGCCGAAACGCTACTCAACATGTTCGAATTCAATCGATACGACCTCGTTGTTCGGCGTGAGAGCGTCAACGAGTTCTTCAACCAGTTCAGAGGTGATCGGGTCATTATCCTCTGACGGAACTTTGGTGATGACGACGACCTTTCGCGCCTGTGTCGAACACCCTTTGAATGAGCCAAACGGCGAGGTAAGAACCGTGGCCGCCCGAGCCGGAGTGAGCCGTTCGTAGGGGTTGCAACCGGCTGCGGCCGCAACCCTCAGCGGTCGGTGGCATTGATCGGCAATGACACGTCCGAGCGCGTCGGCTCCGATGACCGCAAGAACAGTGGTCGTCTGATCGGGAAGCACAGGCTCGAAATTCGCGGGGGCCTTGAAGGGGCGACGACGTGCGCCATCTGCTTCAACCAGCACAACATCGCAAAGAGAGTGGTCGCTAAACCAGTCGTCGCAAAGAGGTGGACGCACACCAATAGATTTACCGTCTTTGACTCCTGAGCGCACGAACACCGGTGAAGTTCCGTCCCACAACTCAAGGGGCCTTGTAAATGGATCTTCAATCACCTCAAGTCCTCCCGTTTGGCGCTCCCCCATCTTCGTGGTTGTCGTCACGATCGTGCGCCTCTTCAGGGATCGCGCGAGTTGAAATAGCAGAGTCGTTTTGCCGCCACCACCGACGAGTGCGAGAAGTTCTCGCTGGCTGAGATTGAGCGCCGTAGCCAGTCTCCTACTCGGGATCGGAATCATGATCGAACACTGAGGCGATGCAGTGCTTCAACGACTCCGCCGCCGATTGCAAGCGCTTTATCAGAGATCTGGAGGCAGGCCTCCGGGTCATGTCGGGGGTCAATGTCGGCAATCTTCAGCCCTGCGGCGACCTGCGAACCGGGGGTGATGAGTCCTCTCACCATGCCGGTGAACGGGGCATGAACTGGCGATTGTGTCGTTGCGACTACCTCGCCAAGCACAGTGCCCTCTTCGACCCAGTCACCAATTTTTGATGTCCAGTCAATACGACCAGCCTGTGGCGCCCGGATCACTCTCGCAGCCGATTTCCCTTCGATTTCTCCGGGGTTGCCTGTATTTGCCTCTGCCATGCCCGAAAATAGAGCTCGTCCAAGGCGGTGTCCCCGCATCGTCTCTATGACCGCATGGCAGTGCGTGCCAACGGTGAACCCTGGTCCAAGCGCGATCACGATGTCAGCATCGGCGATAGATGAATCAAGGGGCTGTTTTGCCAAACGGCAGTCAATGATGCTGCTCATCGGCTGTGAGAGCGGCAGATCGCCAAGGGTGGGTGCCACTACAACGGGGATTTCGCCAAGGCCCCAACAGGAGCAAACCGATGATTCATCCTCACAACGCCGAGCCGTGAGACCTTCGATCTCGATATGTCCTGAGACGACCGCTGAAGAAACCGCAACGGTGCGTCGAATGGTGAGTGGTTCAGGCAGCTCGGCTACGACAACTCGAAATCCAGCATGATGAAGGCGCCATACCACGCCAGTTGCAATATCTCCCCCGCCTCGTACAAGGACGATGTCATCTGGTGCTGGTTGCACGAACGACCTCAGCCATGATGCTGATTGCGATTTGCTCAGGGGTCTCGGCGCCAATTTCCAGACCGATCGGCGTGGAAATCCTGGAAGTCTCGGCCTCACTGCACCCGGCATCGATGAGAAGCTTCTTCGTTGTCGACCATCTGCGAGCACTTCCCATTAGGCCAATGTAGGCAGCAGGTTGTTTCACGACGGCGGGAATGAGTTCAACATCGAGAGGAACGTTCCGAGTGACCATCACGATCACTGACCGAGCGTCGAGTGGAATCTCCGTGAGCGCCTGAGAAAGCTCACCACCATGAGATGTGACGGCGTCATCGAGTTCTTCGAGTGTTTCGGGGCGGTCGTCCCAGAGGTGAACGTCCCATCCACTCCATTGCGCAAGCTCGCAGACAGCACGTCCGACATGACCGGCACCGATGATGAGAAGTGAAGCGGTATTCATATACGGCTCAACGTAGACGTCCATCTCGCCTCCGCACACACCAGGGTCTCCACTGGAAGGGTCGACAAGCCGATAGGTGAGCAAGCGAGGTTGACCGTCAGTCATTGCCTCCATCGCCACATCAACCACCCTTGATTCCATTTCGCCTCCGCCAACGGTTCCCGACCGGCTTCCGTCGTCACGGATGAGCATCGCCGCGCCAATGCGTCTGGGCACCGATCGGTCGGTGCGGACCACTGTCGCAATCGCAGCCTTGCCACCAGCTGAGGCGGTGTCGACCGCCTGTCGGATCAGGTCTAACGACCCCACAGGCGGCTCGCTTCCTCAACAACGCGCCTACGGGCTCGGTCAACATCAACTCCGAGAACCTCGCCATTTCGTACCCGCCATTCACCGGCCACCATCACATCGCGAACGTGATGACCGCTTCGCCAAAGCACCAACTGATCACAGATTGTCGAAGCGTCTATCGGCGTAGGGAAGTCACAATTGACGAGCTGGAGATCAGCGGTCCAGCCTGGTTCGATTCGACCGAGGTAGTCGAGCCCGAGGGCCTGGGCGCCACCTTCGGTTGCCATGTGAAGGACACTATGGGCGGGAAGAGTCGATGGATCACGGAGTCGTGCTTTTTGCAGCCAAAATGCTCCGCGCATGACTTCGTACATGTCGTTGACGTAACCATCGGTGCCGAGGCCGACAGTGACGCCTTTTGCCAGGAGTTCAGCGATTGGCGCAATGCCTCCCCCAACTTCGCAGTTTGAGAGCGGCATATGGCTGACTCGTGTTCCGGTATCAGCGATGATGGCGAGTTCTGAGTCGGTCATCTGCACGCATTGGCTGGCGAGAAACGACCGATCTGCAACCCCGAGTTCACGATAAAAGGCCATGGTGTCCATGCCATGGTTCTCCCGCGCCCAGTTGCCCTCGTGTGTTCCCTCATTGCAATGTGCGTGGTACCAAGTTGATCGCACCCTCGCTTCATCTGCTGCTCGCTCAATGAATTGCGGCGAGCACGTAAATACGGTGTGCCACGACATCGCCCCAGATATCAATGCATCATCTTGGTGGGCGTCGATGAAGTCAAGATTCTCGCGAAGGGAGCGTTCGGCGATTTCTTGGCCCGATCGCTCTGTTGCCTCAAAACTAAATATGCCTCGCATGCCTGCACGGCTCGCATGGTCGGCTTCGACGTCGAGGACACCTGACAGAGCCCCGGGTGCCTCACAAATATCAAAAAAGGTGGTAGTGCCACTTCGTAACATTTCGGCGCACACCCATTCTGTAGCGGCACCAATCATCTCCTGATCAAGACGATCTTCGACTTGGGGCCACCAGTAGTCATCGAGAAAACTTTCAAAACCTGTTGGTGGTGATTCGATCACGATTCCGTGAGCAAGCGTGCCGTAGAGATGGACGTGAGAATTGACGAATCCAGGGAGGAGGGCGCAGCCGGATGCGTCGACGATCTCGTCATCAGGGAACTGAGCGACGAGTTCTCCCGGTGGCGCCACGTGAGTGATGACCCCGTCATGCACCCGAACAGCAGTGTTCGCACTGACCTCCTCGCCGGAGGCAACCAACCAGTCGGGTTGAATAATCATGTGCGTCGGGACTTACTCGGAGGCCTTGATAGCCCGCCAGACGCGTTCTGGGGTAAACGGGATTTCGTTCATCGAGACACCGACGGCATTTTGGATGGCATGTCGGAGGGCTGGAGCGACGCCGTCCTTCGGGATTTCCGCTACCGCCTTCGCTCCGAATGGGCCGCTGTCTTCCATTGTCTGAACGAGGTACACCGTCGTCTCAGGCATTTCATCGGCTCGGTAGATGTGGTATGGCCCAAATGAGTCGTTCAGCATCTTTCCGTTTTCGTCAAATGCGTACTCTTCGCAATGTGCGTACCCGAGTGCTTGCAACATTCCGCCCTCTACCTGACCAGATGCCGTCACGGGGTTGATCGCAACGCCACAGTCAACGGCCATCGCCATCTTCACCACGGTCACCTGACCCGTATCGATATCGACCTCAACCTCGATGACCTGTGCAGCGAACGGCGGAGGGCATTCAGGCGATACATACGACGCTGTACCCATGATCTGTTCTTGTTCTTGTGTATGCAAAGAATCGAGCGCAATGTCTTCCATTGAGACCGAGCGACCATCGGGTGCGTAGGCCCGCCGGTCACGCAGTTCGATGGAACATGGCTGCTCCACACCGAGGAGCATGGCCGCGCGTTCTTTAATACGTTCACGGGCGGCCTCAGCTGCGCGGAGAGCCGCGGTGCCAGAGATGTATGTCGTTGACGAGGCGTACGCCCCTGTATCGAAAGGGGTCATGTCGGTGTCACTTGAATACACCTTGATGTCGTCAAGCGGAACACCAAGAACTTCAGCAGCAATTTGCCCGAGGACCGTGTCTGCGCCGGTGCCAAGATCGGTTGCGCCAACGAGCATATTGAATGAACCGTCATCGTTGAGCTTGATGGAACATCCACCCATATCAAGAAACGGAATTGCGGTGCCATGCATGCAGTAGGCAAAGCCGAGCCCTCTACGAATATTGGGGCGGTCAGATGGTTCACGCCAGGCTTGATCCTCACGACGATGCCAGCCGATTTCTCTGAGCGCCTGTGCAACACATTCCTCAAGTCCTGTCGAAAGCACTCGTGGATATTCGTCAAGTTCTCCATCGCTTGCCGCGCGCTCGCCAAGGTGCGGAGCGATGTTGAGTTCATCGCCAAGACGTAGCCAGTTTTTGCGTTTGAACTCGATGCAGTCGAACCCGAGTTCAGCAGCAATGTCATCCATATGGGCCTCGAGAGCAAACTCAGCCTGTGGCGCGCCGTAGCCCCGATACGCGCCCGGAACAGGGATATTCGTGTACACGACATCACAACGAAAACGTTTGTTTGGCGCGTTGTACTGGGTGAGGCCACGGAGACCTGCGACCGTCTGAACGGTGTACCCGTGGGTGCCGTATGGGCCGGTGTTACCAATGATGTAGAGGTCTTGTGAGACCAGTTTTCCTTCGTCATCGACAACGGTCGTGAAGGTCAACGTCTGAGGGTGGCGAGTTCGGCTCGCAATGAACTCCTCTGAGCGATCAAGTTCCAGTCGAACAGGTCGCCGAGTTGCCTGCGCAAGATGCCCAACAATGTCTTCGATGAGCATCTCTTGCTTAGCGCCGAACCCTCCGCCAATGCGTGGCTTCACGACGCGAATGTCTTTGATGTCTCGATCGAGTAGTGGAGCCACCATTCGTCGAGCGTGAAATGGAACTTGGGTGGCGGTTCGAATGACGAGGCGTTCGTCTTCGTCTAGCCAGGCAATTGAAATGTGCGGCTCGATCGGACATTGCTGCACTTGGTGCACCCGGAAGGTCTGAGTAAAAACGTGATGGCCATTTTCTGTGGCGTGCTCGACAGCCGCATCGGGGTCATTTCGACGGGCGGCGATGTGATGAACGATGTTTCTCTCTCGATCGTGAATCTCGAGCGTGTCAGGTTCGTCATGAATCACCACCGCTCCATCAGCCATCGCGTCTCGTTCATCGAGAATCGCTGGGAGCGGCTCGTAACTGACGTCAATCAGGGTGCACGCATGTGCTGCGATCTCAGGTGTTTCCGCAGCCACAACGGCAACACGATCACCGACATGGCGGACTTTGTCATCGAAACTCACCTGATCATGAGGATGAGGATTAGGCCACGACTGTCCGCCAGATGCGTATTTCACTCGAGGCGTGTTCTGGTAGTGGAGAATCTCGTGAACTCCTGCCAGTGCCCGGGCAGCGGAATCATCAATGTTGGTGATTCGAGCGTGCGCATGAGGACTCCGTAGCACCTTTGCATAGAGCATGTTGCGCATCTCGATGTCATCGGTAAATGCAGGGTTACCTTTTGCAAGCCGAATCGCATCGACCTTGATTTCCGGTTTACCAACAACTGCCATTTCAGGCACATCACGGGATGGAATGACGCGTGGTACTGCTGCTGAGGTTGTTGGCGCACGGTCGCTTGGGTCGTATTCGGCTGGCTCGCCCTGCTGAGTAAGCGGTGGAACGATGAGGGGCGCAAATGCTTCTGTCTGTTCGCCGCGTATCACCGCCGCTGCCCTATGGATCGCTTCGACCGGCTTCACATATGCGGTTTCCCGGTCGAGTATTCCCGACAGCATGTCTCGAATTTGTGCGTCGGTTGGCGCCGGATTCTTCTCGAGAAGCGCAAGAGTGCCTAGCACCATTGCGCCGGCTGAATAACCCGACTGAAATGCGCCTGCCGCAACGAAGGCGGCTTGGATCGGGTGAAGCTCGGCCTCAGTATTCAGAGCTTCAACAGTGGTGATGGTATGACCATTGGCCTGTACTGCGAGGACGACATCGCTACTGACGAGTTCGCCGTCGAGCAGCACAGCCCCGGCTCCGGTTTCACCGCTATCTGACCCGTAGTGAACGCTGAACATTCCCTGCGAGCGCAAGAAGGTCCGAAGCGTCTCGTGAACCTCGCAGTTCCCCGTGATCTGTTTGCCATTAAGAGTCAGCAAAATCGATTTCATGACAGGTCTCCTAACACACGCTCGCCCAATGTGACGGCCAGGTGATGGCGATATTCGCTCGATCCGCGGAAGTCGTCGATGGGAATGAGTTGATTGATGTCGTCGATTGACCGGGCTACCACCGGATGCGACGCGACACCTGTGAGGGCGAGAGTGATGCCGTCTTCTGCTTGTCGCCCGACGACCGCGACAATTGGAGTG
>DLTS01000096.1:0-55160 GCA_002501485.1 Acidimicrobiaceae bacterium UBA7830
CACGCCGACCACGACGATCACGGCCACGACCATTCAGCTGGCGACCCGCACTTCTGGCTTGATCCAGTTGTGGTGGCGGAAGCAGTAAGAGGTATTGCTTCAGCTGCAGTGGAAGCAGGCTGGCCAGAAAGCGTCGAAGCTTGCGCAACAGCTTATGCAGAGGAATTGACAGCACTTGATGAAGAGATCGCAGCAGCTGTCTCAGCAATTGAGCCAGATAGCCGCCTCCTTGTGACCAACCATGACGCCTTCGGGTACTTCGCTGACCGTTATGGGTTCACCGTTCTTGGAACGATCCTTCCAGCGACAAGCACTCTTGCTGAGGCAAACCCAGCAGATCTCGCCGAACTTGCAGAGAAAGTCCAGGAAACTGGAGTGACAGCAATCTTCTATGACCTCCAGGCGAGTTCCGCGGATGCGCAAGCATTTGCTGATCGGCTGGACGGGATTCAGGCGGTTCCTCTTCTTACAGGCGCCCTTGTGGAGGATCCTGAAATTGGAGCCGATTACCTCACCATGATGAGGACTAACGTTGACCGGATTGTTGCAGGTCTAAGTAACTGAGTGCTTGTCACGAAGGTTGAGTGCTTGACATAGGATTCTTCGAATGACGTGGTTGACCGACCCGGTCGCTTGGTGGTTCAGTCCTTTCATGGAGAGCGGGATCATGAGAGACGCCCTTTTGGGTTCTCTTTTCACCGTCGTGGCGTCGTCAATTGTTGGTACCTGGGTAGTTCTTCGAGGACTCACCTTTTTAGGCGACGCCCTAGCTCAAGGCGTACTTCCAGGGATTGCGATTGCATGGGCGCTGAGCGTGAATCCGCAGATTGGTGCCATAGTGGCCGCCTTTGTGATGGTTTCAGGTGTCAACATCATCCGCGCGACGTCACCGCTACCTGATGATGTTTCATTGGGAATTCTTTGCGTTGGGTTTCTGTCACTCGCAGTTGTGCTCATGTCTGCACGTGGTGGATTTGGCGATCTGAATCGCTTCCTGTTTGGCTCGATTACTGCAGTAAATCAGGAAGGAATTATCAGATCTGGCATATTCGCTGTGGTATCGATCCTTTTTGTGACGATCGGGCACCGGGCATTGTCCATGGCGACCTTCGACCCCGCACAAGCGAAGATTGCCGGATTCTCGCCCCGACTAGCTCATTTTGCTTTGCTTGCGATGACAGCCCTGACCGTTGTGAACTCATTTGAGACAGTTGGATCGTTACTCGTGTTCGCATTCTTGATCGCTCCCCCCACAACTGCGTCGTTGTTGGTCAAAAGTGTCCCCAGAATAATCGCGCTTTCCATAATTTTGGGGGCGTTCGCAGCCGTAGTTGGACTACTCATCAGTTACCACAGCAGAACGGCAGCAGGAGCGACAATGGCGCTCGCAAGCGTCTCGATATTCTTCCTCGGACTTCTCACCCATAATTTTCGGCTCAGAAGTTTCGCGGCCTGAGCCGATACCTCAAAACCTGTCTAGGCGAGGGTAGCCACTGGTGCTTATCGCTTACGGACGAATCTCAGGCGGAGCCGACAACAGCACTAATCATCGGGAAAGAAGATTCGGTGCGTGTTCCCTCAAATACTGTTCGATTGCACCTGCTGTTGGATTTACAAATCCCATATCGCCAATAACTACCGTGGGGACGGTTTCATTACCACGAGCAAAACTTCGAACAACTTCGGCGGCTTCCTCGTCAGACCAGATGTCGTGCTCGACGGTTGCAATGCCCCGCTTTTCGAGTCCACGGCGCAGAATCGAACAGAAGGGGCATCCTGGTCTCCAATAGACGTGGACAGCGTCAGACACGAGCGCTCTCGGCGAGCAAGTTCTGCAGGCGCTCAAGCGTGGAGACAATTGCCTTCTGATTTCGGGTCGGATAGTTCATGAGTTCAATGAACCATGGTGCCTTAGAGGTTGACCAATCAAACGATTCAGTCACACGAGTGCCATCTCCATCTGGTTCAAGCTCGTAGCGCCACCTGTGGCCACCGATATGAGCCCATGCAATGAGGCGATCTTGGTCAAATTCAACGACGGTGTTGTTCATTCGATAGGGAATAGGACCAAGTTTCATGTTCATACCGAACTTCGACCCCAACTCAAGCGACGAACTTCCAGCACGACTCGATCCAACCATGCCTGAACCGTCGAACAGGCGGTGCTGATCAGGGTCAGACAACATCGCAAATACCTCGGCAGGCGTTGCTGAAACATGAATTGACGAAGAAACACAGCGAACTTTCGATGACATGCGAGTCAACGTAGTTATCACGAGAGGATGCTGCGTACTCGTGTGGACGATCAGTCCGAGGCAGCAAATCGTTCGACATCGTCATGGTGGCCGATGACAATCACGTGGTCCTCAGATTTCTTCGCCGTCTCAGTGCCGGCGTACGTGAACGTCGCCAACAGAGTTGTTGAGCGAGACAGCACCTTCGAATGCTCTGCTCACCCTTCATCGCGTCGCGCGTGTTTTACCCGCATCACGCTCCTGCTCACTGCGACGGCAGCAATTGACGTAAAGCAGATCATTTTGGGCAAGGTTGAAGGGGTTGAACTGCGATAGTTTGATGAAGGTATGGGACAACTCGTGGGCGTCACAGAAAAGGCATCGAGTCAGCCAGGCACGCTGAGGTTCGAACTCAATAGAACACTTTCTGGCCAGGGCCATGAGCGCTTCAGCACCGTTGAGGAAGCTCGAGGAGATCGACCGAGTGCAGTTCTTGCACGGCGCCTCATCGATCACGGCGGCGTCGATTCAGTTCACGTGTACTCCAACATCGTGACAGTTGAACTTTCTCGAGGAAGCACAGGCGATGGTCTCGGCGACGTCGTTACGAATCTTTACCAATATTGGCTTCCGGGTGTAGAGCCCCCTTCATTTGATGACGCACAACCCGAGGAAGCTGCAGCCCCTGTGACTTCTGGCGAAGGTGGCGAAGAGTTATCGGCAGCAGCTCAACGAGTGCCGGCGCATCTTCTCGAGCGCAGCAAAGCCGCAAAAGAACGCTGGGCCGCAAAAAACGGTTAACGCTAAAGCCCAGCACAGTCACGCAGAGTTCGAAAAACGTTCCTAGCGTTGGATGACGTGGGCGAAACGCACGTTACTTTACATGAGGCCGCTGAGCGCCTCGGCGTGCATTATATGACGGCGTATCGTTACGTGCGTCATGGCCAATTACAGGCCTCTCGCACCTCATCTGGGTGGCGTGTAGCGACGAGTGACCTCGAGCAATTTGCCGCTCGTGACAGCGTTCCTGTTGGCCGGTCGTCAGCGAAGAGTCCGGCTCGAAATGCGCCCTGGGCGTCCCGTCTTGAAGCGCGGTTAATCGCCGGCGATGTGGAGGGTGCTTGGGGAGTTATTGAAGCAGCAATGGCCGCAGGGTCTCCCGTTGATCGTGTATACACGGACTTCATCGCTGATGCAATGGAATCGATTGGTGCGCGTTGGGCAGCAGGGGAGCTTGGTGTCGCCGATGAACACCGAGCAACTGTCGTCGTGCAACGACTCCTTGGGCGGTTAGGTCCTCAACTCAACCGTCGGGGCCGCTCACGAGGAACCATCGTTGTGGGCTCACCCTTTGGTGAACAACACTCGATCCCGAGCGCAGTGATTTCGGATCTTGTCCGAGCTGATGGTTGGTCGGTGGTTGATTTGGGATCTGACTCACCGGCGAGTTCGTTTCTTCAGGTGGTGGAAGAGACAGGTGCGGTTGCGGTGTTGCTCTCGGTCTCGCATGTGGAATCATTCCCGGCCGCTGTTGAAGTGACGAAAGAGATTCGATCGTCACACCCCGGAACGCTTGTTGTTACCGGCGGACGGGCGGTGATGAATACTCCTGATACCGATCTTGATGAGGCTCTTGTTCCAGGGCGAGATGTCAGCCAAGTGCTCGACATGGTGCGAGATCATGCGACGCGCAGTCGCACGGCCTAGCCGAACCTAACCCTCGTTTCGCAGGCTCCACTCGGCGCCTTCTGCGGTGTCTTTGACGTCGATTTCTGCTGCATCAAGTCGATCTCGGATGAGATCAGACAGGTCAAATCGTTTTTCGCTTCTCGCAAGTGCACGAATTTCGAGCAATGCCTCCACTAGTGGAGCCCTGACAAGGGTGGGGTCATCGAGTCCTTTGATGGCCGCATCCCCAAGTCGAGTGATCATCGAACGTAATGTCGCTCGTGCCCGGTCTGCGTCGTCGCTTTGGAGAGTGTCGGCCGACCAGGCAGTAATCGCCTCTTCGAGTTCGAGAACTGCACGAAGTGCTTGATCGGCGTCACCGCTGTCGATCGCAGTATTGAAATCTGCAAGGCATCGATTGGTGGTGTCCCCAAGTGACGTATCTGATGGGGTGTCACTCGTGGGGGATTCGGTTGGTGCAGGCGGAGGGGTTTGTGTCGGTGCCGGTGATGCTGCGTCACCATCTGGTGTGACGAGGAATGCGAGGTCGAGGGTGGTCCCCGAAGGGAATGTTTGTGATTGACCATCGATACGTATGGTGAGAGTGCCGTTGCCGACCACTTCGGCAGATCCTTCTTCAAGGTTCAAGATGAGACCTGTGTGCTCATCGACCCCGAGCACGTAGTGATCAGCAGGAAGTTCCTGTTCCATGAGTCGAAGGCGTCGCTCTCCGAGGTAGCAGAAACGCGTGTCGTGGTGACCGCCCTCGGCATTGTCGTAGTGAGGAATGACGACAGCATCAACACCGATATTGCCAAGGATGTTGAGGCCATCAAGCCAGTAGGGGTCGTGGCCACACTTATAAATTTCGTACACAGGAACCGTGTAGGCACCGATTGTCAGCGCTGCGGCGGAAGCGAAGACGACGATGCCTCCCTGATCAAGTTTGTTGGAAATGATGTTGGGTACATCGGTGTTCGCCCATTCGCGAAGTGCATAGGTGGGTGAGCCCGGTCCAGCGAAGAGGTAGTCACTGGTTCGGAGCAACTCGAGACCGCGTTCTCGGTCGAGTGAATTTGCGGTGCTCAGCGATGTCAGACCTCCGATGCGGAGGTCGACATCAACAGACTCAGAGAAGTAGTGGACCGCGCGCTCAGCGAGTTCTGAAGCGTTTTCTTGAAAGCCGTAGGGGGTGTCGAGTAGGGCAGCGTTCACCATGGAGCGAACAGTTGAAGGACCGTTAGCGAGCGAAGCGGCTAATCGACGGTGTGTGCTGACCATCGTCGGAGCGGTTTCACCAGACCCCATCAGTGTGAGAATTCGGGGAAGTGAACGGTTGTTAGTGGTCACGCTTCCAGTTTGCCCCGGCAGCAGTGCGTCGGGGAAGCCGACCTTGAAAGACGGCCGATTTGCCAGCATGGAATAATCGAACACCTGTTCGATAAAGTTGTAGGTGATGTCACTCGCTCTTGAATCACCTCATCTCCAGTCTGCAGCTTCGTTGACGCGAGCCGATAGTGCTCTGCCATTGTCGGAGGCCTACGCCGAGATCCTCCCTCATGGGTTATTGCGTGGCCAAGTAGTGGTTTGTCATGGTGTTGCTGCGTATTCGATTGCTCTTGGGTTGGTTGAGCGCGCAGTCACGGTGGGGTCGTGGCTTGCAGTGGTCGATCTTGAACAAGTGTCCCCAGAAGCAATTGCCGAATTTGGCATCCCATTGCATCGGGTGATTGGTGTGACGACCGGTGATGATCCGGCGAATGTGCTGTCGGCTGTGTTTGACGGATTCGACGTCGTACTCATTCCGGCATATCGCTATCGGGGGGCACTGGCTCGTCGAATTTCGCAACGTATTCGCGCAAAAGGCGTCACTCTCATTGTGATCGACGACGCCGATGAGGTTGGGGTACGCGACGCCGTGTCGCTTGGCGATGTCGCGCTGATTGGTAGCAACATGCGCTGGGAAGGAATTGGCTGGGGTGTTGGTCGCCTTCTCGCCCGACATCTCACTGTGTCGGCGACAGGCCGTAGATCACCTCGGCCTCTTCGCTCAGAGATGCATTTGCCATCTGTGGTTGATGTGCGGGTCGGGCAGATCAACGATGCAGTCAGTGATGTAGACGATGACACAGCTGGCGCCACAGTCGATGATGACGAGGAGTGTCGATGGCGGCTTCGGGTGGTGTGACCTCGTCGGTGCCACGGGTGCTGACACTGTGGTGCCCAGAATGGCCAGTCCAAGCAGTTGCGCCCATTGATGGCCCGCTGATCGTCTTTGACCAGCATCGAGTGGTTGCCGCCTGCACCACCGCACGTGGAGCCGGAGTTCGTACAGGTGATCGCAAACGAGTGGCGTTGCGAACTTGCCCAAATGCAACGGTGGTTCCACGTGATTATGTGGCTGAAGTGCAGTCGTTTGAACGCGTGGTATCAGCGGTAGCTGACATCATTCCGCTAGTCGAATTGCTAGAGCCAGGAAGTCTGTGTCTTGATATGCGCGGCCCAACCCGGTATTTCGGGGGTGAACAGTCCGTCGTCGACCATGTTCGATCTGTTGTCGCAACACAGTTAGGAGAAGAAATCCCGATCGGCATTGGGGTCGCAGATGGCCGAGCGGCATCTGCAATAGCTGCCCGACGCTCAGGGGTCACAGGTCATCAAGTGATCGTCGAGCCAGGTCGAACTGCTGCAGCGTTCACCACAATGAGCTTGCGCTGGTTTCACGCCATCGGTGAGATGTCAATCGATCTCGTTGAGTTATTCGAACGGCTTGGCATCAACACGGTTGGCGATCTTGCCGCTCTTGACCAGCGAGATGTACTTGGCCGTTTTGGTTTGCCAGGGGTGCGGGCATACCGGGTCGCAACCGGCGCTGATGAACGCCCACTCTCGTCGATTACCCCATCGCAATTACCAGAACGTGAACGCCGCTTTGATGAACCCCTTCTTACGGTCACACCAGTGGTGTTCACCGCCCGCGAACTGGCTTCAGAACTGGTACACGAACTTTCGATTGAAGGTCTGGTGTGCACTCGCATGACCGTGACTGCCGAGACAGAGCATTCAGAGCGCAGTGAACGCCATTGGTATCGATCAGAAGGGTTTACGGCAGCAGCGATTGTTGATCGAGTGAGATGGCAACTCGATTCGTGGGTCAACGAGCCCTCGTCGGTGAGCGCAGGAGTCATCGTTATTCGAATCTCCATCACCTCGGTACGTCCTGATGATGGTGTCCAGCACGGGTTCTGGGGTGGGGCGAGTGAAGCTGACGGTCGAGCCTCTCGAGCAGTCGCTCGTCTTGTCACACTGTGCGGACCAGAAGGCGTTCGAGTCCCACTACCGATTGGGGGTCGTCTACCAGAAGACCGTTACGGGTGGTTTCCGGCCACAGTCGTTGACGGTGATCACCATGTCGATGTGCTCGCTCCGTGGCCTGGATCAGTCGTCCGACCCGCCCCGGTCATCGTGCCAACAGATGAAGTTTGTATCGAAGTAGTAAACGATCGTGGTGAGTCGGTTGGTGTGAGTGGCCGGGGCGAAATGACTTCAGACCCGGTGCGCGTTGTGATCGGTGGCCGATCCCATCGTGTGGTGGCATGGGCTGGCCCGTGGCCACTCATTGAGCGTTGGTGGGATGAACGCCGCCGGCGTCGGTTGGCCCGACTGCAGGTAGTTCTTGAAGACGGCAGCGCACATCTGCTCGCTGTCGAGCATCAACGATGGCACCTCATGGGCACTCACGGCTGATGAACGGTACGGTACGTGAAATGTCAGATGCGCTCATCAATCAAGTGCTGGCAGCAGTGAATGCTCACGTCGCAGCTGACGCTGATGAAGAGCGATCAATCGCAACATTGATTGCAGAAGTCGACCGTATTCGTAGTGCCGGCGGTAACCCTTTTGACCAACGTGATGACGTCGTGCACATCACTGGTTCAGCGATCGTGGTGGGCCCTCGGGGCACAGTGCTTCTTGAACACAAACGGTTAGGTATGTGGCTTCAACCAGGAGGCCATGTTGAGCAAGGTGAATCTCCGTGGGACGCGGCACTTCGTGAGACACGGGAAGAAACCGGCCTTGATGTGCGATTTGCCGATGAACGACCTCGACTTGTTCATGTCGATGTTCATCAAGGAGGGCGTGGGCATACACACCTCGACCTTCGGTACTTGGTTGATGGGGGAGATGCCGACCCTGCGCCACCGCCCGATGAGAGTCAGCGTGTCGAGTGGTTCGATTGGTCTGCTGCAGTTGGGCGTGCAGGTGACCCGCGACTCGCAGCGTTACTCACCCGTCTTCGTCAAGAGTTCGTTACCTAGGGCAAGCGCGCCATTTGCAAGTATCGAACATATGTTCGATACTTGATGTTGTGGGATTCACAAACCCTCAGTGGACATGGAACGAACTTGAAGCCCGGCTTTCGGGTCGAGCATCGCAAGGGGGTCGTGACGGGCGCGCCCCTGGGAGTCCCGCATGGAATGCTGGTGGTGACGCTCCGGCGTGGAGCCGCCAACGTCAGCCGTTTGAAGCACCAGTTGATCACGCAGCGCCGAGAGGGATTCGAGTTCCCTATGCCGAGTTGCATGCCCGATCGCACTTTTCATTCTTGGAGGGTGCAAGTCACCCTGAGGCACTCGCAGTCGAAGCGTCGCGGCTTGGTCTTGATGCTCTCGGTTTATGTGACCGTGACGGACTGTACGGGGTTATCCGTTTTGCGGAGGCGGCACGGTCACTGCGACTTCCAACGGTCATTGGAACAGAACTCACATTGCCGAAAGACGCCGATGACGAACACGGAAAGCGCATCGTCGTTCTCGCTGATGGCCCATCGGGATATAGCGGTCTTTCTCGGGCACTGTCATTGGGTTTACTTGCCGGATCAAAAGGTGCGCCGCGCCATAACCTCGATGCCGTAGCAGAACATGTGAAAGGCCTGTCATGGGTCCTGACCGGCGATGGCACCGGTGTCGTGCCATCAACATTGTGTGCACAAGGGCCTCGAGCGGCTCGCCGTGAACTCGATCGCCTTATCGATTTTTTTGGACGCGATCGTGTTGTCGTAGAGCTTTGGGATCACGGCGACCCTCTCGATCATCACCGCAACGATGCGATGGTCGAGATCGCACATCGCTCGGGGGTGGAGTGTGTCGCTGCAAATGCGGTGACGCATGCGACCACTGCAGATGCTGACCTTGCAATGGCGGTGGCGGCGATAGGCAGACGCTCAGGCCTACATGGTGTCGAAGAGCAACTCTTTGCCCACGGAGCGTCATATCTGCGATCTGGTGTTGAACAAGCCCGACGTTTTCAGCGTTACCCAGGCGTCATCGAACGAACCGTGGAGATTGCGCAATCAGCAGCGTTCGATGTGTCGCTCGTTGCACCATCGCTGCCTCCGTATCCGTGCCCTGATGGGCTCGACGAAATGGGGTTGCTTCGCCACGCAACATATGAAGGTGCACGGCAGCGCTATGGGGAACGACCCCCAACGGCAGAAGATATGACGCTGAGGTCGCGGGCATGGCAGACCATTGACCGCGAGCTCGCACTTGTCGAACAATTGGGATTCGCAGGTTACTTCCTTGTCGTGTGGGACATCGTGAAGTTTTGTCGTGAACATGACATTTACTGTCAGGGTCGCGGAAGCGCAGCAAACTCGGCGGTCTGCTATGCCCTTGGTATTACTGCTGCCGACGCAGTGTCTCTTGGCCTGTTATTCGAACGCTTTCTCTCCCCTCACCGTGACGGACCACCTGATATCGACCTTGATATCGAATCGGGTCGCCGTGAAGAGGTCATCCAGTACGTGTACGCGCGATATGGCCGTCACCACACGGCGCAGGTAGCAAACGTCATCACCTACCGCTCGCGGTCAGCGGTACGTGATGCCGCTCGTGCGCTCGGTCATGACCCGGGCCGTCAAGATGCGTGGTCGCGTCGAGTTGATGGATGGAAACGCGTTCTCAAGACTGCAGATCAACACGAAACTGGCATTCCTGACGACGTAGTGAAACTTGCCCATCGTCTTGAAGACGCTCCACGGCATCTCGGTGTTCATTCGGGTGGCATGGTGATTTGTGATCGGCCGGTTATCGAGGTGTGTCCGGTTGAGTGGGCGAGGGCTGAGGGTCGGTCGGTATTGCAGTGGGATAAAGACGACTGCGCTGCTGCAGGCTTGGTGAAGTTTGACCTACTGGGTCTTGGCATGTTGTCGGCATTACATCTTGCGGTCGACCTCATCGCTGAGCACTGCGGATACACCGTCGACCTTGCAACGATCCCACAAGAAGATGAGGTCTACGCAATGCTGTGTCGGGCTGACACGGTCGGGGTGTTCCAAGTGGAGTCTCGGGCACAAATGGCAACGCTGCCCCGCCTGAAACCTCGGCGGTTTTACGACCTTGTCGTCGAAGTTGCACTGATTCGACCGGGTCCCATTCAAGGTGGTTCAGTTCATCCGTATATTCGTCGTCGGAATGGTCTCGAACCGGTCACCTATTTGCATCCACTGTTAGAAAACTCGCTGGGCAAGACACTGGGGGTTCCCCTTTTCCAGGAGCAACTCATGCAGATGGCAATCGATGTTGCCGGCTTCAGTGCAGCTGAGGCTGACGAGCTTCGACAAGCAATGGGGTCGAAACGTTCAGCGTTGCGAATGGAACGTCTGCGTGAGCGGTTCTATCGAGGAATGTCTGAGCGCGGTATCACCGGAGACGTTGCCGATGAGATCTACACAAAGATGAAAGCGTTTGCGAATTACGGATTTCCTGAGTCGCACTCGGTGTCATTTGCTTACCTCGTCTATGCCTCAGCATGGATCAAATACCACGAACCTGCAGCGTTCTGTGCGGCATTGCTCAATGCCCAGCCGATGGGATTTTGGTCTCCACATACCCTTGTTCGTGACGCGCGTCGACATGGCGTGACGGTGAGAGGGGTTGATCTTGGGGTTTCAGCTGAAGGAGCCACGCTTGAAGATGGTGGAAGCGTTATTCGACTCGGGTTCACGTCGGTGCGGGGGCTTGGCAGCGATCTCGCTGAACAGATCGTTGAGCAACGGCAACACAGCATGTTTGATTCGTTGGAAGACCTTGTGCGACGGGTTCCCGGCATCACGGTCGCACATCTCGAAGCATTAGCGACAGCAGGGGCATTTGAGGAGTCCCTCGGACTTAATCGTCGTGAAGCCCTCTGGCTGGCAGGATCGGCCGCTCAAGCTCGATCGGGCACGATCCCTGGCATCGCAGCCCAGGTCACTGCACCCCGATTACCGGGAATGACCCCTGTTGAAGAAGCGGTGGCTGATTTGTGGTCAACCGGCATTTCTGCTGACGGACACCCGACGGCGTTTTTGCGCAAAGAACTTTCTGACCTTGGAGTGGTGACATCAGGAGGGCTGCAGACCCACGAAGTTGGTCGGACAGTTGTTGTTGCTGGCACGGTGACGCATCGGCAGCGGCCGATGACTGCTCGCGGAACGACATTTATCAATCTTGAAGATGAAACCGGGCTCATCAATGTGATCGTGTCGGCAGGGTGCTGGAAACGGTTCCGTACCGAATCGCTGGCACCAGCCCTTGTGGTGCGCGGTCGCCTTGAACGTTCAGAGGGTGTTGTCAATGTGATCGCAGAGCACCTTCAGCCGCTTGCCGCTCCTGGTCGATCGACCAGTCGGAATTTCCGTTAGGAGTGCCACTGCACCATTCACCGTGAGCCTGACGACATGACCAGAGTTGTCGACCTTCCAGATGCATCGCTGTCTGTTGTCATGCCGTGTTACAACGAGTTGTCACGATCGAAACCTGTCTTGCCGCGGCACTCGCCGAGTGATCAGCGTTATCTCAGTTCATTCTGAACCTCTCGCGTTTGCTTTAGCGGTTGGTCAAGATCGCGAAAACGAACTCGTTCAGCAACCATCTGCCGGCCGCCGCCGATGTGCGTCCAACACGTTGGCGCAGCTGACACAGTGACGAGTGTGACGACTGAACTTCCACAAGTTGGGCACGTCCAACGAAATGGCGGTCGTTGACTGACACCTGTTGTGGAAGCTCGTTGCAGTTGCCGTTCCCGTTGTGTTCGAGATGCCATGGCGACATATCTCAAGCAGATTGCGTCACTGTTTGCAAGCGACTTTTGTGCTTATAGTCGATCACCCCGTAGGGGTGAAAATGTCAAAAATTATTCGTTCGGAGTGTCGCGAAGCCCGTCGTTGAAGATCTTGAACATGTCGTAGATCTCTTTGCATTGTTGACATACAGGGAGTTGTTTTGGGTCTCGAGATGGCACCCATACGAATCCGCACAGGGCCTCAAGGGGGGTGCCTTCAATGCGTGCTTGCAGAACTTTTGCGGCAGCAGATTCGCCCGGTTCGACTTTGACGATGTGCGCGCTGGTTGGTTCTTCAGTCTCGGGAGTGATCTCGGTTTCAGGAACGACCGTTGCGGGCATCGTTTCGAGGTCAGTCATTTCTTTTTCACCCCAAGAGCTCTTGGCAGACGCCAAGCCAGAAATCGGTGGCGAGACCTAGGCTTTCGACGTCGATGCGTTCGTTATGGCCATGGAATCTGTTCCCGAATGTGGCCATGTCTATCGATGGAGAGAACAGTCCAGCTCCGTATCCAATACGACCGCGCTGTCGGTAGAAACGCGCATCGGTGCCACCCACGACAAGGCCAGGGAGTAGCTCAGCCCCCGGGTAGGCGATTTGAGTTTGATGAGAGATCACATCCCAAAGCGGGGTGTCGATCGAAGATTGTGTTCCTTCAGCTTGCTGCTCGGCCTCACCGATTTCGACATGCGGTGCGAGATCTCCCAGAGCCTCGGTGATCATCGCAATGACTTCGTCCTCGGTCGTGCCAGGCAGGGTTCGGATATCGACAACGAGGTCAACGACATCAGGGATGACGTTTGTCTTCTGTGACTCAACCGGATGAATGACATTTGGGGAGATCGTCGTGTGGGTGAGGGCGTGACACCCTCGAGCGGCCTCCACGGGCATCGCGTCGAGGGCATCCCACACTTGTTGCGGGTCGAGGAGAACCGCTTTCTCTTCCTCGGAAATG
This sequence comes from Acidimicrobiaceae bacterium UBA7830, assembly GCA_002501485.1. Lineage (GTDB taxonomy): Bacteria > Actinomycetota > Acidimicrobiia > Acidimicrobiales > Ilumatobacteraceae > Casp-actino5. The sequence continues at coordinate 12,965 of DLTS01000096.1, forward strand.
TGCATTGCGTCAACTTGTCCCCGCCATATATCGGTGATCTGCGTGGCGGGACGGAATGATGCGAGCCGGCGAACCGCCTCGGCGGCCTTGACGAGCGCATTGTCGCTGCCCCATGGCATCGACCCGTGACCTGGGGTCCCGCGAACCCGGAGTTTGCGCCAGGCAATTCCCTTTTCTCCGACATTGATGGTGATCTTTCGGTGGCCGTGATGGTCGACCGATGACCAACCACCGAGTTCGGTGAGGACATAGTCGGCATCGATGACATCGCTATGGTGTTCGAACATCCATTCGGCTCCCCAAGTGCCGCCGGCTTCTTCGTCGGCAACACCGAAATAAATGAGGTCACCAGTGGGTGTAAATCCGGAGTCGGCAAGATGCCGGAACGCCACCGCCATAGAGGAGGTGAGATTCAGCATGTCGATCGCTCCTCGGCCCCACACCTCGCCGTTGATGAGTTCGCCACCGAACGGGTCGTTATCCCAACCCTCAGGGCTCACAGGTACAACGTCGGTGTGACCCATGAGACATAGTTTGGGAGCGTTGGGATCGCTCCCCTCGATGCGTGCGACAACCGATGCTCGACCGGGGTGAGACTCGAAACGTTGAATATCGAGCCCTGAGCCTTCAAGGAAGGTGGTGAGAAGGTCAGCATTGCGAATTTCTTTGCCGGAGTCAGGAGTTCCGTCGTTGACGCAGGCATTCCTAATCATTGCCTGCAGCAACTCGGTGGTTTCACCAGTCAATTGTTGGCTCATGTCGCAACATTAGGTGGTTGGTGGGTGCGGGAGAACTTTTCACGCATGCTCTGAATCTTTGAGTAGATGAGGCGCGGTCCAAACTGTTGCGCTATGTTACGAGAGTGTTTTCAGCAGCTGTTGCTCCTCTCGCCCCAGTGGCGGCAGTAATTGCGGCGATTGCCGCTGTAGCAGCGCGAATTCCCGCCGCCGTACCTGTACGGGTTCGGAGCCGGCGGGGACACCGACTGATTCGCTGAGAATCGCAACTCCCGCCCGCTCCGCCCCGACCGGCGGTGAGCGTCTGGCCGGGGCTCCACAATGAGGACCCCAACAACATGAATGTTCAGTCAGACACATCTTTCGATGACGAGTCGACCGTTCGACGAACGCGCCCGACAACGGGTTACGCATTATCGCTTGTCATCGCCGGCCCCGGAATCGATGCTGCACAGTTGGTTGCCGCCATCGCTGATATTGGCGCAGAGGTTCGGTCGTCGGAAACAGTCGAGGGCGGGCTCGAGGCACTAGTCGCATGCTCGGGAACCGCCCAGCAGGCCGAGGTGTTGAATGTTGTCGAGCAACTCGACGGCGTCGACTCGGTATCGTCGTCTGACACGACGTTCGATCTTCATGTCGACGGCAAGATCGTTGTTTCACCACGCACCGCTCTTCTTGGGCCAGATGAACTCGCAATGGCGTACACCCCGGGAGTCGGACGGGTGTCCACCCACATTGCAGAGGAGCCATCTGCGGTCTGGCGCTTTACGGGTCGGTCAAATGCAGTTGCGGTGCTCTCGAACGGCACTGCAGTGCTCGGTTTGGGTGATATTGGTCCCGAAGCGGCGATGCCTGTGATGGAAGGTAAGGCGGTGCTCTTCAAGCAGTTCGCAGGAGTCGATGCGTATCCGGTGTGTGTCGACGCGCCGACCGTTGATGATGTTGTGGCGGTTGGAGCAGCGATCGCACCAACGTTTGGTGGCATCAATCTTGAAGACATAAAGGCTCCGGAGTGCTTCGAGATTGAGGAGCGGCTCCAAGAGATGCTCGACATCCCGATCTTTCACGACGACCAGCACGGAACTGCGATTGTCGTTGTCGCAGCGTTGTTGAATGCGGCAAAGGTGATCGGCCGGCCGATCTCTGAGCTCAGTGTGACGATCGTAGGCACTGGTGCTGCGGGTGTTGCCTGCGCTCATCTGCTCGCCGAAATTGGTATTGGCGACATCATCGGAGTCGACTCTCGCGGCATCCTCAACTCTTCCCGCGAGGGGCTTCATCCGAGTAAGCAGTGGTTCGTCGATAATGGCAATAAGAACGATCGTTCTGGTGGCGCGCGTGAGGCAATCGAGGGAGCGGACGTCCTCATTGGACTCTCAGGCCCAGGAATTATTGAACGAGATTGGGTGTCGTCGATGGCTGACGGCGCCGTCGTGTTTGCGTTAGCGAATCCAGTGCCTGAAATCATGCCTGAATTCATGCCAGACAACGTTGCAGTGGTCGCAACTGGTCGAAGTGACTATCCAAACCAGATCAACAATGTGCTTGCGTTTCCGGGCGTCTTCCGCGGACTACTCGATGTTCGAGCGACGAATGCCTCGATGGGTGTGAAGCGCGCCGCTGCGGAAGCGCTTGCCGCCATGGTCACTGAGCCAACAGCGGAGAGGGTCCTCCCAGGCGCGTTTGAAGACGGTGTCGCAGACATCGTTGCACGATCAGTGTCGGAGCAGGCTCGGCATGAGGGGCTCGCCCGAGAAATCGTTTAGTAACTGGCTTCTCGTGATATTAATCGATCACGCTCGATGGTGGTTTAACGGCCGCCGGTGGTGTCACCTCATTAGTGATACGTCAGTGAAAGAGCTCATCGACTTCGCCGATCGAAACGAGATACAGCGTCGAGCTTTTCAAGGTGACCATTACGACATCCCAGAGGAGTTTCGCGAGCGCCTGATTGCTGATGGAGCGGTCGAGGTTGAAAGCAGGGAAATCGCCCGACGGCTCCGTGCGGCCGGGCTCCGGCTCAGTGCGGAAGAACGGCGAGCGTTTCGACGTCAACGCTCTTCAAATGTCCTCGGAAGTGGCATTGCATCGAGAGACCGAAGAGCAAAGTGAGTTGGTAACCCAATGAGGGCTGCAGTTGACGAGGAAATATCGTCATCGTTGCTAGGCATGGCCCTGCAATATGGTGGCAGTTGATAGGCCGTAATGGCGATGAGTTGAGTATGACCAATGGGTGTTGCGCACGACATCTCGGCTGAGGTTCAGATACGGTCATCGCCGTGTCAGAGTTCCGCTTATTTCACAATCCGCGCTGCTCGAAATCACGAGCTGCCCTTGCGATTGTCGAAGCACATCAGGCTCATGGGCGAGACATTGAAGTCGTGCACTACCTCGACACTCCACCCGACGTTGACACCATCCGCATGCTGATCGCCACCTTCGATGGGCCATCGCGAGACCTCGTGCGACGCGACCGGCCGTTAGCCGAGATGGGCATCACATCGGAGCAACTCGATGACACCGAGGCCATCGTTAAGATCTTGCTCGCCACCCCCGAACTTCTCCAACGTCCGTTGCTGTCAGACGGCTCTCGAACGGTGATCGGGCGACCAACTGAGCACATTGCAGAGATACTTGATGGCTGAGTCAGCACCGTCAGCAACCGGCATCAAATCAGTCCGCGAAACGAACTGGTCACATCTCATTGTGTTATTGAAAGCGCAATGGGTGGGCATTGCGACAGGTGTCGCACTCGGCATTGCATGGACGGTCGGAAAGATTGCCGTGCCGCTCCTCACCCAATCTGCGGTCGATAGCGCCATCATCGGTGATGGTTCTGCTTTCAAATGGTCAATCGGAATCGCGTGTGCGGGGCTGTCGACCGGTCTGTTGACAGCAGGTCGGCGATTTTTTGCGTTTAAGGAAAGTCGTATGGTTGAAACGTTGCTTCGGCAGCGAATTCATGACCATGTCCTTGGTCTTCACCCCGAGTATCACGACAATGCTCAGACCGGTCAGTTGATGAGCCGCATGTCAGCGGACCTGAACCAGGTGCAGATGTTTGTCGTGATGATCCCTCTTACGCTCTCGCACGTCGCACTTATTTTGGGTGTGACCGGTGTGCTCATTTCGCTCGACCCGCTTCTCGCTCTCGTTGCGCTGTTGCCGTTGCCGTTCGTCAACGTCTCCGCAAAATTGTTTTCAAATGCAATTCATCCGGCGGTGCTCGCAGTACAGGCAGAGCAGGCCCAGTTGTCGACAGTGGTTGAAGAATCGATTGCAGGGGTGCGGGTCGTCAAAGGTTTTGGTGCCGAGCGTGTTCGCATGGAGGCCCTCAGTACGGAAGCTGACGATATTCGCGAGGTTTCGCTGCAGGCCGCCAAAATCCGGGCGAAGTACATGCCATTTCTTGAGTTGTTACCCGCTGTTGGCCTGGTCGGAGTGCTTGGAGTGGGCGGTTTACGGGTGATCGATGGTTCGATGACGGTTGGCGAACTTGTTGCGTTCAACTTTTTTGTCACTTTGCTCGTGTGGCCACTGAGATCGATTGGAATGACGGTTGCGTTTGGGCAGCGTGCTGCGGCCGCGCTTGAGCGAGTGCACGAGGTGCTGTCCGTTGAGCCTGAAATTGCTGATCCGGTTGAGCCTTGCGACCTGCCGGTGGTGGCAGAGCATCCGGTGGGGGCCGTGCGATTTGATGGGGTCTCGTTTGCGTATGGCGATGGTGACTACGTGCTTGGTGGTTTTGACCTCACTATTGAAGCCGGCCAATCGATTGCGATCGTTGGCGCCACCGGGTCAGGAAAATCGACAGTGGCGAGACTGTTGTTGAGGTTCTACGATCCACAGCACGGCTCGGTGATGCTCGATGGCGTTGATCTTCGATCGATGCGGGTTGATGATCTGCGCCGGGCGATCGGCATCGTTTTCGAAGACACTTTGCTCTTTCACGACACCGTCGCTGCGAACATTGCGTTCACGGTGCCGTCGATGGATCTCGAGGCGGAGTTTGGTCGAATTCAGCACGCAGCGGAGCTCGCAGGTGCCGCATCGTTTATCGAGGAACTTCCAGACGGATACAACACATTGCTGGGAGAGCGTGGCTACTCGCTATCTGGCGGACAACGACAACGCATTGCGATCGCGCGAGCAATCATCTCGAACCCTAGGGTGCTCATACTCGACGATGCCACGAGCGCGGTTGATCCGTCGAAAGAGCATGAGATTCGTTCGGCGATGTCAACGGTGATGGATGGCCGGACAACGCTGGTCATTGCCCATCGTCCAGGGACCATCGCAATGGCTAACAACGTCGTCTTGCTCGATGAAGGCCGGGTTATTGCGACAGGACACCACCAAAAGTTACTCGACACTGAGCCCCGCTATCGGGAGGTGCTTGCCGCCCTCGAACCGGGTGATGCCGAGGCGGTGGTGAACTGATGTGGGGTGGTGTTGGAGTCGACCCGAACGACCGACTCACGAGAGATGATGCGAGTCAGGTGCTCCGTCGAGCGGCTCGACTGGCGCGCCCGTATTGGCGGACTGCATTTGCTGCAGTTGGGTTTGTTGCGCTGGCAACATCGACAACCATTGTTGGTCCTTTGCTTGTTCGATTTGGCATCGATACCGGCATTCGAACAGCTGATCGGTCGTCCCTCGGTATTGCCGTAGCCGGGTTTGCCCTCGCAGTTGTGCTTGCCTACATCGGGTCACGTCGTCAGTACGTGCTGATCAATCGGGCGGGAGAGGGCTTTTTGCGTGAGTTGCGACTTCGCCTGTTCGCCCATATCCAACGGCAGTCGCTCGGGTTCTTTGATGAGAACAAGGCGGGTGTCCTCGTTGCGCGAATGACCGCTGATATCGAGTCGATGTCTGAGCTTGTGCAATGGGGCCTTCTGCAATTTGTTTCTGCCGGCATTTTATTGCTGGTTGCGATCTGCGTGCTGCTCGTGATGTCGTGGCAACTCACATTGATTGCGCTCGCAGTGTTGCCGATCGTCGTGTTGGCATCGATGAGATTTCAGAGGGTCTCAAACGATGCGTACCTTGAGGTGCGCGAGCGTGTGGGCACCAATCTGTCGACCCTTCAAGAAAATCTTGCAGGAGTGCGAGTGATTCAGGCATCGGCCCGAGTTGATGAGCAGCGCCGCCGTTTCCACGAATCAAATCTCGGGCTCTATGGCGCTCATCTTCGAACTGTGAAGGCGTCGACCTGGTATTTCGGTGTGGTCGAATTTTGTGGGGTCGTTGCAACAGCGCTTGGTGTCTTGGCAGGAGGGTGGCTCGTCGGTCGAGGTGACGTCACGGTCGGAACCGTCGTCGCCGTTGTGTTGTTGTTGGCCAGCCTGTTCGAACCGGTGCAGCAGTTGTCTCAGCTCTACAACACCGTGCAGGCAGCGACGGCTTCGTTGAAGAAAATGTTTGACATTCTCGACACCGAACCCGAAATTGATGAACATCACGGAGCGGTCGACCTCCCGACGTCAGGTCCACTCATTGTGGATGGGGTCGGTTTCACCTATCCGGGGGCCATCCAACCTGCTCTTCGCGATGCGTCTCTTGAGGTAGTACATGGCGAGCGGGTTGCGTTGGTCGGGCCAACTGGTGCCGGCAAGTCGACGTTGGCGAAGATTATTGCTCGCCTCTATGACCCAACCGAGGGGTCGGTCTCGCTTGGTGGGGTATGCCTGACCGATGCCACGTTGTCGTCATTACGCGCACAGATTGTGGTGGTGCCTCAGGAGGGATTCCTATTTAACGGAACGATCGCCGACAACCTTCGTCTTGCCCAGCCGTCCGCGTCTGAAGACGAGTTGTGGGAAGCCCTTGACCGCATCGGCGCCCGACATCGTTTCGAGCAGATGCACGATGGGCTCGACACTGTGGTGCGCGAGCGCGGATCACGGTTGTCGGCGGGTGAGCGCCAACTGGTATCGCTTGCAAGAGCTGCGCTCGTCGACCCGGCGGTACTAGTGCTCGACGAGGCGACATCGAATCTCGACCCCGGTACTGAAGCTGAAGTCGAGGCCGCACTCGAACGTTTGATGTCAGGGCGAACGGTGATAGTTGTTGCCCACCGGTTGTCGACAGTCCGCCGGGCAGACCGGATTGTGGTCTGTGACGAGGGTCGACTGGTCGAAGTCGGCACTCACGAAGAGCTCACCGCTATTACCAACGGTCGATATGCCGCCCTTCAACGGGCGTGGATGGCGAGTCAGCCAACTACCTCTGAGATCACTGCCGGATAAATACCAAGACGAACTCAATGACACCCTCTGGCTTGACGGTGATGCCGGTGATCGAGGGGTCAACAATGTCGTAGTCGACAAATGTGACGGGAATTGTTCCGATCACCCCCAGGCGGTTGCCTTCAATTTTCGCGGCGATCTCGAATGACACAGGGTTTGTCACACCGTGCATTGTGAGTTCGCCCGAGATCGTGGTGTCTAAAATTGCACCTTCGGTTGCGGTGACGCCAAGGTCGATTGGGCTAGTGAGGGCGAAAGATGCCGTTGGGAATGTTTGCGTTTCCATGATGCGGCCTCTGAACTGACCATCTCTTCGACCGTCGTCGCTTTTCATCGACGCAACGTCGACGGTGAACTCGGCCTTAGTCATGGTTGTGTCGTCAAGGGTGACTGAACCGGTTACATCTTCGGTGCGGCCCACGCCTTCGGTGTCAATTCCGAAGAGAACTTCAGAGACTCGGTAGCCAACCTCTGAGCCTTCGGTGGTAATCCAGAGTTGGGTTCCATCGTCAACTTCCGTTGCGTTCTCAGATTGCGCAGTCTCGTCAGGTTGCGTAACGTCGGATTCGGCGGTGCCGTCTTGCGTGGTGACTTCGGGTGCAGCGTCTTGTGGTTCTTCGCTTGGTTGCTCGGCACTGGCGTCAAGACGCTCATCAAGATCAGCCACTTCGAACTCTTCAGCGGCGTCGTTGATGAATGTGGCGTATACCCATGCCCCGCCAACGGCAAGAGTGGCCAGAGCGAGTACGGCGATGACGAGACGAATTCCTAGTCGTTTGAGAGACATGCCGACAGTGTGGTTCCCCGATACGGTTCTGTCCACAGGAGGCGATTGTTTATCGATCGGTAATGTTCGTTTGTTCACTATTCGTGCACAATGTGGCTATGGCAAACACGTCTATTCCGTTTTCGACACCTAGCGATGTAGTGACGGCACGTTCGGTGCCCCGCTCGGCCACGGCGATTGCGGTCGCAGTTCGCTCGACCGGTGCGGTGCCTCGCATGGTTGGCATGTCACGACGCGACCTCGAACGGCACGGTTTCGCTGGTGAGGTTGGTCAGTCTGTGGCGATTCCTCGCCGAGATGGAGCGACAGTCATTGCGGTCGGCGTTGGCGAACGCCCCTCGAGTGAAGATCTTCGCAACGCCGCAGCGGTTGCGGTGCGTAACGCTCAACGTCACCAGGATGTAGCGCTTGACCTGCTCTCGACGGGTTCGTCGAATTCCGCGGATGCGCGCGCAGTCACTGAGGGCGCGCTGCTCGCCGGATATCGCTATCCGGGAATCACCGCAAAACCAGACACTCAGCCACGTTTCGCATCATTGACCATCGTCACGTCGGGGGCGGCAGCCGTCGAGAGAGGTGTCAGAGAGGGCCGGATTCGTTCGAGGGCGACGTACCTTGCTCGCGATCTTGCGAATACACCGCCCGCACATCTCAACGCGAGTGATCTTGAGACCATCGTTACCGATTTGGCACCCACGCATGGTTTCGATGTCGAAGTGTTTGGCGAGAACGACCTCGAAGAGATGGGTTGTGGTGGACTCCTCGGAGTGAACAAGGGGAGTGTTGAACCGCCACGGCTGATGAGGCTTACTTACTCTCCGCGAAATCCGCGAGGCCATGTAGCGCTCGTTGGCAAGGGAGTGATGTACGACTCGGGTGGTATCAGCTTGAAGCCAAGCGACGCCTTTCATGTCGTCATGAAAATGGATATGTCGGGTGCGGCTGCAGTGCTGTCGACGATGACCGCTCTCAAAGATTTACGCTGCCGCAATCAGGTAACTGGATACATCGTGTGTACTGACAACATGCCATCGGGTTCAGCGATGAAGCTTGGCGACGTGTTGACGATGCGCAATGGCAAGACCGTTGAGGTGCACAACACTGATGCAGAAGGCCGGCTCATTTTGGCTGACGGCCTGTCGCTGGCGGTGGAAGATAAGCCTGAGGCAATTATCGATATCGCAACGCTCACCGGAGCATCGATGGCTGCGTTGGGGCCCGATATTGCCGCGGTGCTCGGCACGGACTCAAAGGTTGTCGAGCAACTCTCGGAGAGCGCTGAGGCGACGGGCGAACCGATTTGGGAGATGCCGCTCGAGAAGGCTCGTTATCGGAAACTTCTTGACTCAAATGTGGCCGACATGCGAAATATTGGCGGTCCGTACGCCGGCTGCATCACCGCAGCAATCTTTCTTTCGGAGTTCACTGGTGATGTGCCGTGGGCTCACCTAGACATCGCCGGCCCGATGAAAGTTGATGGCGATGAGTCATGGCGCTCGAAGGGTGCGACTGGCTTCGGAACGCGGCTGCTCATCGATGCAGTCACGAACTGGTCGGCGTAATCACACTCTCTGCTGCAATTGCAGAAACCCGCCGGTCAACGCCAGCGCTGACGAGTTGATGTTCGACCGCTGAGAAATCGGTTGTCCATGTTCGCTGGATCCACTCGTCATGGGCTCGTCGAAGTTGTTAGTGCAGACTGCCCGAGTGTGCTGAGCCAAAACCGTTCGACATATGCGCTTTTTGGGTCATGTCCGACGTCTCGGCTTGGCGGGATAGCCCACGGATGAAAAGTTACAAACACTCGGTCTTGGTGACTGGCATGGGGGAGAGGGCTCGTGTGATGGTCTGCCAGTTCGCTCGTCGCTGAAGTGTGCGTCACACTAGAGACGTGGATGCAGTCGATCACGAACAACTTGAGTCTGCGTGCGGACTTGTCGATGAAGCTCAACGGATTGTCGTGCTCACCGGTGCAGGTATCTCGACCGACTCAGGAATTCCTGATTTTCGCGGCCCAAATGGCGTGTGGACGAAGAACCCTGCTGCAGAGAAGGCAAGCAACATTTCGTATTACCTTGCAGAGCCAGAAGTGCGACGAGCAGCGTGGCAATCACGACTTGAGGCATCCGCGTGGTCAGCTGAACCAAACCGCGGGCACCTTGCAGTGGTCGATCTTGAGCGCTCCGGACGACTCCATGCACTGATCACGCAAAATATTGATGGCCTTCACCAGCGGGCTGGGATTGATCCAGATCTGGTCATCGAGGTGCACGGAACTATTTGGTATTCACGTTGCTGGGAGTGTGGTGATCGTCGTTTGATGGAAGAGATGCTCCAGCGCGTGCGCAATGGCGAACCTGACCCAGCATGTGAACTTTGTGGCGGCATTGTGAAGAGCGACACCATCAGCTTTGGTCAGTCCTTGATTCCTGAGGTGATCGACAGGGCGATGGAGGTGAGTGAGCAAGCAGATGTGTTGGTGGCAATTGGGTCGACACTGAGTGTGTATCCGGTCGCAAATTGTGTACCTCTCGCGAAATCGAGGGGAGCGAAAGTGGTCATTGTGAACGCCGAGCCAACCGAGATGGACGACATGGCCGATGTTGTCGTTCGAGGGTCGATTGGAGAGATCCTTCCTCAATTATTTGCTCCAGGTAGCAATACCTGACCAAATCAGTAAGATTTAGTTATGGCCACCTTTAAAGACCTCCTCAGTTCTGCGAAGTCTGAGATTGTTGAGATCGGTACAGATGAAGCTGCCGAGCGCATCGCTGCTGGTCACCTCATCCTTGACGTGCGCGAACCCGACGAGTACGCAGAGGGTGCTCTTGAGGGAGTGATCCACATTCCTCGGGGCCATCTCGAGGCGCAGATCGAAAACCGCATTGTTGACAAATCGCTGCCGGTCGTCGTGTACTGCGCAGGCGGTGTTCGCTCCGCGTTTGCCGCAAAGACGATGCAAGAACTCGGTTACGAGCAGGTCGCGTCGATGGATGGTGGCTTTGGTCGCTGGAAAGATGAAGGCCGTCCATGGCGTCAGCCCGCCAGCCTCAGCCCAGAACAGCAAAATCGGTATAAGCGGCACCTCCTGCTGCCAGAAGTCGGTGTCGAAGGCCAGCAAAAATTGCTCGACGCGAAAGTCCTCATGCTCGGAGCTGGCGGACTGGGTTCACCAGCCGCTCTCTATCTTGCGGCCGCCGGTGTCGGAACGATAGGCATCGTCGACATGGACGATGTCGACGAGTCAAACTTGCAACGTCAGATTCTTCATAATCTCGACCGTGTCGGAGACCGCAAGGTCGATTCAGCAAAGAAGACGCTCACGCTGTTGAACCCCGACGTAAACGTCGTTACCTACGACACGCGGCTATCAGCAGAGAACATTGTCGACATCATCTCTGGCTACGACGTCATCGTCGATGGTGCTGACAACTTTCCCTCGCGCTATGTGTTGAACGATGCGAGCGTCAAGCTCGGTATTCCTGTGATTCATGGCTCGATTTTCCGTTTCGAGGGAATGGTGAGCGTGTTCCACCCGACCGAGGGCCCGACCTATAGAGACATGGTTCCAGAACCACCGCCTGCCGAACTCGCCCCCTCGTGTGCCGAGGCCGGGGTGCTGGGAGTTCTTCCAGGCATCATCGGTTCAATTCAGGCCCTTGAAACCATCAAGGTCATACTTGGTCTTGGAGATGCGCTGATCGGTCGAATTCTTTCGGTTGACACAACCGAGATGGAGTTCCGCACCTTCAATCTGCGCCCTGATCCGTCAAATCCGGTGACATGGGAGAACCGTGACCGCATAGTCGTTCGAGACCTCGACGGTCTTTGCGCCCCTCGGCTCGAGGATCACTAATCGGTCTTACCCAACCTGAACCAACGGGTCAACAGGCTGAGCAGTATCGCGCTCCTGCACGCTGACGCCGACGAGCACGGCGATAATGCCGACGAGATCAAGAGCGCTTGGCTGTTGACTGAGGGCGATCCACCCGACGATGACCGCCGTCACGGGAAGCATTGCGAGTAAGACGGAAAATCGTCGAACGCTTACTTCTCGCAAGACATACTGATCGATGCCGTAACCAATCGCATTTGAAAAGACTCCGGTCGCCAAGCATGCGAGCAGAAGGAGCGGGGAACCCCACACAGGTCCGCTCCATGGGGTGCCAATCGGCACGAGAGCAAGAGAGCCGATAGCTAGGCCGACGGCTAACCCGTCGACTCCGCTGCTCGACACCGCGACTCGCGAGCCGACCACGATGTACGCAGCCCAACATGCCGAGGAGGCGAGAATAAACGCAACCCCAGCGGGCTCACCACCGATTTCTACCCCTCCGAGTACGAGTACACCGGTCATTGCGCATCCGAGAGCGATCGCATTTCGGAGCGAGCGAGTTGCGAACGCAGCGACGGCGATCGGTCCGATGAACTCGATTGCGACACTTTTTCCGAGGTCAATCCGTGCGATGCCGAGATAGAAAAACGTGTTCATTGCGGCAGTTGCGATGCCAAACACTGCGGCGCCACGGAGTTTGCGACCACGCCACTGCCCGAGTCGGGGGCGAGCGATCAGCCAGAGCGCAACGGTCGCACCGACCACACGGAGCCACCCCACCGATTGTGGGGCAACTCGATCAAAGATCGAAATTGCGATCGCAGCGCCGACGTACTGCGAGATCGCGGAGACGATGAAGAGTCCCTCCGCGGGAACTCTGCGCGGTTGCACCTGGGGTGAAAGTCTTAGTCGAAGAGGTCGGGGTCTGTGGCGCAAATTTCCTGCCACAGCGGCTGGAAGCTAAACCAACCGGCGAGATGTGAGCCCGTCTGCTCAAAGGTGTAGCGGGCGTACTCGTCTCGAACCTCGATTGGGTTCCCGGCAGCCATTGCTGCAAGCTGTACCTGACAGTTCCGTTCCATAGTGATGAACCAGAATGCCGCCTCATCGATGGTGGTGCCGACGGTAAACAGGCCATGATTCTGGTGGATCGCTGCCTTGCCAGTCAGGAACTTTGAGGCAAATTCCTCGCCGGCTTCGATTTCAAGAACAACTTTGCCGCCTTGCTCTGAGATGACGTGATGGTCACCGTAGAACGCGCAGGAATCTTGAGTGATCGGTGCAAGTGGAATTCCGAGCGCAGAGAAGGCCTTGCCGTACGTCGAATGGGTGTGGGCGGCGGCAATAACTTCGGGGCGAGCCTTGTGCACTGCTGAGTGCAACACGAAAGCCGCCCGGTTGAGGGGCATATCTCCAGAAACAACATCGCCGTCATGATTGACCAGAAGAAGGTCGCTTGCCTTCATGTGACGGAAGCTCTTTCCGAACGGATTCACCCAGAAGTGATCCGTCAAAATCGGGTCACGAGCGGTCATGTGCCCTGCAACACCTTCGCCAAAGCCCAGTCGCCCAAAGACTCTCAGAGCGCCGGCAAGTTTCGCTTTGCGGTGAGCGCGCTCCTCTTCGAGGTCGTCGAAGGTTTCGGGATGGAATGTAATGATCGGCTTGTCGGTGATGGCCATACCCGAACGATAGCCAGAAATTCCCACTTGATCTAGTGTCGCAACGCTGAACTCTGGCACGATTCCTCCATGGTCACCAATCGCCAGGTCCAGCCCGTCGAGATCGCTCCTCCTGCCGCACGGTATGTGCACGCGGTGTTGACGACAGATGCGAATCGGTGGTTGCACACGTCAGGTGTCGTGCCGACACGTCCGGATGGTTCGGTGCCTGAGGCGATTGAAGAGCAAGCGGAGGTCGTTTGGGACAACATTTCTGCGATGTTGAGCGATGCCGAAATGTCGGTCGGACACATTGTATCGGTGACGACCTACGCCGTCGTCGGACAACCGTTAGCAGGAGTGATGGCTACCCGTGACCGTTTTCTAGGCGACCATCGCGCTGCATCGACACTCGTCACAGTGCCTGCTCTTGCGCAACCTGAGTGGCTGATGGAGATCGCCATTATTGCGGCTGCTTAATCGCTCTGTGGGGTTATCGCCCTACGCTGTCCGCATGGCAGAAGACGTTTATACCACCGACTCCGGCATTGAAATTGCTCCGCTATATACGGCTGAGTCACTCATCGGTTGGGATCCTTCAGAGCAGTTGGGTCTTCCAGGTGAGGCTCCATTCACCCGGGGTGTCTACCCGTCGATGTACCGGGGTCGGTTGTGGACGATGCGTCAGTACTCCGGCTTTGGCGATGCCGCAAGTACTAACGAGCGATTCAAGTTTTTGCTCGCAGCCGGCCAGACCGGTCTTAGTTGCGCCTTCGACTTACCGACTCAGATGGGCTACGACTCAGACCACTCTCGAGCAGAAGGTGAAGTCGGCAAGGTGGGTGTCGCCATCGATTCGCTCGATGACATGCGAACCTTGCTTGCGGATATCCCGCTCGACAAAGTGTCGACGTCGATGACGATCAACTCGACAGCAGCGATTTTATTGCTGATGTACCAAATCGTTGCGGAAGAGCAGGGCGTCTCGTCGGCGCAGATTTCTGGAACGATTCAGAACGACTTACTGAAGGAATACATCGCTCGAGGTACGTATGTGTACCCACCGAAACCATCGATGCGCATCATCACCGATATCTTCGATTACTGCTCAGAAAACATTCCAAAGTGGAACACGATCTCGATCTCGGGCTACCACATTCGAGAGGCGGGCTCGACTGCGGTCCAAGAAATCGCGTTTACCTTGGCGAATGCCATTGCCTATGTGCAGGCGGCTGTTGACGCCGGTCTTGATGTCGATGACTTCGCCCCGCGCTTGTCGTTCTTCTGGAATGGCCACAACGATTTCTTCGAGGAGGTCGCAAAGTTCCGGGCGAGCCGTCGAATCTGGCACAAGATCATGACCGAACGATTCGGAGCAAAAGATCCCCGTTCGGCGATGCTTCGATTCCACACGCAGACCGGTGGGTCAACGTTGACGGCGCAACAGCCGGTCAACAATGTGGTGCGAGTTGCGGTGCAGGCAATGGCGGCGGTGATGGGCGGCACGCAATCGCTTCACACCAACGGCTTCGACGAGGCACTTTCGCTGCCCACCGAAGATGCGGCTCGCCTCGCGCTTCGCACGCAGCAAATCATTGGCTACGAATCGGGTATCACCGAAACGCCTGACCCGCTTGCTGGTTCGTACCTCGTCGAGTCGCTCACCGATGAAGTCGAGCGGCTCACCTGGGAGTACATCGAGCGCATCGATGAGATGGGAGGCGCCGTTGAAGCAATTGAGGCTCATTTCCAGCAGGACGAGATTGAGCAGTCGGCATACGAGTATACGAAGTCGATTGACGATGATGAGCGAGTGATCGTCGGGCTTAATCGGTTCACGATTGACAACGAGTCCGAGCCGGATGTGTTCCCGATTGACCCTGCTCTAGAGCCGGCACAGAAAGCCCGTCTCGCCGCATTTAAGGCTGTGCGTGACGAGAATGCGGTTCGAGCAGGACTCGAGTCAGTAAGCGCTGCGGCCCGGGGGACTGACAATGTGCTGTACCCGATGAAAGATGCACTGTTGGCGGGTGCAACGCTCGGCGAAGTAAGTGATGCACTCCGTGAAGTCTTTGGTACATGCCAGCCGTGATGGGGTTGTAAACGCAGTTTTATCGCCGTCGTTTGCGCAACAGAATTTAAAAGCCGACTAGCCGAATCAGATTTATCGGAATACACTCTGTAATTGTGAGGTTACAGGAGTCATGAACCCCGTAATGACGGCAAATTTGGCGTCTGGAGCAGCTGTTGGCAACCTCGGCGTGCTCGACCTCATTGGGGACACGCCGAATGTTGACGTGTCGCATTTGTCGCCAAACCCGGATGTGCGGCTCATTGCGAAACTTGAGATGCAGAACCCGTTCGGATCGGTGAAAGACCGCATTGCAAAGGCAATGATTGAGGCTGCAGAAAAAGATGGGCGTCTCACCGCCGGGCAGACCATCATTGAGCCGTCCTCAGGAAACACTGGCATCGCACTTGCCGCTATCGCCCGTTTGAAGGGCTATCCGATCAAGATTTTGCTTCCTGAGTCGGTGTCGGTCGAGCGCCGTCAAATGCTCCAGATTATGGGAGCGGAGGTCATCCTCACACCGGGTGGCGAAGGCTCAAACGGAGCTGTTCGTCGTGCTACTGAGATGGCCGAAGCGCATCCAGAGTGGTGCATGGTGTACCAGTACGGCAACGACGCAAATCCTCGCACCCACTACGAGACGACCGGTCCTGAAGTTTGGCGGGATGTTCCAGACATCACCCATTTTGTTGCTGGTCTCGGCACCTCGGGCACCCTGATGGGGACCGGCCGTTTTCTCAAAGAGCGCGACCCAGATATTCAGATCATCGCAGTGGAGCCGCCGCTCGGCGAAAACGTCGAAGGGCTGCGAAACATCGATGAGGGGTATATCCCTCCGGTCTTCGAAGACTGGAATGGCTTCGAATTGCTCGACCGCAAGCGAGTAGTTCGCCCCCGCGAATCGATCGAGTGGACTCGCCGCTTGGTGAATGAGGCGGGCATCTTCGCCGGAATTTCATCGGGAGCGTCGCTCGCTGGTGCAGCAAAAGTTGCATCATCGATCGATTCAGGCGTCATCGTGTTCATCGTGTGCGATGGCGGGTGGAAATACCTCTCCACCGGCGCGTACACCGATGACCTCGACGCAGCCGAAGCAGCAGCCGAAAAGATTATTTACTTCTAGACGCCGGGGGTGTTTGAATCCCGAAGTCGTGGCTGACTATCTTGTCTTGAAGTGCCGTCAACGAACCCCCTCGCACTTCCCCGCTGGTTTCGTGGAATCCTTGTTATCGCCATTATCTATCTGTTTCTTGTAGGCGTTTCATCGCTCGAATCTGGCGTCAAGGTGATGGGTGCAGACACCCAAGAACGGCTGTTCTCGAGTGTGTCAAACCCGATTGTCGGACTCTTCATCGGTGTTGTCGGCACCGTGCTCGTTCAGTCATCTTCGGCGAGCACTTCTCTCATTGTCGGACTTGTTGCATCGGGAGCGCTTGGCCTCGACCAAGCCGTCCCGATGATCATGGGCGCAAATATTGGCACCACGGTGACCAACACTCTTGTGTCGTTAGGTCATGTGCGCCAGTCACAGGAGTTCAGGCGAGCTCTTTCCGCAGCCACGGTCCACGACTTCTTCAACTTGATGGCCGTCACGATTTTGCTTCCCTTTGAACTTCTCACGGGACGAATTTCTTGGCTTGCGTCGCGCACTGCTGAGATCCTCACCGGCTCCGGTGGTTCAGAGTGGAAGAGTCCGATCAAGGCGTGGGTGAAACACCCTGTAGGTTGGCTCAAAGATGGGCTTAAACAGGCCTCTCTCGAGGACACGTCACTTGGCGTCTCTATGGTGGTCATCGGGATCATTGTCGTCGTGGTCTCCTTGATTGCGGTCACAAAAAATATGAAGGCGCTCATCGCCGAACGACTTGAAGCATCGATGAACCGGGTACTCGGGCGCGGTGGCGGTCTTGTCGCAATGGTGATTGGCATGCTCGTCACCATTTCAGTGCAGTCATCGAGCATCACGACGTCGATCCTTATTCCGATGGCGGCCGCTGGCGTGATCTCGCTTCGCAATATCTACCCGGTGACGCTCGGAGCGAACGTTGGTACAACGATCACTGCGTTACTCGCTGCGCTCGCGGCAAGTGGTTCAGATGCGCTCACCATTGCTCTTGTTCATACGTGGTTTAACGTGTTGGGAATCGCCGTGTTGTACGGCATACCGTTCTTGCGGCCACTTCCAATTCGATGCGCCGAACTTCTTGCCGGACTCGCAGTAAGGCGTCGGAGCCTTGCGGTTGGTTGGGTGGTTTCTGTCTTTGTCATTATTCCACTACTAGTCATTGCAATATTCCGTTGATGGGGGGATCTCTTGGTCTTATCGTTTTTTAAAAAAGGGGAGTCACCGCTCGACCGAATTTCCCACGAGACAGTGCTGATGCTCGGCGATGCCCGTCACTCGTTCGACCTTGCATCGACAGCGCTTCTTGCCGGAGCAGATGTATCCGCAGTGAGTTCTGACATTCGTGCAACGGACGATCGAATTAATGCCGCCGAACAACGGTTGAGGTCGGAACTCGTCGTTCATATCGCGGTTCATGGTGGTGGCGACATTGGTGTTGTGATGGGCTACACGCTGCTGCTGAAGAAAATTGAGCGAATAGGTGACCAGGCGAAGAACATTCTCGATCTCGCCGAAGATGGAATTTCGTTATCAGGTGCTCCCGATATCGAAGAATTTTTGATGCGCAGACAAACAATTTCGCAAATGTACGTAGATGCTGCAGACATTCTTGTCTCGCTTGACGTCGACTCCGCCCGGCAGTTCCTCGACCGCTCCATGGAAATGAATCGAGAGTGCGAGCAAAAGATCCATGACTACATGCGGTCCGATGAACCCGGCCACTGGGCGGTGCCTCGGGCGGTCTTGCACCGCTACTGGAAGCGCATTGTGGCGAACCTTGCCGGCATCGTCACTTCTGCGATCGAGCCCATTCAATCATTGGACTACACCGATAACGGCTCGACAGACATTGTGGATGATTGAGCACGAGTAACTTCAGCGATCTCCTTTGAGGTGAGTGGCCGAGCCGAGCTTGACCACAATCACAAGCGAGTCGTCAGTAGCGTTACGACCGTGGACCAGCCAATCGGGATATTCGACTCGGGCTTTGGGGGTCTCACCGTTGCTCGAGCTCTTATCGATCTCCTTCCCGCTGAGGACTACGTCTACATCGGCGACACCGGTCGGTACCCCTATGGGTCAAAGCCACTCGATGATGTGCGCGGATATGCCAGTGAGCTTGCTCACTCTCTCGTCGATGATTTCAATGTGAAAGCCATCGTCGTTGCCTGCAATACTGCGACTGCAGCCGGACTCGACGACTTGAGAGATGAGCTCGAAGTACCGATCTTTGATGTCGTCACACCTGGAGCTTCAGCTGTCGTTAGAGCCTCCCGAGCCGGCCGAGTCGGAGTGATCGGGACCGTCGGCACGATTTCGTCAGGGGCGTACGTGCAGGCGGTTGAACGAGCTTCACGACAGACCGATGTCGGTATCGAACTGTCGAGCGCGGCGTGTCCAGGTTTCGTTGAGTTCGTTGAACGTGGTCAATTGAGTGGTGATGAAGTCATGGTGCTTGCGGAGCGTTTACTCGCACCATTGACTGAAGCCAAGGTCGACACATTGCTGTTGGGCTGCACTCACTACCCGTTCCTTGCGAGGACGATTGGCGAGGTCATGGGCTCAGATGTGGTGCTTGTGTCGTCAGCGGACGAAACTGCGTTCGAGGTAAGTGAACGACTACGCGAACTGCTCCTTCTTCGCGAACCCGGTGAGGTCGGAACTCGCCGGTTTCTGTCGAGTGGTGATGTCGACGCGTTTCGTGACCTTGGATCAGCATTGTTCGGCGCAGACCTCGTCGCAGCAGAACACTGGGAGCGATGAGCACGTAGCCTGAAGGGGCACGACTACTCGAGAGGAAGAGAATCAATGTCGCGACCTGATGGCCGATCGCCAGACGAATTACGTCCAATCACATTCGAACGCGATTTCACTGAAATGTCGGACGGTTCGTGTCTCGTAACCGTCGGACGCACGAAGGTGCTCTGTACCGCATCTATCGATGAGGACGTCCCTCGTTGGATGAAAGGGCGAGGGACAGGATGGGTCACCGCTGAATATTCGATGCTGCCCGGGTCGTCTCCAGAGCGTGTCGACCGCGAAGCAGCAAAAGGAAAGCAGTCTGGACGCACGGTCGAAATTCAGCGGCTCATCGCACGAGCCCTTCGGGCCGCCTGCGATATGTCGTTGCTCGGCGAACGCCAAGTGGTTGTCGACTGTGATGTGATTCAAGCCGATGGAGGAACACGAACCGCGTCGATCTGCGGGGGATATTTGGCGCTTCACGACGCGCTCACGCGACGAGTGCAGCAAGGCCTCATCGCATCACACCCGTTGCACTCAACGTGTGCCGCAATCTCGGTTGGCATTGTCGACGGGGTGCCTGTGCTCGACCTTCCATACGTCGAAGACTCTCGGGCCGAGGTCGACATGAACGTCGTGATGCTCCGCCCCGCTGGCGTCGGCGGCCAAGCTCGATTTGTTGAGGTGCAGGGCACTGCAGAAGGAATGGCGTTCACTCGCAGTGAACTCGACTCGATGCTCGTGCTCGCAGAATCAGGACTTACATCAATTGCTGATCTGCAAGACGAACTCATTTCGTCGTCGCCTTCGCCTCGTTCATGACGGCTCGTCAACTTCGGCTCGTTTGCGCGTCAGCAAACCCTGACAAGGTCGATGAAATTAAACAGCTGCTGACCGGTATTGCTGAGATGGAGCCACGGCCATCGACCCTTGGGGAAGTGATTGAAGACGCTGATTCGCTCACCGGGAATGCCCGGCTAAAGGCCGTTGCAGTATGTGATGCAAGTGGGCACGCAGCTGTCGCTGATGACACCGGGCTAGAGGTTGACGCCCTCGGTGGCGCTCCGGGAATCTATGCGGCTCGATTCGCTGGTGAAAACGCAACCTACGCTGACAACCGTCGCAAATTGCTCGACGACATGAACGGCGTTGAGCAGCATCTCCGCACCGCACGTTTCAGAACCGTCGTCATAGTGGTGTGGCCGAACGGCGACGAGATCGTTGTTGAAGGTGTCTGCGAAGGGCAGATCGCAGCGGCTGAAATGGGCGACGCGGGTTTTGGCTACGACTCGCTCTTTATCCCAGACGACGGAGACGGCCGCTCATTCGCTCAAATGTCGGCAGACGAGAAGAACATGATGTCCCATCGAGCGCGCGCCTTCGCTGCGCTTTCCGGAGCCTTAGCGTTTCATTCATCGACCGAGGGGTGAAGTTCACCAGTGGCGCAGGTCGATCGACCAACGATCGATGACCTCGCCATTGTCGACAATCCACAGTTGCTCGTGGCGAGCAATCGTCGGGTCAACATGCGCCGGCCGAACATGCATCCGCTCGCCAATGTGAAATGTGCGCTTAGAACTGCTGAACGTGGTGTGTTCATCTGAACAGAACCAGATGTTGCAGTCATCGATTGTCGGGTCGCCATGATCCATTCCGAGTGCCTTAAGGCCAACATCGATGACATAGCGCGAGCCATGATGTGCAATTACCGTCCCCACTATGGTGAGTGCCTGCTCAAATCCTTGGTTGAGCGTTGCGTACTGGGTGTCCACCATCACATACGAGCCAGCTTGCACGTCGGTCACTCCAGTGGGCTGGTCGAGACCGATGGTATGGAGGTCGTGAGTGCCGGTTCCCCCGGTCGACACGATGTCACCACCGACATCATCATGGGCTGCCCGAAGTAGGGACATTGCTTCCGCAACTTTTTCCTTTGCTTCGCTTCGGTCCTTCACCATTTGCAGGTGCCCCTCGTATCCCATCACACCCGACACGGACAGCCCGCGTTGTCGTGCGATGTCAGCGAGTTGGCCAGCGTGGTCAGGCCGTGTCCCGCAGCGTGGCATTCCGACGTCAACGTCAATGATGACGTCTCGAATACCGGCGCGATGAGCTGCTTCGATGGTGTCAACAGAGTCAACCGCAACTCGAGCGATCACACCTTTAGATTCCGCTGCAGTCGCCACCTCTGCAAGGCGATCAACGTTCAGCACAGAGTTTGCAAGTAAAAGATCGTCCCCGACTCCAGTACTGATCATTCCAATGACCTCTCGAGGCGTTGCGCAGGTGAAGGCACGATGCCCGTGTGCGACCTGTTGTGCAGCGAGCGTGGTGCATTTGTGTGCCTTCACATGTGGCCGCAATGATGAGCCAGGTAGCCGGGCCGCCATCGATTGAAGGTTCCGAGAGAGCGCCGAGGCCTCAACGACCGCAGCGGGCGTCGGAATCGCGTCGATGTGCATCTAGAGAGCCTGCCACGAACAGACACTGTCGGATGATGTCGGGAGGCGGTCTCCGGTGTACCGTGACCTTCATGACTGAAGCATTCATTGTTGACGCAGTTCGCTCGCCCGTTGGCCGACGTGGAGGAGCGCTGTCTACTGTCCACCCCGCCGATCTTGGTGCCCATTCGATTAAGCACCTCGTTGAACGCTCTGGCATTGATCCAGAAGCAGTTGACGATGTTGTTTTCGGGAACGTGAACTCGATTTGGGAACAATCGGGTTGTATCGCTCGCACATCATGGCTGACCGCCGGGCTCCCGATGCACGTTCCCGGTGTCACTATCGATCGTCAATGCGGTTCTGCGCAGCAGGCTGTGCAGTTTGGAGCGCAGGCTGTCATGTCGGGAACTATGGACATCGTAGTTGCCGGTGGTGTTGAGAACATGTCGATGGTGCCTATCACTGCGGGGGCGCAAGCCGGCAAGGATGACCCCGAATTTGACCCTTTCACTGGATCAGAGGGTTGGCACTCACGGTTCGGTGGCACTGAGGTGAGCCAGTTCCATGGCGCAGAACTCATGGCAGAACACTGGAATCTCACTCGTGAAGAGATGGAAGCCTTTGCCGTGGAATCACACGAGCGAGCGATTCGTGCTCGTGAGGAGGGACGTTTTGATAACGAGATCGTGCCTCTCAATGGCCTCGACTACGACGAGGGTCCACGTGAACCGAATATCGAGAAGATGCAGTCACTTGCAACATTGCGTGAGGGTGGTCGCATTACCGCCGCAGTAGCGAGTCAGATCTCTGATGGCTCGGCAGCTCTTATGGTTGCGAGTGAAGAGGCCGTTAAGCGCCATGGGCTTACGCCACGGGCTCGTATCCACCACATGACGGTGCTCGCAGACGATCCAATCATGATGTTGTCGGCACCGATTCCCGCCACTCGTCGTGCGCTCGAGCGCACCGGATTGAGCATTGATGACATTGATGCCGTTGAAATCAACGAGGCGTTCGCCCCGGTACCAATGGCGTGGTTGAAAGAAATTGGTGCCGATCCTGCAAAGGTCAATCCCAGCGGTGGCGCTATCGCTCTTGGACACCCTCTTGGAGCGACCGGTGCTCGTCTCATGGTGACTCTTCTAAATGAACTTGAGCGCACCAACGGCCGCTATGGCCTCCAGACGATGTGTGAGGGCGGCGGTCAAGCGAACGTCACCATCATCGAGCGTCTCTGACGGCAAGTTACCGTTCAATGACGCCGAGCGTTGCTCAGCGGGCATTAACGGCGCTTGTTGCAGTTGCGATCGCTGAAGTAGTACGGGCGGTGGGACTTGAACCCACACTCCGAAGAACAGGAACCTAAATCCTGCGCGTCTGCCAATTCCGCCACGCCCGCTTGTGGGTTTCATCGTACTGAGAGTTGTCAACGTTGGGTCACTCGCCATCATTTCTGTTCCCGGGGGTCAGCTAATGGGCGAATTTTTCTGAGACAACCCCAGCGGGGTGCAAGGCCCTCGCTCCTAAAGAGCACAATATGCACCCCATATCTGCAATTTTGCGGAAGTTTCCATCTGCGAGTTTCTCCATTTCAAGTAACCGAGTCAAACGCGTTTAGTAGCGCTCTCGAAGTCTCGGAAGAACCCCGGAGGCGAATCGCTCGAAGCTCTCGTTCATCTGCTCGGGATCAAACCCTGGAGGGCACCCCCAGGTCACGACATCGGTGATGCCGAAGGCATCGATGAACTCACACATGTCGTTAAACACCTTGTCTTCGTTGCCGATCACCCAGGTCTGAGGTATCGGATCGGCATTGCCGGTGAGTTGAAGTGACACGTTGTCACCTGAGGATGTGAGCCATTCGGCGTAAATTCCGGCTTTGTATCGCTCGGCTGCTCGAATTGAGGGCCAATCTCGGTCTCGGTCATCGGTGACAAGCCACGGTCGGATGATGCCCACACGACGAGAGGAGGGGTCGACGCCGCGTGCTCGAGTTGCTTCGCGCCACGGATCAAGCACTTGATCCGCTGCACCCTGAGGAAGAAGGTGAAGTCCGAGACGTGCTGCTCGTTCCGCTCCAGGCGGTCCCATCGCTGCCATCCAAATTGGAGGGCCTCCCTCTTGCACGGGTGTCGGTGTCACCCGGACGTCGTTGTACGTGAAGCGCTTACCCTCGAAGGAGAAGCGCTCCCCGGAGAACGCCCGCTGAAGCACTTCGACTCCTTCTTCGGTTCTTGAGACACGCTGCGCACGAGGAATGTTGAATCCGCGAAACTCGTGGAGCGCGTAACCCATGCCGACTCCGATTTCCATTCGCCCGTTCGAGATGTTGTCGAGAACGGCGAGGTCTTCTGCAAGCCGCAATGGTTCCTGGAATGGCATCAGGGTGATGTCTGATGAAATCCGGATTCGACTTGTGCGTGAGGCGACCGCTCCTGCCACAGGAATCCACGATGGCAGGTAACCGTCGTCAACGAAATGGTGTTCGGTAAACCACACAAGATCGAACCCAAGTTCGTCCAGCCATGCAATTTGATCAAGGACTGCGCCGTACAGTTGAGGCCACGAAAGCGGGGAATCTATTGGATTTCGGAAGTCATAGCATGCTCCAACACGAAGGTGTGGTCGAGTGGTCATGCGATAACGGTAGAGCATTTCCTCAAGATCAGTTGCGGGCAAGGTGACTACGGGTGGTGATCGGTGTAAGACTGGGGGAGTGACCGCCGTAGATACCGACATCACTGACGCACTGGAAAACCAATTTGGACTTGCTGATCGACTGGTCGATGAGGCAGCGCTCGAAAATTCGGTTCGCCGTTTCGCCGAGCGGGGCATTGTGTTGCCGACGTTCGCGCAGATGGCTGATCCGTCCACAGTTGACGAGGGTCTCGTTGGTGATTCCGACCCGCACGGCGCGGATCCCCGCAACCTGTGGCGGGTTCACTGGTACAACGACCTTGCGGGAAACCGGGTGTCAGTACCCAATCACATTGTGTTGACCAAAGAACTCACCGGAGTTGAGAGCCCAATCATCGTTGTCTTCGGAGATCGTTTCCCGATGATCACGGCGCACAAGGTGCTCGCTGCGTACTCATGTCTCGCACCGCGTGTGGTCACCGGTCAGTTCGACCCGACCCGCCACCGGGCAATCTGGCCATCGACGGGTAACTACGCCCGAGGGGGAATAGCCATTAGCCGGATCATGGCGAGTCGAGGTGTCGCCATTCTTCCTGAGGGTATGAGTCAGGAGCGTTTTGACTGGCTCGATAAATGGTGTGAGAACCCGGCAGAGGACGTCATTCGTACTCATGGAACCGAGTCGAACGTTAAAGAGATTTACGACGCTTGCAATGAGCTCGCACTCGACCCTGAAAATTTCGTGCTCAACCAGTTTTCGGAGTTTGGCAATCACCTCGGCCATTACACCGTTACCGGTCGAGCGCTTGCTCATGTCTTCGAGCACGTGCAAAAGAGCAGTGGGCGCGACCTCAACCTTTCGGCGTTCACCTCAGCGACAGGGTCTGCCGGCACCATTGCGGCCGGTGATTTTCTCAAGGATGAATACGGAACGAAGGTCGTTGCAGTGGAGGCGCTTGAGTGCCCAACAATGCTTGAGAATGGGTACGGCGAGCACAACATTCAAGGCATCGGTGACAAACACATCCCGCTCATTCATAACGTTATGAACTCCGACTTGGTGGTGGCGATTAGCGACCGCTCAACCGATGATCTTGACGTGCTCTTCAACACTGAGGCAGGATGCCGGCTGTTGGCTGATCGACATGGCATTGACGAAGCAACTATCGATGCTCTCTCTCACTTTGGTTTCTCAGCGATTTGCAACACGTTGGCTGCGATCAAGACAGCTCGCATGCTCGACCTTGGCGAGAACGACGCGCTCATCACCGTGGCGACGGATGGCGGGGCGCTGTACCCAAGCGAGCGAGCAAAGACGCTGGCAACAAGGTTTGGTGGGGAATTGTCTGAGGCTGATGCCGCTGCCATTTACGGAGAGCATCTTGCCAATGTTTCAACTGAACACATGATTGAGATGACCGAGGCCGATCGTCGTCGAGTCTTCAACTTGGGCTACTACACCTGGGTTGAGCAACAAGGAACACCGTTTGAACTCTTCGAAGAACGGCGTCACCAGTCGTTCTGGCGAAACCTTCGTCGATACGTCGGCGTGTGGGACTCGATGATCTCCGACTTCAACGAACGCGTCGAATCTGTGTAGCCAGCGATCATGGTGGTCGGTCTTCGATGCGTGGTGTGCGGGGAAGAGATCGAGATTTCACGTCCATTTTCCTGGACATGCCCTCGAGCGACAGAGACCGATCCGTTCCACGTGCTCGAGTTCGTCGATGATGGGGCACCGCCAACGATTGAGATCGATCATGGGGAGAGCAATCCGTTTGTTCGCTACCGCGAACGAATGGGGTGGTGGGCATTTGCCCGGGCGAACGGCATGTCCGATGATGACACCGTCGACCTCGCCCGGTCGGTCGCCGGGCAGTTCAGCATTACCCCTCTTCAACCGCACGATGGGTTGAGCGATGTCATTGATCGTTCGGTGTGGGCAAAAAATGAAACCGTCGGAGTGAGTGGATCTCATAAATCTCGTCATCTCGTCGGCATCATGTTGCACCTAATCGCTGCTGAACAACTCGGCATGTTGACCGAACGTCCGCCACTTGCGATCTCATCCTGCGGGAATGCTGCACTCGCTGCTGCGACGGTCGCAAGCTCGCAGGGGTGGCCGTTGCGAGTTTTCGTTCCCACTTGGATGGACGACACATTCGGCTCTGGTCTTGATGCCCTAGGTGCTGAAGTCAATCGTTGTGAACGAACCGCCAGCGCTGTGGGCGACCCTGCCATGAGCGCGTTCAGGGAGACGGTTTCGCAGGGGGCAATCCCTTTCAGCGTTCAAGGCCCCGCAAATGCGTGGTGTCTTGACGGTGGTCGAACGATTGGCTGGGAGCTTCACGATCAATTGAACGACGTTGAGGTGGCTCCGCAGGCGGTGTTCGTTCAGGTCGGAGGAGGTGCCTTAGCAACATCTCTCGCACTTGGTCTCGGCGATGACGTCCCACTTGTCGTTGTGCAGGCAGAGGGCTGTGCACCTCTCCACCGCACATTGCAGGCGGCATCTGCAGTTGATGCGCCAGAGCTCCATTGGGCCGAACTCATGGAGCCATGGGAGTCACCTCACTCGCTGGCCGACGGAATTCTCGACGATGAAACGTATGACTGGATCAGCATTGCGCGAGCCATTAAGCGATCTGCAGGCCGATCTGTCATTGCTTCTGAATCGGAGATCGTTCACGCCCACAAGCTGGTCAACACATCGGGGCCTCCGACTTCGGCGACGGGAACTGCCGGCGTAGCTGGTGCCCTCGTTGAGAGCGCTGCCGGCACGCTTGATGATCGGCCAATTGTTGTGTTGCTTTCCGGAGCTGCACGCTGAGCCTGAGCGCAAGTGGGGGTAGCCTTGGGCTCATGGCCGGCGACAACGTTCATTCAAGCCCATCCGCACTAGAGGGTGGTATCGACCCGCGAAGTGATGTTTTTAATCGACTGCTGAAAAACCGTGTTGTTCTGCTTGGTTCTGATGTGAACGACGAGATCGCAAATCAGATCTGCGCTCAATTGTTGTATCTAGAGGGTGAAGATCCAAACAGCGATATCTGGTTGTACATCAATTCGCCCGGTGGGTCGGTGACTGCAGGCATGGCGATTTACGACACGATGCAGTTCGTTTCATGTGATGTGGCGACGGTGTGTCTCGGCCTTGCAGCCTCGATGGGCCAGTTCTTGCTTACCGCAGGAGCTGCTGGCAAGCGATACAGCCTTCCAAATGCGCGCATCATGATGCATCAGCCTTTGGCGGGTCTGCGTGGCCAGGCTGCCGATATCGCAATTCAGGCTGAGCAACTGGCCTATACAAAGCTTCGTATGGCTCAGCTTATTGCGGAGCACTCCGGGCAACCCATTGAGCAGATTCAGGAAGACTCCGAACGTGACCGCTGGTTCACTGCTGAACAGGCCAAAGAATACGGCCTCTGCGACAACGTGATTCTTCGTCGGGGAGAAATCGTCTGACGTTTAATCCGCTGCGCCAACCGGCGCTGCAGGCTTAGGGGTATCGTGCGGAACCAAGGTTGTGACAGGCCCGAGGTCCACTTCGCATGATGCTATTGACCAGTTGCGAATCGTGAGTGCAGAGGACTCGCTCTGGTATGCGGCAGCGATGACGCGTTGAACGCTGTCTGGGTTGCGAGGAACAACAGTATTTGCCGTCTCGATTGCTTCGAGCAAGGTCGACCACTCTTGGGCAATAGCCAACGGCGCAACTGTATGCAAACGCCGGTAGAGATCGAGTGTTGCAGTGAGTTCTAGATCGCTGTCGATTGTTACAGCGACGATCGCTGAGCGGTTGTTTTGAAGTTCCTCGCAAAAGGCAGCAGCATTGGGAACAGGTGCGGCCTCACCACAGGCAGAGAGAGTTGCTAACGCGAAGCCAACAATGGCTGCAATCAAACCAAGACGTTTCGTCTGCACGAAAACGAGTGTGACACAACGGCTCAATAGATTGTCGCCACCCTTTAGGTGACGCACCCCTCCACACATTTGTGAGGGATTCTTCCATGATTGCAGTTGTGTGTTCGTCGACCATCTTTGGTGCACGTGGCAACTCTTTTTGAGTCGGGTTCCACGTGGGTTGTGCCTCACCAGGCTTTTCGATGTTGGTGTCCGACGAAGAGTACTGATGAGCGAATACTCTCGTTTAAGTGGTGGTCGATCCAACGAGTGAGATGAATCAGGTTGATCTATGGCAGATCGACCGGTTTGTCGCGTCATTGACTTCGTTGTCAGATCGAACCCTCGAGGCCTATCGAACTGATCTTCGAATGTTTGCCGAATTTATCTCACGAATGAACATCAGCGATCCCTCTCTAGTGAATCGGACGAACGTCCGCCGCTATGTTGCTCACCTCTCTACACGACAGTATGCGCAACGGAGCATTGCGAGAAAGATTGCATCGATTCGTCGTTATTTTCGGTGGGCGCTTCGTCACGATCTTGCCCATACCGACCCGACCGTTGGGGTGCATGTCAGCGGAGGAACCGGTCGCCTGCCGAGAGTACTCGATAGGCGTGATCTTGAGCATCTGCTCGAACCCACCGATGACCCGGATGAACCACTTTGGCGTCGTCGTCGAGATGATGCGGTGCTCGAACTGCTCTACGGATCCGGCTTGCGAGTTGCTGAGCTTTGTTCACTTGATCGGTCATCACTCGACCTTGACCACCATGCGTTGCGTGTGTGGGGAAAAGGTTCGAAAGAGCGGCGAGTTCCGATTGGTGAGCCCGCCTGCGATGCCATTGCAGCATGGTGTGAAATCCGATGCGAATCTGCTGCGTCGGATGCCGGTGATGCTCTGTTCACCAACGAACGAGGTCGGCGATTGACATCGCGTGATGTTCGGCGCATTCTTGATCGCCGAAGTGCAACGCCAACTCATCCGCACGCACTACGTCACACCTTTGCTACCCACCTTCTCGATGGTGGTGCCGACCTTCGCGCCGTGCAAGAGCTTCTCGGGCATGCTGATGTTGCCACCACTCAGCGTTACACCCATGTCAGTAAAGAGCGGCTTACGGCGGCATATCGCCAATCGCATCCACGAGCATGACACCTCCGCCTCCACCTCCGGCCGGACAGCGCTCAGGTCTTGTCGATGCGGCCACCGAGCTTGCTGAGCAATGGAATCGCTGGAATCGCAGGCGGGCGTCGCCGGCACGCGACCATCTCATCGTGCACTACTCGCCGCTGGTGAAATTTGTCGCTGGTCGTGTTGGTTCAGGTCTTCCTCGCTCGGTCGATCCGGCCGATTTGGTCGGCTATGGGGTTTTCGGATTGATCGATGCGATCGAAAAGTTCGACCCTTCCCATGGGGTCAAATTCGAGACATACGCAGCCCCTCGAATTCGAGGAGCAATTTACGATGGTCTTCGGGAACTCGACTGGGTTCCAAGAACGGTTCGCAACAGAGGTCGCCGTATCGAGGAGGCCTTGACAGAGCTCGAGCGAGTACTGGGTCGTTCTCCGAGTGAAGAGGAACTCGCTTCACATCTCGAAATTTCGATCGACGAGCTTGCAACGTGGTTATCCGAAGTCGCCGCAACCACCGTCGGAACGCTCGACAGAGCAATTTCGATGGGCTCCGAACCCGAGGCAGACGAGCTAGATGGGTCACATGCTCCGGTAGTCGCGGTCGAAGCCGAAGAGCTCCGCTCCATTATTCGCCAGGTGACGCGCGAGCTTCCTGAGCGGGAACGCCTCGTTCTTTCGCTGTATTACGATGAGAATTTGACGCTCGCTGATATCGCAGACATTCTCAACGTCACCGAGTCTCGTGTATCGCAGTTGCACGCCCAGTCAGTGCTGCGACTTCGCTCCCGAATGCGTGCAGCAGGGCACCTGTAGCGCGTAAACAGCGTCAACGATGACTGTTCGTGTCGCTGTGGTCATCTCGCTGTTGGTACGCAGCATTGCTCCGGTTCAGGTGATCCGCAAGATCGATCATCGGGATGCGCAATGAGGACATGGGTGTTGTGTTCACCGTAGAGGTGCCTAGTGAAATTTTGGTCACTCGCCGATAGCGTTACGGACGGCTTACCAACCGGTCAGCACCCGATTTTTTGGGTCACTCAAGATACGTCATGTTCCTGTCATTTGCGGTCGTTTCGGCGCCCTGACGGGAACTTCAACCGCAACCTACATAGGAGACTTTCATGGCTCTCATCAGCATGCGCCAGATGATCGAGGCAGGAGCACACTTTGGCCACCAGACCCGTCGCTGGAACCCGAAAATGCGCCGCTTTATTTTTGGCGAGCGCAACGGTATTTACATCATTGATCTCGACCAAACGCTCAATCGTGTCGAAACTGCCTACAACTTTCTTAGGGGCCTCGTTGCCGACGGCGGCAACGTCCTTTTCGTCGGAACTAAGAAGCAAGCTCAAGACCCGGTTCGCGAGGCCGCAGATCGCTGCGGAATGCCGTATGTCAACGAACGCTGGCTCGGTGGAATGCTTACGAACTTCGGCACCATTTCGCTGCGCGTGAACAAGATGCTCGAACTTGAGCGCCAAAAAGAAATCGGCGAGTTCGACCTCATGATTAAAAAAGAGGCACTGCTTCTCGACCGCGAACTCACCAAGTTGCAACGCAATCTTGGTG
This sequence comes from Acidimicrobiaceae bacterium UBA7830, assembly GCA_002501485.1. Lineage (GTDB taxonomy): Bacteria > Actinomycetota > Acidimicrobiia > Acidimicrobiales > Ilumatobacteraceae > Casp-actino5. The sequence continues at coordinate 43,863 of DLTS01000096.1, forward strand.
GTCTCCGTTCAATGAAGAAAGCTCCGGAAGCGATTTTCGTTCTCGACACGATGAAAGAACACATTGCTGTTACCGAGGCGAACAAACTTGGAATTCCTGTTGTTGCGGTTGTCGACACCAATGTTGACCCTGACTCCATTCAGTTCCCTATTCCGGGAAATGACGATGCGATTCGTGCCAATGCATTGTTCGCGAATGTGATCGCAGAAGCCGTTCTCGAGGGTCAATATATTGCGTCCCGTCGGCCGCAGGCTGCTCCCGAAACCTCAGAGCCTAAGGAGCGCACCCCCGAGGAGGAGGCAGCATTTGCTCAGGCTCAGGCTGAGGCTCGCGCCGCCGCTGCTCGGGCTCAGGCCGAGCGCGAGGCACGGATGGCTGCGAAGAAGGCCGCTGACGATGCGTCCGCGGATGGAGTAGAGGCACGTTCTGATGAACCAACTGGTGAAGAAATCGCAGAAGATGATGCTTCGGCTGAATCCTGAAGAGATCTGAAGAGAGGCTGACAGATGTCATTTACAGCACAAGATGTGAAGGCACTACGCGAATCAACCGGTGCCGGCATGATGGACTGCAAGAAAGCACTCGAAGAATCATCGGGTGATATCGAGGCTGCCAAGCAATATCTTCGAGAGAAGGGGTTGGCGGCGAGCGCAAAGCGCGATGACCGTGAGAACAACCAGGGTCTGGTGGCACTCGGAATCGACGGCTCGACCGCTGCAATGGTGCAGTTGAAGTGTGAGACTGACTTTGTCGCAGGCAGCGAGCACTTCCTCAACGAGGCCGCTGAACTTCTGAAGGCGGTCATGGAAGGGGGCGCCGATTCGGTCACAAGTCGTGAAACTCAACTTGAGGAGCTCCGAATTCTCCTCAAAGAAAAGATTGAGCTAGGCGAGATTGTGCACATGGTGGCCGCTACTGGCAACACTATTGGGCACTACGAGCACACTCAGGGTGGCCGAGGGGTCAATGGTGTACTAGTTGAGATGACAGGTGCTAGTGATGAACTTGCACATGACATTGCTGTTCATATCGCGTTTGCACGCCCGCGGTATCTCAACCGGGAAGATGTTCCCTCTGATGTGGTTGCGACCGAGCGCTCAACACTCGAAACAATCACGAGGAACGAAGGCAAGCCAGAGCAAGCTATCGAAAAGATTGTTGAAGGCCGCATCGGCGGGTTCTTCAAGGATGTGTGTCTCCTCGAGCAACCTTTTGCGAAAGACGACAAGCAGTCGATTCAGCAGGTGATTGGCTCCGCCGGGGTCGTCCGGTTCGCTCAGGTAGAGATTGGCTGAGATAATTCTCATATGACAGACGATTCGACGACCACCCCACGATGGCGACGGATTGTCTTTAAGCCTTCAGGTGAGGCTCTCGCCGGACCATCGGGTCGAGGACTTGACGGTCCGACTCTCGATGTGACCGCTCGAGAGATTATCGACCTTCGGCAAGACCTAGGCGTTGACGTCGCCGTAGTCGTAGGTGGAGGAAATTTTTGGCGCGGCCGCACCGGCGCAATGGAGGGTATGGACGCCACGCAAAGCGATCACATAGGTATGTTGGGCACAGTCATGAACGCGCTAGCTCTTCAAGACGCGCTTGAGCGCCAAGGTCAGCCAACCCGGGTGCAGTCTGCGATCGAGATGCCGAGAATCGCTGAGGCATACATCCGCCGGCGGGCAGTTCGCCACCTTGAAAAGGGTCGCGTTGTCATTTTTGCAGCTGGCACTGGTAACCCGTTTTTCACCACTGACACCGCAGCAGCATTGCGAGCAGCAGAAATCGAAGCTGATGCCCTATTGAAGGGAACCCATTCAGGTGTCGACGGTGTGTACGACGCTGATCCGCGTATCAACGAGTCAGCGGTGAAGTATGACGAAGTTGGCTACATGGAGGTCATGACAAAGAACCTCAAGGTCATGGATGCCACCGCGATTGCGTTCTGTCGTGACAACTCGATTCCGATTGTCGTGTTTGATATGACAGCGCCTGGTGCTCTCCGGTCGATCCTTTGTGGCGATTCCGTCGGCACCATGGTGCATGACGTCTAACCGGAGCGCCAATCTAACTTTTTCGTGCTGTCCCCAACGGGATTGCAACGGGTGGGTACGCTAGAAGCGTGACCGACGAGACCATTCTCGAAGCCATTGACAAGATGGAAAAAGCTGTGCTTCATGTGCAATCGCAGTTCGCCACCGTCCGCACCGGCCGAGCGGCTCCTGCGCTTGTTGAGCAGTTGCAAGTCGAGTACTACGGAGCGCAGGTGCCGTTGCAGCAACTGGCGTCGATTCAGGTGCCCGAGGCACGCCAGCTACTCATCAAGCCTCATGACCGGGCTTCACTCACTGCGGTTGAAAAGTCGATTAGGGAGAGCGATCTAGGGGTTGCGCCGAACAACGACGGTGTTGTCATTCGCCTCAATTTTCCGGCGCTAACCGAAGAACGCCGTCGAGACTATGTGAAAGTGGCGAAAAACATGGCCGAAGACGGCCGAATTGCCGTTCGAAATATTCGACGAGATGCACGGAAGTCGCTCGAGGCCGCCGAAAAAGATGGCGATATATCTGCTGATGACCTTGATCGAGCAGAGAAAGAACTTGATAGATACACCCACGATCATGTGGAGCGAATCGACCAAGGACTCGGCCGTAAAGAAGCTGAGCTCCTCGAGGTGTAGAGAGGTGATGAACGATGAGTGACGACATGTGGGGTGATTCAGGCTCATTGCCAGACGGCCCTAATCGTCGGACGTCGGAGGATAAGTCGACATCAGATGATCAACCGGCTGCGCCAACGTTTTCGTTTGATGATGAATCGGGGCCATTGCCACATTGGACGGATGCGCCATCGGGAGGAATCTCTCGTGCTGATGAGTCAGCCGAACATCCGGTAGAGCGTGCGCCTGTTCGCTCATTTGACGACGACGATCTTGGAATTCTTGACGATGATGTACCTACCGGACGGTCAGAAGACGATCTGTGGGCGACATTTACCGCTGAGCAGCCCGTTTGGCAGCCGGGCGACAACCCTGAGCCGACGCGCGAATCGCCAGCTGTTAGCGCATTCGATGAACCTGAAGATGCGACTAGCTCTTCCACGGGTCAGCAGAGTCGGATCGTGATCGGAACTGACCCGTCAGGGATGGATCGACCAATGTCAGACTCTCGGGATGCGGTCCGGGAGGATTCGGGCGGTTCTCGCCAACGTGCCGGAGGAAAGTCCAAGGCCACCGCCCCTCGACCAGGGGCCCCTGCCTCCAGTGGTCGCGATATGCCAGTCGCAACGGCGGTTGGGGTTTTGCTGGTTGCGATTTTCCTCGGGACGTTGGTGTATCGCCCCTGGGCAGTTCTCGTGCTCGTTGCCGTCGTGCTGGGACTTGCTGCCGTCGAGTTTTATGACAAGGTGACTGAGAAGGGCTATCGGCCAGCGGTTGTTCCCGGGATTGTCGCATGTGTGATTGCGCCTATTGCAGCATATTGGCAAGGCGATGGTGCGCTTCCACTCGTCATTGTCTTTGCATTCATTGCGACTGCGGGCACTTATATTGGAGCGCGATCGATCGATATCGGTCCGCTTCCGAATGTATCGATCACGACGTTGCCGATCGTGTGGATTGGACTTGCCGGCGCCTATGCCGGATTGATTCTTCGTTTCTCTACGACGGGGCAGGTGCTGCGGGCTGACAATGGTACTGACACCATCTTCATGCTTGCCCTTGCGGTTGTCGCAAACGATGTTGGTGCGCTCTTCGTTGGCGCGGCGGCAGGCCGTACCCCTCTTCGCTCGTGGATTTCCCCTGGGAAGACCGTCGAAGGTTTTATCGGTGGGGCGTTGTTAACGATCGTGGCACTCATCGTGGTCGGTATTGGCGGCTGGAACACCACGTGGGACAGTACGGGTGATCTATTGCTGCTTGCGATTGTGGTCTCGATTTTTGCCCCGATGGGAGATCTCGTCGAGTCGATGTTTAAGCGGAACCTCGGCGTGAAGGATTTCGGATCATTGGTGAAGGGCCACGGAGGAGTGCTTGACCGTTTCGATGGCTTCTTGTTGACGCTACCGGTCGTCTATTACTTGACGCTGATTCTTGAGCCCTGGGCTGGCTGATAGCCAATCACCAAGATGGCTCCTATTCGGGTCGCAATTGCCGGTTCTACCGGTTCGATTGGCGGCCAAACTCTTGAGATCATCTCGGCTAACCCCGATGCATTTGACGTCGTTGGTCTTTCGGCAGGGCGCTCAGCTGCGGTCGTTATCGAGCAGGCCAAAAGCTTTAGGCCGGCGATAGTTGCGGTAGCTGACCCCACAGCGCGAAACGAAGTGAGCGAGGCACTAAAGGGGCTGAGCGAGATCGAGGTTGTGGCAGATGCGACGGAGATGTGCGGCATTGCTGATGTCGTCATTAACGGAATCGTGGGTTTTGCTGGTCTTCCCGTCACCATGGCAACACTGTCGAACGGACGTCGACTTGGACTCGCTAACAAAGAAAGTCTGATTGCGGCTGGGCCTTTAGTGCAGCCGTTGCGTGAGGTTGACGGGGCCGAACTCGTGCCGGTCGACTCTGAACATTGCGCGCTGCACCAGTGTCTTCGTTCGTCGATCAACACCCACCGAGAGGTCTCTCGGTTGATACTCACTGCGAGCGGTGGCCCGTTTCGGGGTCGGTCGGCGTCGGAGCTTGCGAATGTGACGGTTGGTGAGGCGCTACGTCATCCTACGTGGTCGATGGGGCCGAAGATCACGATCGATTCGTCAACGTTGATGAATAAGGGTCTTGAGGTCATTGAGGCGCACGAACTTTTTGGTACTGCGTTCGATGAGATTGACGTGGTCGTTCACCCGCAGTCGGTGGTGCACTCGATGGTTGAATTCACTGATGGTTCGACGATCGCTCAACTGTCGATGCCCGATATGCGACTTCCAATCGGGTACGCGCTCGGGTGGCCTCATCGTCTTGGGACACCGTTCGGAACAATCGATTGGACACAGCTCTCGCAGTTAGATTTCGAGCCACCAGATCGGAGTACCTTCAAATGTCTCGATCTTGCCTATGCCGCAGGGCGCGCAGGCGGCACGGCGCCTGCCGTGATTTCAGCAGCCAATGAAATTGCGGTCGATGCGTTTATCAACGGCGAGATTACGTGGGCTCAGATTCACGATGTCTCCGCAGCAGTGCTCAGCGCGACAACGCTTTCACAGCCATCAACGGCCGACGAAGTTATCGATGCAGATCGTCGCGCTCGTGAGGACGCAAGGCGTGTGATCAGTGGCATGCTTGCGTAAGAGCAATCATGTCTGAGCACTTAAAACCAGAGCCATCGCCCCCTGCTGCGTGGCCCGCACCGACTGCACCCTCTCGATTCGTGTCAGAGGTAGTTGCTGGTGGGGCGGTTGGTGAGCGACCTCCAGATGAAAAAGGCTCGGGCGTCATCGGCCTTTTAGTGCTCATAGGGATTTTTGTCGCCCTTGCCGTCGCAAACATTTGGTGGTTTGTGTTCGCAGTTGGGCTGTTGCTCTCCATCGTGCTTCACGAGGTCGGCCACTACTCGACGGCGCGTTGGAGCGGAATGAAAGTAACCCAGTTCTTTGTGGGCTTCGGCCCACGCGTATGGAGCATGCATCATCGGTCGACCGAGTTTGGTGTGAGGGCGTTGCCTCTTGGGGCATTTGTTCGGATCGTTGGCATGAACATGATGGATGACGTCGACGATGCTGACGAAGAACAGACGTACCGGTCGAAGTCGTATCCAAGGCGAATGCTTGTCATTACTGCGGGCTCGCTCATGCATTTTTTGTTGGCACTGGTGTTGCTCTCGGCGGTCTTCACGACCCGGGGTGAGGCAGTGGTGTTGCCGGGCGCTGAGGTGATGTCAGTTGGCGAAGAGGTGCCAGCCACAGGCGTCGTCTTGCCTGGTGATGTGATTTTGAGCGTCGACGGTCTCGAGGTCGTCGACGGTGCCCTCGGTGATGTGGTTAGGTCATTCGAACCAGGATCTGCAGTTGACATTGCGATTGAGCGTGCGGGCGTCGAAATGGTGGTAACGACCATACTCGGCTCGAACGCGCTCGTTGGCAGTGACGGCACGTCAGCGTTTTTGGGTGTATCGACGGTACTTCCGGTAGCGCTCGAGCAACGCGCATGGTGGTCGGCACCGTGGCATTCGGTCACGGCCATGGTCGATCAAATGTGGATGTCGGTGAGGGGTGTCGTCACCGTGTTAAATCCTGCGAACGTCATTGCACACCTATCGGGTGATAATGCTGACCCGATGACGAGACCGACGACACTGGTTGGCATCACTGCCGTGAGTGATGACGTTGGCCAGTCGGGAGGCTTCGCGGGCATTATTGAGTTACTGGCATTTTTGAATGTCTTTGTCGGGGTGTTCAACCTGTTTCCACTCTTGCCACTCGACGGTGGCCATGCTGCGATTGCGACGTACGAGCGTGCTCGAGAGGGTCGGAAGCGCATGAGATATCACGCCGATGTCGCCCGACTCGTTCCCTTGACAATGGCGGTGGTGGCGATGCTTGCGTTCATGTTTATGTCCGGTCTATATCTCGACATCGTCAACCCGATTCGGTGAGGAGAACCTGATGGAAGTCAAAGGATGGTCAGGGGAACGTCGCTCATCTCGGATGATCAATGTTGGCGGTGTCCCAGTTGGCGGTGATTCACCAATCACGGTGCAGTCGATGACGGTGACGAAAACCGCTGATGTTGAAGGAACGCTGCAACAGATCTATGCACTTGCCGCTGCCGGATGCGACATCGTTCGGTGTACCTGTAACGAGTCGGAGGCCGCGGTCGGCCTCGCTCAGATCGTTCCGCGTTCACCGATTCCAGTGATTGCAGACATCCACCATCAATACAAGATGGCGCTCGCTGCGTTAGATGCAGGAGTGCACGGGCTGCGTTTGAATCCGGGAAACATTCGCCGGCCACAGCACATTAAGGCAGTTGCGAGTGAATGTCGAGATCGGGGTGTGCCGATTCGCATCGGCGTTAATGCAGGGTCACTCGATCCTGGCCTTTACGAGAAGTACGGGGGAGCAACGCCTGAGGCCATGGTTGAGTCTGTGCTGAAAGAACTCGAGTATTTCGCAGAGGTCGATTTTGATCTCGTGAAGATTTCGGTCAAGGCATCGAGCGTCCCGCTAATGGTAGAGGCCTATCGGCAACTCGCAGACGTGACCGACCACCCCTTGCACCTTGGAGTAACTGAAGCAGGTCCGCCACCCGCAGGGCTGGTGAAAGCCACAGCGGGGATTTCGACACTTCTAATGGAGGGTATTGGCGACACCATCAGGTATTCACTGACCGCTGATCCGGTCGAGGAGGCTCGTGCAGGCCGCCAACTGCTTGAGGCACTCGGGCTTCGCGAGCGAAAGAATGTTGATCTCATTGCATGTCCATCATGTGGGCGAGCAGAAGTCGACGTCATCGACGTTGCCCAAAAAGCGATGGAGACCTTCGGCGACCGGCAACTCCCGTTGCAGGTGGCGGTGATGGGGTGTGTCGTTAACGGACCAGGCGAAGCACGAGAGGCCGACCTTGGTATCGCAGCAGGAAATAAACGGGGTCACCTGTTCATCAAAGGTCGAAACGTGGCTGTCGTACCTGAAGATGAAATGGTTGGAGCGCTTGTCGAATGGGCTGAATTTATTCACGAACATGGCACCGAAGCGGCCATCGCTCGCGCTGATACTGCGCGAGCGGAACGTGAGGCCGAGAAAGACCGGTCAATGCTGCTTGCAGAACAGGGCGATGATGCGAACAAGGCGACCGAACGCATCGTTGAGATCGGTCGCCGCCTCTCAGGCGACAGCGATTCGTAACTAGCCCTTGAGCTCTGCGATTGCGGCGGCGGTCGCGAGGACCCGTCGAGCATTGTCGACGTGAAGATTTTCGATCATTCGACCGTCAACAGTGATCACTCCACGGCCCTCGCTCACCGCTTCATCAAACGCTTCGATCACTCGCTGTGAGTGGTCGATGTCGGCCTCAGATGGGGCCCACACATCATTCGCCGGCTCAACTTGCGTCGGGTGAATGAGGGTTTTGCCGTCGAAACCAAATGCTCGACCCTGCTGTGCTTCAGCGAGGAACCCTTCGGGATTTTTTACGTCGTTGTAGACGCCGTCGAGAATAACTTTGTCTGTTTCTCGGGCTCCGAGAAGCGCCATTGCCAGGTGAGGGATCAACGGGGCCCGGTCGGCGTGCTGTTCGGCACGCAGCTCTTTGATGAGGTCGTTTGTTCCCATGACGAGCACATTGACCCGAGGGTGAGTCGCAATCGATCGAATATCGAAAATCGCCGTCGGGGTTTCGACCATCGCCCAGATCGTCATGTCTTCAGGTGCGCCGGCTGCTCGAAGATGGGCTTCGACTTCATTGAGGTGATCGGTGGAGGTCACCTTCGGAATGACAATGGCAGCAGCCGATGTCCCGGCAGCTGCTGCAATATCGGCTGCTCCCCACGGCGTGTCAAGACCGTTGCAGCGAATCGTCAGTTCCCGGTGTCCGTAGTCACCTGAGGTGGCGGCAGCAACGGCATTTTCACGGGCTGGCTCCTTCGCATCAGGGGCGACGGCGTCCTCGAGATCGAAGATGATGGCGTCGGCCGGAATGGTCTTTGCCTTCTCAAGCGCTCGCTCGTTTGCTGCAGGCATGTAGAGAACCGATCGGCGTGGTCGTAGTGACGACATGTCAAGATCCCATTTCGTAGAGGGCGGCTAACTCGGGGTCGCTTGCTGCGAGTTGCTCGGCAAGGCGAACGACGACCTGGCACTGCTTGACCGATGCGTCGTCTTCCATCTTGCCGTCGAGCATGATGGCTCCGGTGCCGTCACCCATTGCGTCGATCACGCGTTGGGCGTGTGCTACTTGTTCAGCCGATGGCGAGAACACTTCTTTTGCGACGGCGATCTGGTCAGGGTGCAGACTCCACGCCCCGACACATCCCAGCAAATAGGCATTGCGGAACTGATCCGCGCACGCTGTGGTGTCACGAATATCGCCGAATGGCCCGTAGTACGGCAAGATGCCGGCCATCACGCATGCGTCGACCATACGAGCGATCGTGTAGTGCCAAAGGTCCTGCTGGAATGCTGCTCGGTCAGCATCTGGGTTGTCGGGGTCAGGATCAGAGCGCACGAGGTAATCGGGGTGTCCTCCACCAACTCGGGTGGTCTTCATGCGGCGGTTCGCAGCGAGATCGGCCGGACCGAGTGAGAGTCCTTGCATGCGTGGTGAGGCCAGGCAGATTTCTTCCACATTTGCCACGCCTCGAGCGGTCTCCAAAATTGCGTGCAGCAGGATTGGTCGGGTGAGTCCAGCTTCGGACTCCAACTGAGCAACTAGTCGGTCGGCGTAGTGGATGTCTTCGGCGCCCTCGACCTTGGGGAGAATGATGACGTCGATCGCATGTCCTGCCTCGATGACGGCGGCACGGATGTCAGCGAGGCACCATGGTGAATCGAGGCTGTTCACCCGAGTCCAGAGTTGCGTCGAACCGAAGTCAACATTCTGAGCGACATCGATGAGCCCGTCGCGGGCTGCATCTTTTTCTGCCATTGGGACGCCGTCTTCTAGGTTGGCGACGAGCACGTCAACTTTGCCGATGAGCGACGGAACTTTGCTGCGCATCTTCTCGTTATTTGGCGGGAAGAAGTGAAGCATTCGGCTAGGCCGAAACGGAATCTCGCGAACGGGTTCAGGAGCGCCGACAGCGAGCGGACGGAAGAAGTCTTTAGGTGAACGCACAACCAGACGCTACGTGCCGGGAGCCTCGTTTGAGAAACTGCGCAACCAGGCGGGTAGCCGTGTGGGGCGTCCGTCAGGGGTGACTGCGCCGTGAACGGTAATGCCCGTCGAGTGGACGACGTCGTTGATGGTGAGCAAGTACACCATTTGGAAGGTGGCGCGAGTGCTCGGCCCCATTGCAACGTGAACGTCAAACACATCATCAAATTTCAAGGGCTGGCGGTATTGCACTCCTGCTTCCAGCACCGCCATGTCAACGCCCTCCGCCCGAATCTCGTGATAGGGGTGGCCGATATGGCGGAGATATTCCACCCGGGCTTCCTCGAAGTAGGGAAGATATCTGCTGTGGTGAACGATGCCCATCGCATCGGTTTCAGCAAACCGAACGCGGATGCGATGCGAGAAGTCATAAACCGATCGGTCGGTAGGTGGTTCGATAGACATTCTCATAACCCCCGACCGTATCGTGCTGGTGTGAGGAGTCGTGGACTATGACGCCGGCAGTGAAGCTGATGACAAGTAGGTCGATTGCATTTCGGCTTTGCGAATATGACCACGACCCGGCAAATTCTAATTTTGGTCTTGAGGCTGCAGACCTGCTCGGACTTGACCCAGATCAGGTCTTTAAGACCCTCATCGTGCTTGCTGGTGAAGAAGAAATGTGCGCGGTCGTTCCGGTCAGCGGGCAGCTCTCGCTGAAACTGTTTGCGCAGGCAGTAGGCGCAAAGCGCACAGAAATGTGCCCCCCTGATCGGGCTGAACGGTCGACCGGGTACTTGGTTGGCGGAATCTCGCCAATTGCCCAGCGTCGCCGCCTGAGAACCGTCATTGATGAAACCGCGCAGTTGTATGACGAGATCTATGTGAGCGGTGGCCGGCGAGGCCTCGAGATCGCAGTCGACCCCAACGATCTCGCATTCCTCTCCGATGCCATGTTCGCCGGCATTACCAGCGATTAGCAGCAGACGTGATCAGATGCCCGACGAATGACGGAGGGTGGCCTCAATCCGCGCCACTCGGGTGCGGGCCGGTGGGTGGGAGGCATTGAGTCGTTGACGCCACCCGACGCTGCGCTGGCCTCCACCGTAAGCGATGACAGTGTTGAGTGCACTTGCGAGTTCGCGGCCATAGCCGAGTCGAACGCTTCGCTGATCAGCATCGAATTCTGATCGATGTCCGACAAGATTGCCGACGGCATCGCTGGTGTAGAGCACGACTAGGAAGACCCATGACACTGCGGTGAGGACTGCCGAGACGACCCTGCCGAGAGCGGTCAGTGCAGAGGAGTGGGCAACAAACGTGTCAGTTGCGGCTCGCGCCACGTTCTTGACGGCAAACCCTACGCGAGCGAGAGCGATGATCGGCAACGAAAACCAGTGGATCAAGGTGAGCGAGACTGTGTGTAAGCCGAGGTGGTGCGAGAGCTCATGAGCGAACACACCGGCGAGTTCACGAGGCCCAAGGTGCTGCAGAGAGAACGAGGTTGTCACCACAAGATGCCCTCCACAGGCAAATGCATTGAGTTCGTCGGC
>DLTS01000096.1:55538-72903 GCA_002501485.1 Acidimicrobiaceae bacterium UBA7830
ACCTCTTGCCAGACGGGTTGAGCGACCGCACTTTCCTCAATGGTCAACGCCCGAGCACCGAGAGCAGGAGTGAGGAGAAGTGTTTGGGCAAATCGAAGAAAGAGGACGCTGGAACCTGCCATCCAGGCGATCGGCAGCACCCAAAACGTGACCGAAAAACCAAGCAAATTGAGCACTGCGTTGAGGGGGATCCAGATGAGTCGCAGTGAAATAACTGAAAACGGCAACAGCACCATTAGCGGGGTGAGAGCTGCGAGTGAAGAAAAGTTGGCGGCGCAGCGACGGGATCGAGGCGGTGTTGACTCCACATGTGAAAGGTTACGGAGTAGACAGTGCGGTTTCGATACATCAACTCTCAGGCAGAATGGGGAGATGGCAGACCACACTTCGTCGACTCCGTCGATTATTCCGGGTGCAGAACCACTGTCTCATATTGCTGGTTCGAACACCGGCGTGCTTGTATTGCACGGTTTCACTGGCAATCCGTCTTCGGTACGAATACTTGCGGAAGTTGCAATTGCGGAAGGCTACGACGTTGAAATGCCCCGTTTACCGGGGCATGGGACAACGGTCGACGACATGATGATGACACGGTGGGATGACTGGTTTGGCGCAGCTCTTCAGGCGTTTGACGACCTTGCCGAGCGATGTAAGCGAGTGGTTGTCGCCGGACTCTCAATGGGCGGTCTCCTCACGCTCTCTGTGGGCGGAGCACGCTCGGTTGCTGGCCTCATCTGCGTAAACCCGGTTGCACGAATGAGATCACCTGAAGAGGTGGAGATGGTCGAAGAGCTCATAGCAGACGGCATGGAGATTCTTCCCGGAGTTGGCTCAGACATCGCTGACCCAGAATCTTTTGAAACTGCATATGAAGGCACCCCACTCGTGCCTCTTCGATCAATGTTCTTTGAGGGTGTTCAGCCTCGATGGGAACAGTGGGGAGATCTCGACGCGCCGTTACTTCTTTTCACTTCAGAACAAGACCATGTTGTTGACCCTGCTGACAGTTCACATCTTGCGGCGACATACGGCGGAAGTGTTGACCACGTGTGGTTGAAGAATTCGTATCACGTTGCAACACAGGACTACGACAAAGCGTTGATCGTTGAGAAGTCGCTGGCGTTCATTTCGGATCTCGCACGCTGATCGTTGAGCCACCGACATGCTCGCATCGATTCCCTCACCGTCGTGGTCAAGTCTGCCGATAGGGCCTATCGAGTTGCGGGTCTACGGGCTCCTCATTGCTGTCGGCGTGGTTCTCGCAGTACGGCGACTTGGTATTGGACTCGAGTTACTCAAGACGGGTGGATCGGAAGCAGCGGCATCCATCGGTGTGTGGGGTGTCGGAGCGGGCCTCATCGGCGCCCGCCTATATCACGTCGTTACTGAATGGGACCGTTTCTCGGGAAATCTCAGCGAGATCCCGAAGGTCTGGCACGGAGGTCTTGGAGTTCCTGGTGGGGTTCTCCTCGGAACGATCGTTGGCGTCTTGCGGGCAAGATCGTTTGGAATTTCGACAGCTGAAACCTTGCATGCTGCGGCGCCGGCAATTCCGCTCGCTCAAGCTGTTGGGCGATGGGGCAACTGGTTCAACCAAGAATTGTTTGGCCGCCCTACGACCCTGCCGTGGGCGCTGCGTATCGATGATGATCATCTGCCAGCGGCATACGAGTCAGGTACCACCTTCCACCCGACATTTCTGTATGAGAGCATGTGGACCCTCGGCCTCAGTCTTTGGTTGGTTCAGTTGAGTGGGTCACCTCGTTTAGCGGGTTCACGGCTCTTTGCGATGTATGTCAGCGGATACGGACTCGGAAGGCTGTGGATTGAAGGTCTCCGCATTGATGACGCCTCAGTTATCGGCGGTCTTCGATGGAATCAATGGGTCGCCATCGCTGCGATTGTGGGTGGGCTGATCTATCTTGCGGTGTCATTGTCGTCTGGCAACTCTGCTGAAGAAGTCGATATGCAGCAGACCTCCATCAACGGTGACCGGTAGCCTCAAGAGGGTGTCGGAACAGCTTGATCGAGGTGCCGTTGAGCGGGTCGCAAAGTTGGCGCGGCTCGAATTGAGTGACGCCGAACTCGATGAGGCAACGACCCGACTTGCGGGAATGATGGCACATTTTGCAGATATTGATGCGCTTGAACTCAACGATGTTGAGCCGATGACCCAGCCATACGAATTGGTCAATGTGTTACGCGATGACGTTCCGCTCGAGACTCTCGATCACGACGAAGTGCTCGCTGCCGCACCAGATGCGACCGACGGCAGATTTGGCGTGCCGCCAATCTTGGGGCTCGAACTGTGAGCACGTTCCAAAGCGCACGTTCAATTGCGGCTTCGGTGTCAACGGGAGAATCATCGTCGGTTGACGTCGTGTCACAGCACCTTGCGCGCATCGAAGAACGCGAAGAAGAGGTCCATGCGTTCAACCTGGTGCTTCGCAATGAGGCGCTCCAATCAGCCGAACGCATCGATGAACGAATCGCAGCGGGAGAGCAGGTGGGGCCACTTGCTGGAGTGCCAATTGCGCTGAAAGACAACCTTTGCACCCGAGGAATTCCAACAACATGCTCGTCGAACATTCTTAACGGGTGGCGCCCTCCATATGACGCAACCGTTGTGTCACGACTGGCCGACGCAGGCGCAGTGTTTGTTGGCAAAACCAACCTTGACGAATTTGCGATGGGCTCGAGCACGGAAAACTCGGCATTTGGCCCGACGCGAAACCCTCTCGACACGAGCCGTGTTCCCGGAGGCTCATCTGGTGGATCGGCTGCCGCTGTTGCTGCTGGTTTCTCTGCGATGTCGCTCGGTTCAGACACTGGTGGCTCGATTCGTCAACCTGCGGCCCTTTGCGGGGTTGTTGGCGTCAAGCCCACCTACGGGGCTGTGAGTCGACTCGGGCTGATCGCATTCGCGTCCAGCCTCGACCAGATTGGGCCGTTCACTCATGATGTGGCAGACGCAGCGCTGCTTCTCGAATGCATGGCCGGGCACGACCCCGGTGATTCAACGTCGATCCCACATCCGTTCCCGTCGCTGTCTGAGTCACTTGACCGTGGCGTCGCCGGTCTTCGTATTGGGCGCATCGTCGATCTGCCAAGTGGCGCCGATGCTGATGTTGCTGCATCGGTCGATCGTGCATTTGAGGTGCTCGCAGATGCAGGAGCGGACATCATTGACGTCACAATTCCTGCCTTTACCTACGGCCTGACGGCGTACTACCTCATCGCCCCGGCCGAAGCGTCCTCGAATTTAGCCCGTTATGACGGCGTTCGATTCGGTTCTCGGGTTGAGACTGCCGACACCAACTCGATGTATATGGCGACCCGTGGCGAGGGGTTTGGACCAGAGGTGAAACGTCGGATCATGCTCGGGACCTACGCACTGTCGGCTGGTTACTACGACGCCTATTACGGCAAGGCGTTGAAGGTTCGCCGGCTGATGGCTCAAGACTTCGCCACGGCGTACGAGTCGGTCGATGCGTTAGTCACTCCGGCGTCGCCAAGCGTGGCGTTCCCATTCGGTTCGAAGACTTCTGACCCTCTTGCGATGTACCTCTGCGATACCTACACGATTCCATCGAACCTCACTGGTCACCCGGCGATGAGCGTGCCATTCGGTGCAGGCGAGAACGGTCTTCCGATTGGGGTTCAGGTGCTCGCTCCGGCAATGGGTGAACCAACAATGTTTGCCGTCGCTGCGGAACTCGAACGCTCGGCAGGGGGTAACCATGTCTGATTCAGCGACGTGGACCCACGAAGGGTTCGAGATGGTCGTTGGCCTCGAGGTGCATGTCGAGCTCGCCACCGAAACAAAATTGTTCTCAGGCTCTCCTAATCGTTTTGGAGACGACCCGAACACCAATATTGACCCGGTTTCGCTCGGTCTGCCTGGTGCCTTGCCGGTGCTCAACCGTCAGGCTGTCGAGTTGGCGATGAGAATCGGCCTCGCACTCAATTGCACCGTTCAGGCGTGCACCTTTGCGAGAAAAAATTACTTTTATCCCGATATGCCGAAGGCTTACCAGATTTCCCAGTATGACCGTCCGCTCAACATTGACGGTCACCTTGAAATTGCAGACGGCATCGTGATCGGCATCGAGCGAGCCCACCTCGAAGAAGACACCGGCAAGAGCACCCACATTGGCGGTTCGGGGCGAATTCATGGAAGTGAGGGCTCGCTGATCGATTTCAATCGTGCCGGCGTGCCGCTCGTTGAGATCGTGAGCCGACCCGATCTCAGAACTCCCGAGCAGGCTCGACAGTACGTCAACGAACTCCGAGCAATTCTCGTTGAAATTGGTGCCTCCGATGCACGCATGGAGGAAGGCTCGATGCGGGTCGACGCGAACGTGAGTGTTCGCCGTCCGGGCGAAGAGTTCGGGACCCGCTGTGAAATCAAGAATGTGAACTCCGTTCGATCGCTTGGGAGGGCAATCGATTACGAGGCGCGTCGGCAAGTTGCGTTGATCTCCGATGGCGAAGTGATTCAGCAAGAAACCCGCCATTGGGATGAAAGCGACGGACGCACGCACACTCTTCGAACCAAAGAAGATGCTGACGACTACCGCTATTTTCCAGACCCTGACCTCGTGCCACTCGACCCAGGCGCTGAATGGATCAACACTGTTCGTTCGCAACTTCCGATGTTGCCGGCTGCCCGACGCATTCGTCTTGCGGAAGTGACCGGTCAGGCAGCCGACAGTGAAGCGATCGCAACGGTGGTCGAGCGCCGCCAAGACGACTATGTCGTAGCGGTGGTCGAAATCGGTGGTGGAGCAGAACGCGTGCTTGTCCACGTGAAAGAAGCCTTCTCCGAGCAAGGCAGTAAACCATCTGTGCCAGCCACTGATCTTGCAGCATTGGTCGCAATGGAAGTTGCCGGAGAACTCACTTCAACGCAAACGAAAACATTGCTCGGCGATCTTGTTGAACAAGGTGGTGGTGACCCCAAGTCGATGGCGGCGGCTCGTGGGTTTGAGGCGATGGATACGTCTGAACTCGACGGATTTGTCAACGATGCAATCGCGGCTGATCCTGATGCGTGGGCAAAGTTCTGCGCCGGTGATGGCAAAGCGATGGGTGCCCTTGTAGGCCATGTCATGAAGGCATCTCGAGGCCAAGCTGACGGTAAGGCAGTGACGGCAATCCTCAATGCCCGCAAAGGCTGAGAGCCCTGGACGATGGTGGTAGCCATCGTCCAGCATTAGCGTGGGGGCATGAGCGATCGTCCATCTGAGACTTCAATAGATATCAAGCCGCGTTCACGCGACGTCACCGACGGTATTCAAAAGGCAGCGGCTCGAGCGATGCTTCGGGCTGTGGGGCTGACCGATGACGATTGGGATAAGCCTCAGGTCGGTATCGCATCGTCATGGAATGAGATCACTCCCTGCAACCTCAGCCTTCGTCGGCTTGCTGAAGCCGCCAAAGATGGTGTCCAACGATCAGGTGGTATCGGACTCGAATTCGGGACGATCACCGTTTCCGACGGCATTTCGATGGGTCACGAGGGCATGCGTGCCTCGCTGGTGAGTCGAGAAATTATCTGTGACTCGGTCGAAGCAGTGATCCACGCAGAGCGACTTGACGGCGTCGTCGTTCTTGGGGGATGCGATAAGTCGATGCCAGGAATGATGATGTCGATTGCGCGGCTCGATCTGCCTGGAATCTTTGTCTACAACGGGTCGACGTTGCCCGGGTACCACAACGGCAAAGCACTCGATGTCACCAGCGTGTTCGAGGCGATCGGCGCCTGCGCAGCAGGAACGATTTCAGAAGATGAACTGCACGCAATCGAGTCGAATGCCTGCCCCGGAGAAGGTGCATGTGGCGGAATGTTCACCGCCAACACGATGTCATCTATCGGAGAAGCACTTGGGCTGAGCCTGCCGGGCTCCGCGTCGCCGCCGGCGGTTGATCGTCGCCGAGAAGATGATGCTCGCCGTGCTGGAGAGGCCGTCATCAACATGTTGAAGACGGGCTTGCGGCCCCATGACATCCTCACTAGAGGGGCATTTGAGAATGCGATCACGTTGGCGAATGCCCTCGGAGGTTCAACGAATGCGGTGCTTCACCTGTTGGCGATCGCAAATGAAGCACGTGTCGATATCGAACTTGCCGACTTCAACCGTATTGCGATCCGTGTCCCTCACTTCGCCGACATGAAACCCGGTGGCAAGTTCCATATGACCGATCTCGATCGGGTTGGTGGTGTCCCGGTGGTGTTGAGGCACCTCCTTGAGGAAGGATTGCTACACGGCGACGAGATGACAGTAACTGGTAAGACGATGGCGGAAAACCTTGCTGAAATTGATCCACCTGCACCTGACGGAACCGTCGTGTATCCGATTTCGCAGCCGATTAACGCTGAAGGTGGCCTCAACGTGCTGACCGGTTCACTTGCACCTTCCGGCTCGGTAGTAAAGGTGGCTGGCCTTACCGAAGATCAGCGCGTGTTTGAGGGCCCTGCGCGTGTCTTCGATGGCGAAGATGGCGCAATGGCTGCAGTCATGGGTGGCGAAATTGAGCCCGGCACTGTCATTGTGATCCGGTATGAGGGGCCAAAGGGTGGCCCAGGGATGCGCGAGATGCTGGCGATTACCGGTGCCCTGAAGGGCGTCGGTCGTGGTTCTGACTGTGCGTTAATTACCGACGGGCGCTTCTCCGGAGGCACTTGGGGATTCTGCATTGGTCACGTTGCACCTGAGGCGGTCGACGGTGGACCGATTGCCTTCGTTCACGATGGCGACCGCATTCGGATCGACGTGCCTACGCTTGGACTTGATCTTCTTGTTGACGATGACGAACTTGCTCGCCGTCGCGAGGGGTGGTCACCCATTGAGCCTCGTTACACCACGGGCATTCTTGGGAAATACGCCCGGCTTGCCCAAGGCGCGGAGAAGGGTGCGATCACGAACCCAGTGTGAGCCTCTCAGCCGAGTGGCATACCGCGATCGGGCCGGCGCGCTCGTGATTGGGCGAATAGTCGCCAGCCCAGCAGAAACACGCCATTAAAGATTGTTGCAACAACGACGAACGGTGTCGCAGTCCCGCCGTCAAAGATGACCCTTCGAAAGGTCATGCCAAGAATGACGACGGACAACCAGACTATCAATCCTGACGTGGGAGTGATCGGCGCCCGGCGAACGATTGGAATGCTCCACGCCACGGCAATCGCCATTAGAAATGGCGCAACCGTTGCGAGGTAGCCAGTGATCTGTGATGCGCTATTGTGCTCGTTTCTGCCAATGAGGACAAAGATCGCAACGACAGCTGTATCAGTCGCAATGAATTGCCGTCGTGATGCAGAATCAGGAAGCTGCAAAAGTTCCCAATCCACCCTTGAAAAACAGTAGAGGGTTGCCGTCGCTGCCGGCGAGCGAGACAACATCTCCGAGCACGAAGAGATGGTCGCCCATCTCGTAGACCTCGTTAATCGTGCAGTCGATTGAGGCGAGCGAGCCGTCGATCACAGGTGATCCGGTCGACTCAGAGTGCCACGCAAGCCCATCAAAACGAGACCCTTCGGCAGGTTTTGCAAACGTCCAGCATTCATCTGCTTGGTGGTTGCCAAGCACGTTGACACAGAAACTGCCACTCTTCTGGATTGCCTCCCAAGTCGATGATCCTTTTCCGGGGAGGAACCCAACCATCGGTGGGTTGAGCGAAACTGAGGTAAACGAGCCAATCGTCAGGCCGGCGGGCTCATCGCCGTCCATCCCAGTGACGACGGTGACGCCGGTGGGAAAGTACCCGAGGACATTGCGAAATTCTTTCGGATCAATCGTGCTCACCTCTTGGACTCTATGCGGTCACCGGAAGTCTGGGGGAGGCGAACCGGGTACGGTTCTGGTGTGTCCACCAGCATCGAAGAAAAGTTGCAGATGCGTGCTGAACTCAGGAATTGGCGCCGTGGTCTGACGAACGCTGAGATTGACCATCGGTCCGCAGAGATCTGCGAAGCGCTCATCGCAGCAGCGAAATCATCGATGCCGTCGAGTGTGATGGTGTTTGACTCGGTGCCCGGTGAACCTCGTCTCGAAATGTTTCTCGAATGGCTAAGGGAGCATGACATCGAGACTGCGGTTCCAGAAGATGATCCCGACCCGCGCAACATCGATGTTGTAGTTGTTCCAGGAGTTGCATTCACCGCCGATGGGCGCCGGCTCGGCCAAGGCGGTGGATGGTACGACCGGTTTCTCGCTGAAGTTGGTGTCGAGACGGTGATGATTGGAGTGTGTTTCGCAGAACAGGTCGTTTCTGTTGTGCCTCAGGAATCTCATGACATCTCGGTGCACCGTGTCATTTCTGCGTGACGTGCATTCTCATCTAGAAATTCTGAGTATGTGCGGTGTGAGTTGTGCAGGGTTTTGAGTCCCACATTTGCGTTCTGCGCCGCGTGCTGGCACACTATGAGGCGATGAAAACAGCACAACGCGTGTTTCTTGATTTTGTAGTAGGCATCCGGTAGCGCACCGGACCTCACACCGCGTGCGCACCGACCTCCCGACACCGGGGGGTCGTTCCGTTTTTCACCGCAAGTACTTCATGACCACGACCACCGACCAGGAGAACCAATGAGCACAGCATCTACTCGCATGACCGGGGCCCAAGCTCTGATCAAAGCGCTCGAGATGGAGCAGGTTGACACGATTTTCGGATTGCCCGGCGGCTGCATCCTGCCGGCGTACGACCCTCTTCTCGAGTCGTCTATTCGCCATGTGCTCGTGCGGCATGAGCAAGGTGCTGGCCATATGGCGGAGGGATATGCCCACGTTACCGGTCGACCCGGGGTTGCGATGGTGACATCGGGTCCTGCAGCGACAAACCTTGTGACACCCCTGATGGATGCGTATATGGACTCGATTCCGATGGTTGGTATCACCGGCCAGGTGGGTACCTCAGCGATTGGATCTGACGCGTTCCAAGAATGTGACACAGTCGGCATTACCCGTTCATGTACGAAGCACAACGAACTTGTCATGACGCCAGACGACATTCCGCTGGCCGTTCGCCAGGCGTTCCACCTTGCGACGACCGGCCGCCCGGGGCCAGTGTTGCTCGACCTCCCGAAAGACGTTCTTCAGAACGAGATGACATGGCATTGGCCGACCGATGATGAGGTGTCTAGCGCGCTGCCGGGGTATCGCCCGACGATGAAGGGTCACCCTCGAATGATCAAAGAAGCCGCACAAATGATTCTTGCCGCCGAGCGTCCTGTGCTGTACGTCGGCGGTGGAATGTTGAAAGCACGAGCGGCCGAGATTCTACGTGAACTCGCAGAGATGACTGGCATCAATGTCGTCACGACGTTGATGGCGCGTGGCGTGTTTCCTGATGACCATGAACTGTGCCTCGGAATGCCGGGAATGCACGGAACGATCGCCGCAACAACGGCAATGCAGCGGGCTGACTTACTCATCGCCCTCGGCGCCCGCTTCGATGACCGAATCACTGGTCGTCTCGACTCGTTTGCGCCTGACGCAAAGATCATTCACGTCGACATCGACCCAGCCGAGCAGGGCAAAGTTCGCCGCCCTGATGTTCCGATCGTGGGAGACTGTCGTCTGGTTACCGAAGAAATTGTGCAGGCAATCCGTGACCTCACAGCGTCGGGAACTGAGCAGGCCGATATCACTGCATGGAAGTCTCGAGTGTCGGGTTGGCAAGAAATCTTCCCGTTGGCCTACGACGAAGCTTCACCGGGTGCCGGATTGAAACCGCAGTATTGCCTGGAAGAACTCCGTGCAGCGTCGAATGACGACACAATTCTTGTTTCCGGTGTGGGCCAACATCAAATGTGGGCGTCGTTGCACTGGAAGTTCAATCAGCCGTATTCGTGGGTGAACTCTGGTGGTTTAGGAACGATGGGCTTCTCGATTCCGGCTGCGATCGGAGCAAAGGCTGGTCGCCCGGACGCGACGGTGTGGGCTGTCGATGGCGACGGGTGCTTCCAAATGACGGCGCAAGAACTCGTGACTGCAACGGTCGAGCGAATTCCTGTGAAGGTTGCCCTCTTGAATAACTCGTATCTCGGGATGGTTCGCCAGTGGCAGGAAATGTTCTATGACGAGCGCTACTCAGAGGTCTACTTGTCAACGGAAACCCCCGATTACGTGAAGTGGGCAGAGTCGATGGGTTGTGTTGGGATCCGAGTGGAAAGCCCTGAAGAGGTCGGTCCGGCAATCGAGCAAGCGAACTCGATTAACGATCGGTCGGTTGTTGTCGAGTTCCGTACCGACTCCGAAGAGAAGGTGTTTCCGATGGTGCCGGCTGGCGTGAGCAACGACGAGGTGCTCGTGCACCCATCGCAAGAGCAGTTCCGAGCGCAGCTCGGCTGAAGTGATTGAAGAGAACTGGAGAACACGACATGACTGCGTTTAATCCGCACGGAACCTCGCTCAATCACGGCATTCTTTCGGTACTGGTGCAGAACCGCCCTGGCGTGCTTGCCCGCGTTGCAAGTTTGTTCGCCCGACGTGGCTACAACATTTTCTCTCTGGCGGTAGCACCAGCTGAAGATGAAACCCAAAGCCGTATCACGATCGTCGTCGATCTTGAATCGGCCCCACTCGAGCAGATGGTGAAGCAACTCTTCAAGTTGGTCGACGTTGTGAAGATTTCTGAGCTTGACCCTCGGCGTTCGATCGAACGTGAATTGTTGCTCGCAACCGTCCGAGCCGATACAGGACAACGGTCTGAAATTGTTGAGCTAGTAAAAATTTTTGAGGCGAAAATACTTGCCGTCGGATCGGATGCAGTGACGGTGAGCCTCGAGGGTCATCCAGACAAATTGGATGATTTTGAGGAACTGCTCGATTCTTATGCCATCGTTGAGATGCAGCGGACGGGTCGAGTGGCTCTTCCCAAACTTGATCGGGCGGCACGACTTCGTGCCGTCAACCCCAATCAGAAAGGAAAGGTGAGCTGACATGGCCGCCAACGTGTACTACGAGGCCGATTGCGACGGCTCCCTCATTCGCAACCGAAAGGTTGCTGTCATCGGTTATGGCTCACAGGGCCACGCACATGCGCTCAACTTGAAGGAGTCTGGCGTTGATGTGTGTATTGGTCTGCGTGAGGGTTCGAGTTCAACTCAGAAGGCAGAGCAGGCCGGATTGACCGTGAGATCCGTTGCAGACGCAGCGGCGTGGGCAGATGTCATCATGATCCTCGCTCCAGATACTGAGCAGAAGAAGATCTTTGACGAGCACATTGCAGCACACCTGAACGTCGGTGATGCGATTGCATTCGCTCACGGTTTTAACGTCCGCTTTGACCGCATCGCAGCTCCAGAGGGTGTCGATTGCATCATGATTGCACCAAAGGGTCCCGGTCACTTGGTGCGTCGTACGTACACCGAGGGTGGCGGTGTACCTGCGCTCATTGCGGTTGAGCAGGACGCAACCGGGCAGGCGAAAGGAATTGCCCTGTCATACGCTGACGCCATCGGTGGAGCCCGCGCGGGTGTGATCGAGACAACCTTCACTGAAGAAACTGAAACCGACTTGTTCGGCGAGCAGGTCGTGCTGTGTGGTGGTCTCACCCGTCTGGTGCAGGCCGGATTCGAGACGTTGGTCGAGGCCGGTTATGCGCCGGAAATGGCATACTTCGAGTGCCTGCATGAGGTGAAGCTCATCGTCGACTTGATGTATGAAGAGGGCATCGCCGGTATGCGCTACTCGATTTCTGACACCGCAGAATACGGCGATTTGACTCGCGGGCCTCGCATCGTGACCGATGGAACGAAGGCTGAGATGAAGAAGGTGCTGTCGGAGATCCAGTCGGGCCAGTTCGCCGAAGAATGGGTGAATGAGAGCGAGTCGGGTCGTGAGAACTATCACCGCATGCAAGAAGAGGGCAAGATGCACCCGATCGAGGTCGTTGGATCCAATCTTCGCGAAATGATGCCATGGATCTCGGCTGGTAAGCAGAAAGTTGCTGAAGCATCTGGCGGCGATAGCTGACATTCGGTGATTTGCGCGGTTGCTCTCGCACACACCACCTGCGATAGACACGGGGTAATCGGATGGGCCCATAGGCCCGGCCGCTTCACCTTCGCGCCAGATGTTTCTAAATATGACCTTGCAGGTCGGGTTTTGAGGAGATAGCCTCTCGGACCATGGCTGATAACGCAAACAAACTTGGTTTTGAAACCCGCCAGATTCACGTAGGGGGAGACCCAGACCCGGCAACCGGATCTCGTGCCCTGCCGATCTACCAGACGACCTCGTACGAATTTCGCGATACTGAACACGCCGCCAATCTGTTCGCCTTGGCAGAGGTCGGGAATATTTACACCCGCATCATGAACCCAACTCAGGCAGCCCTAGAGGCACGTCTGAGCGACCTCGAGGGTGGATGCACGACCGCAATCGGCCTTCCTGGGGCGCTCGCCACCTCATCAGGCCAGGCTGCGGCGACGCTTGCGATCCTCACCGTCGTCGAATCTGGTCACCATATTGTGGCTTCGCCATCGCTCTACGGCGGTTCTTACAACCTGTTGCACTACACGCTCCCGAAAATGGGCATTGAAGTCACCTTCGTCGACGACCCGCATGACCTTGATCAGTGGCGGGCGGCCGTGCAAGACAACACTCGCTTGTTCTATGGAGAGGTGTTGCCGAATCCGAAGAACGACGTGTTCGATATCGAAGGCGTCTCAGAGGTCGCTCACTCCGAGGGCATCCCGCTCATGGTCGACAACACCGTTGCGACGCCGTACCTCGTGAGGCCTCTCGAGTGGGGAGCCGACATCGTCGTACATTCACTTACCAAGTTCATAGGCGGTCACGGAACGTCGGTGGCCGGCGGCATCGTCGATGCTGGAACCTTCGACTACGCAGCCTCAGGAAGATTTGCGAACTTCACCGAGCCCGACCCGAGCTACCACGGTCTCGCATATTTCCCGGCGCTCGGACATGGTGCAATGATTCTCAAGGCTCGCGTCCAGATGCTTCGAGATCTCGGGATGGCAATCTCACCATTCAACGCATTCATGATCCTTCAGGGTATGGAGACGTTGAGCCTTCGCATGGAGCGTCATTTCTCAAATGCGCAGGCGGTGGCTGAGTTCCTCGACGCTCATCCGCAGGTTGAGTCGGTGAACTACGCCGGCCTCGCGTCGAGCGAATGGCATGAGCGTGCAACTCGCCTTGGTGGCGGTCGCGGCTACGGGTCTGTTCTTGCGTTTGAGATTTCTGGTGGTCTTGAGGCTGGTAAGAAGTTTGTCGAAGGCCTCGAACTTCACAGCCACGTTGCCAACATCGGTGATGTTCGAAGCCTTGTCATTCACCCGGCGAGCACGACACACTCACAGCTCACCCCAGAAGAGCAGGCTGCGAGCTCGGTGACGCCGGGGCTCGTGCGTCTCTCAGTTGGTCTTGAAAACATCGAAGACATTCTTGATGATCTCCGTGATGGATTCGCCGCCTTGTCGTAACCGG
Organism: Acidimicrobiaceae bacterium UBA7830; assembly: GCA_002501485.1. Classification (GTDB taxonomy): domain Bacteria; phylum Actinomycetota; class Acidimicrobiia; order Acidimicrobiales; family Ilumatobacteraceae; genus Casp-actino5. The sequence goes on from DLTS01000096.1 coordinate 68,996, forward strand.
AGAGCGCCGCTCATTGGGTGCTCATTCCAGCTCGCCACATTCCTTCTTCGACGAGTTGTTTGATCACAGGATCAGGTTCTGAACGTCGTTGAAGGGTAACGCTATGAATCGTTGCCGTGCAGCGGTAGTCGTGAGGGTACGGGCCGACCGCTGATCCGGTATCAATACCTACATCGAACGTTTCTCCGCTCATTGAGTAAACGAGCGGCACCGTGCGTTCGATGCGGGTGCCAGCAACCGGGGTGCCATCTATCGACATGACGAGGTCTCCTCCGCCTCCGAAGCCACCTTCGTAGACAAAGTCGACGACGATGGTGTGTTCACCTTCAGAAAGTGTCTCGCCTGACACGGTGGTGATGTCGTGACCGAAGCAGTTGTAGGTGAATTGGGGTGCGCTGTCGCGTAGCCACATCGACCAGCCCGACATATTTCCGCCTTGGCACACAATGACACCCTCGGCCGTGTTGTCGATGTTGATATCGCCGGTGATGGTCCACGAACAGTTCTTAAGGTTGATCACCGATGATTCGGGCATCCGAACGTGTGCGGTGGAATACGTCATCGACGTGTTGTTGCCGAGGGAATGAGGCACTGCTAGGTCACCGTTGCGCGGGGAACCTGCATCTCGAAGCGGGTACACCCCGAGGCGACGAGCGTCAGCATCGAAGAGATCACGTAATTCGGCGAGGCGCTCGGGTTCGGCTTCGGCGAGATTGACCGATTGCGAGAAGTCGTTCTTGACGTCGTACAACTCCCAAACTTCATCGGGGCCATCGAATTCGTATGCCTGCATTCTGATCCACGGGACGCGACCGTGAAAGCATGACGCAATCCAGCCATCGTGGTACATCGCTCGGTTTCCAAGGATTTCAAAATATTGCGAGGTACGAGTACTTTCGCCGTCGGAGAGAAAGGTGTAGTTCATCGGAACCCCATCGAGTTCCATTTGTTCAATACCGTTCACTCGATCGGGTGGCGTGATGCCGGCAGCTGCGTAAATTGTCGGGGCTATATCAACGACGTGATGAAACTGGGAGCGCATACCTCCGGCGGCAGTGATGTTATTGGGCCACGAGATTGCAAGCCCATTGCGGGTGCCTCCGAAATGTGACGCGACTTGTTTCATCCATTGGAATGGCGAGTCGAGCGCCCAAGCCCATCCAACATTGAAGTGGTTCTCGCAACGAGCGGTTCCGAAGTCGTCGATATGCTCGAGTAGCCACTCAGGGTCTTCGTGAACACCATTTTGGAACGATGGTGCGCTCCACGCGCCGTGAATCGTCCCTTCCGCTGAGGCACCATTGTCACCGGTGAGATAAATGATGAGGGTGTCGGAACCATGGCGTTCATCAAGTACGCGTGCTGCGTCGATGACCCGACCGATGTGATGATCGGTATGGGCAAGGAAACCAGCGAAACATTCCATGAGTCGTGTAGCGACTGGCCGATACCGCTCTGGATAGTCGTCCCATGCAGGAATTTGGTCGGGACGTGTTGTGTTGACTGTGCCGGGAGGAATCACCCCGAGTTCGAGTTGACGTATGTAAATGGCGTCGCGCAACGCATCCCAACCCTCATCGAATTGCCCGGCGAACCGATTTATCCAGTCAGCTGGTGCATGATGCGGAGCATGAACGGCGGGGGTCGAGAAATAGCAGAACCAGGGACGGTCAGGAGTCGACGCCCGCTGTCGTTCAAGCCACTCGATTGCTTGGTCAGCAAGATCTTCGGTGAGGTGGTAGTTGGGTCGACCTGCGTAAGGCGAAATTGGTGTGGTTTGGTCATAGACAGCAGGCTCCCACTGGGAAGCTTCGGCGCCGATAATGCCGTAGAACCGATCGAAGCCGAGCCCAGTCGGCCAACGATCGAACGGCCCTGACGGGCTCTGTTCCCATGAAGGGGCGAGGTGCCATTTTCCGAAGCACGAGGTCGAATATCCCGACATTCGCAGCACCTCAGCGACTGACGCTGCCTCGATCGGAATTGCAGAGTCGTATCCCGGATACGAGTTTGCGATCTCGGTGATGCCACCCATATGCACCCGGTGATGTTGTCGGCCAGTGAGGAGTGCCGCTCGAGTAGGCGAGCACAGCGCTGTGGTGTGGAACTGGTTGTACGACAATCCCTCATCGGCGACGCGTTGGAGCGCTGGCGATGGCACCGGGCCCCCGAATGTTGACATTGAGCCAAAGCCGACGTCATCGAGCATGATGAGCAGCACGTTCGGAGCACTCGTCGGCGCTGTGTGCTGCGCGAACGATGCTGGTGTTGAGTCAGAAAGTAGCCGTTTGATGTCTCCGGCAAACGGTTGTGATGAGTGAGGTAACTGTGTCATTTCATCATCACTGTGTAAAGGCTGGGTGATCGAGCGCACTGAACGCAGAAATGACGGCGTCGGCGTCTCCGTCAACATTGACCGCACCGGTGTTGAGCGCTTCACTAAGGGTGACCGACCCGGTGAGGAGACCATCCCAGGTTAGGCGAGTGCAGTTCATCGTATGAGGTGCGTCAATGCCGCTCGTCAGGCACAAAATATGGTTCCTGAAGTGAAGTCCGCAGCGCTCGCCCTCGATCTCGAGTGCAATATGGCAATCGACGTCCTCCATTTTTTCGGGTTCGATCATCACCCTCAACACCCCCGCTGAGGTTGCGATATCCCACCCTGCGATTTGACGTCGACCAAGCCGGTGCGTCCGGTGCCGCGACATATCGATCGATCCTTCGACATCGAGTGCTTTGGTGATGCACCAGTTCCGCACATTTGCGCTCGGTGTTCGCCTGGCCGCGGTGCGCAGGGCTGTTGCGAGAAGTCCACGATCTTCATCGGATGCATTGCGGTGATGGGCGAGCTGAGATGCGAGGTAGAGCCCCCAGCGAGTATCCGTGGTGAGGGCCTCCTCGCACCGAGAGCGGACGGCACCCTGGCCACCCATTGCTTCGATGAGATGCTCTGCATGATCTTGCGTGTCGAGCGGAAAAATGTTTGCAGGATCACCGTCAAAGAAGCCAAAGAGGCCTGTCCGGATCTGCCGAGCGTGGTGTTCGGCGATGCCGTAATGCTGCTGAGTGAGCCAATCATCTCCGAAACGGTTAGGTAGTCGAACCCGGTGCGCGATTTCGGCTGAGGTGGCTCCTCGATTTGTCCAGCGCACGGTTTGGTCCCAGAGAAACTGAATCGAGTCACGGTACGAGCGCAGGCGCTCGTCGATATCAATTGCGCCCGACAGCGGTGGGCCGTGTGTCGCCACAAGATGTTCGGCCCCGAGTGAATGAAGGTGATCAAGGCCAGTGAGAAGAATTCGTGGGTCGCGATATTCCTCCCCGCGGATCGCAAAGACATTGAACAGGGCGGGCCAGAGGATGTTGTGGACCGCAACACCGATGGTCGGCATCCATAAAGTGACTGAATCGTCAGCATCAGACGGTGCTGGGGTTACCTCGACCGTCAGGCCTGCGACCTCAATCGTGGTGGCCTCTGCGAAGGTATGGGTTGCTGGAACATGACCACCGGTAAAGGGCGCATGCTCTGGCATCCGGTACGCACGCCCGAGCCCAACATTGACGATGCCGTCTGGGCCGTCGTGAGGTAGTTGCATGGCAAATTGCTCCACGAGGCCGCGCCCGTAGGCAGGAGCGATCTCGGTGGCAGAGCGACGAAGGTTGCCCTCGATGCGTGCATGACCCCAAATCGCCTCAATCGGTTCTGTGTCAAGAATGGCTTGGGTTCCGCTCACGTAGTGGAAGTGCGTATAGATCACTGCAACGATTGGAGCGTCGGTAACCGTTCGGAGCTCGATAAGAGCATCGCGCATTTCCTCAATCGATTCACCGGTATCGATGGCGATGATGCCGTCGGGCACAGTGATGAACGTCTGGTTTGAGAGGCCGTTTCCCACGAGACACCACAC
>DLTS01000018.1 GCA_002501485.1 Acidimicrobiaceae bacterium UBA7830
GATCTATGAGTCTTTCCATCCTGACTCGCATGCTAGAAAACCTTCCTCAGCCAGACACCGTGTCCGCCACATCGGTAGCCAAACGCGCCGCTGAAACCCTCCGTCCGCCTGGCGCATTTGCTCGGCTTGACGACGTAGCAGCGTGGCTGGCCAGTTGGCAGAGCAAAACGTCGCCACGGGTTGAACGACCCCATGTCGCCGTATTTGGCGCAGACCATGGAGTCATGGAAGATGGTGTGAGCGCCTTCTCAGCAGACGTGACTGGGGCAATGGTCGCAGCCATGGACCAAGGTGTAGCCACCATTAATGCCGTGGCGCGTCAAGTCGGGGCCACCTTCTCGTTCCACAATGCCGGGGTGGGTGAACCCACCGCCAACATTCGAATCGCCGACGCAATGACCGATGACGAATTTGATGAAGCTGCACGTATCGGCATCGCCGCAGTCGAATCCGCCGACGCTGACCTCTTCATTTTTGGCGAGATCGGTATCGGCAACAGTACTGCTGCGGCTGCAGTTACAGCCGCCGTGCTTGGGGGCCCAGCCGCCGATTGGGTAGGCTCGGGAACGGGTGTCGTCGGTGAAGCGCTTGCGGACAAGAAGAGGGTCGTGGCAGAGGCCGTAGACCGTGTGGGTATGGTGAATCCGATCGAGGCATTGCGTTGCCTCGGTGGCAAGGAAATTGTTGCGATGGCCGCCGCTACCCTCAGAGCTCGACAGCTCAGGATACCCGTGTTACTCGACGGGTTCATCGCCACGTCGGCAGTTGTGCCTCTCCACGCCTCTAACCCGGCAGCGCTCGACCACGTCCGAGCCGGTCACACCTCCGACGAACCTGGTCACGTCCGGCAACTTGCTGCGATTGGTATGGATCCGCTACTGGACCTCGATCTTCGGTTGGGAGAGGGAAGCGGGGCAGTGGCCGCCATCCCGATCTTGCAAGTCGCGTGCGCAGCGGTCGTCGATGTTGCGACTTTCGAGGAGTTCGGACTCAGATGAGCATCCGCCATGCCTGGGCGTTTCTCACTCGGCTCCCTGGGGGCACCCACCCCGCCAATGAACGCGGGCTCGGGATGAGCGTGCCGTGGTTTCCTGTAGTGGGCGCAATGATTGGACTACTCATTGGTCTGTTCTGGATTGGATTGAACGAGCTTGTGGCTCCGCTAATGTCCTCGGCAATCACCGTGATGTTGGGGGTCGTGATCACCGGCGCTTTTCATGAGGATGGCTTTGCCGACACTGCAGACTCGCTGGGCGGATTCAACCCTGAACGTCGTCTGGAAATCATGAAAGATTCCCGAGTCGGAACCTTTGGATCTCTCGCTCTTATCTTCTCTGTACTTGTTCGCGTAATCGCCCTCGCTGAACTTGAGCCGATTCATGGCCTTGTCGCCCTCGTTCTCGCGCATTCAGTTGGTCGCAGTCTCGCCACGCTTGTGATGGCAACGACCCCCCCTGCCGCCAAGAAAGGCCTCGGGCAGAGCTACACCGCCCATCTCCCGAGACCAAAGGTGTTTGCGATGGGAGTCTTCATCGCAGCTTGTACTGTGGCATGCGGCCCCGCCGCCCTTGCTGGATACATGATCGCGCTTGCTGGAGCCGGATTCGTTGTCTTATTTGCGAAGCGATCCTTCGGAGGTACGACCGGTGATGTACTCGGGGCAGTCGAGCAGATCGGTGAGATGGCAATGTTGACCACAGCAGCTCGCCTTGTTGCCGAGCACGGGTGGCAATGGGGGTGACCCTTCGCCTCGTGCGACACGGCGAGACCGATTGGTCCGCTGAGCGTCGCTACACCGGTCGAACCGACGTCACCCTCAGCGAGGCTGGTATTGCTCAGGCCCAAGCACTCGCGGTGATATCCGGCGACCAATATGACTCGGTCTGGTGCTCAAGTCTCACTCGCTGCGTTGAGACCGCGAGACTGATGGGTGTAAGCGCAGATCCAACACCTCATCTTCAGGAGTTCGATTTTGGAAAAATTGAGGGATTGACATGGGACGAACTGGATAGCACAACGCAGAACGGGCTTCTTGACTTCAACGGGTTTGTTGCTCCCAACGGAGAGTCCGTCGTTCTCTTCGGTCGCCGTATCGATGCGTTTGTCGAGGGGCTTGGCCCAGGGCGACATCTTCTCATTACCCATGGGGGTGTGATTCGCCACCTTCTTCGACGGTCCGGGACTGATGTCGATGTTCGGCCGGGAACATGGCGCGACATAGATCTCCCCTGACAGCCGACAATCCATCTCGATCGTCGCATCTCCTCTAGGTTTCAGGCCACACTGAATGGAGTCGCCAGATTGCATCACAATTGTTTCGAGAACGACGACGAATAGACCACGTTCGATCACCGTTTCGTCAACCCCTACTATTCAGCCATGGGGGATACGCAAGCACTCACGCCCGACGACGTAATGACCGCAACCGACCAGCACGGTCAAATTGCACATCAGTCGCTCATCGACCACAGTGTCCGCCTCGAGCGAACTCTTCACGAGGTGAGAGATGGAGTGTGGTGTCTCGTGGGAAACGGCCTCTCAAACCAGACGTTCATCAACGCGCCCGACGGCATCATCGCCATCGATACCGCTGAATCGATTGAGGAAAAAAGGA
>DLTS01000087.1 GCA_002501485.1 Acidimicrobiaceae bacterium UBA7830
CCGAAGAACTTGCCTACATCCTCTCAAACTCGCGTTCAGAGCTACTCGTGACATCAACCTCAAAGGCTCACACCGCTCTCGAAGCGCTCGACGGCGCGCCTGATGTACGCAAAGTGTTTGTGTGCGGCGGCGTACCAAGCGATATTTCAGATCCCCGTATGGTCGACTATGCAGAAGCAACGTCATCGATGCCGACAACACCGATAGAAGATGAGTCGCTCGGTACTCCAATGCTGTATTCGTCAGGAACGACCGGGCGCCCAAAAGGCATCCTTCGACCACTCCCAGATCAGCCACCCGCGGAAATGCTTCCGCTGTACCACTTCTTGTTGGATTTGTGGCAATACCGAGAGGGCATGATTTACCTCTCCCCTGCCCCGCTCTACCACTCAGCTCCGCAGGCCGCAGTTGCGCTCACACTGCGGGCTGGTGGAACGGTCATCGTCATGGAGAAGTTCGACCCGGTCGACTATCTACGACTTATCGAGACCTATAGCGTGAGTCATTCCCAACTCGTTCCAACGATGTTCTCACGCATGTTGAAGCTGTCAGATGAGCAGCGTCTACAGTTTGATCTCTCGTCGCTCGAGTTCACAGTACATGCTGCCGCACCATGCCCTGTGAAGGTGAAACATCAAATGATCGAGTGGTGGGGTCCAATCATTCACGAGTACTACGGTGCGACCGAAGGCCTTGGTTTTGCCGCATGCGATAGCGATCAGTGGCTCGCGCATCCCGGCACTGTTGGGAAGATCGTTCTCGGCGAAGTTCATGTCATGGACGACGAGATGAACGAGTTGCCAAACGGCACTCCCGGCACGCTGTGGTTCGGGTCGGGCACTGAGTTCAGTTACCTCGATGATCCTGAGAAAACGAAAGAGTCAACCTCACCTGATGGCACCATGACCACTGTGGGCGATATCGGTTATGTCGATGATGACGGGTTCTTGTTTCTTACCGATCGGAAGACGTTCATGATCATTTCAGGTGGCGTAAATATCTATCCACAAGAGATAGAGGACCTCCTCATTACGCACCCGAAAGTCTTCGATGCTGCTGTCTTTGGCGTTCCAAACGAGGACCTCGGCGAAGAGGTTAAGGCAGTCATTCAGGTGATGCCTGATATCACCGCGGGTGACGAGCTCACCGAAGAGTTGCTACAGCACTGCCGTGAGCATCTTTCACGCCAGAAGGTTCCGCGCTCGATCGATTATGAGGCTGAGTTGCCTCGACTTCCGACCGGCAAGCTGTACAAGCGCCTCCTCCGCGACCGCTACTGGGGTGGAGGCACCAACAAGATCGTCTGATCTATGGGCGCAGCGAGCGGAAACATGCTCGCACGTCATCGACATACATTTCTGGTTGCTCGAGGGCTGCAAAATGCCCTCCTTTGGGCATATCTGTCCAGTGCGTGACGTTGTACGAGTTCTCGCACCACGAGCGTGGCGGTCGGATAATATTTTCTGGGAAGGATGCAATGCCAGATGGAATAGTGACGGTCTCACCGCCGCCAAATGCCCCGTAGCTTTCCCAGTACAGCCGGGCCGATGAGGCCCCAGAGCCGGTAAGCCAGTACATCATGACGTTGTCGAGCATTGCGTCTCGGCTGAGGGCGTTTTCGGGATGCCCGTCGCAGTCGGTCCACGCCCAGAACTTTTCGATGATCCACGCCAGTTGACCGACCGGTGAATCGACCAGCGAGTACCCCAACGTCTGAGGGCGAGTCGCCTGCTGTTTTGAATAGCCAGAGTCCCACTGCTGGTAATAACTGAGTGCCGCAAAGGCATCCTGATCAGCCTCGTCGGGGTCACTCTTCGCCTTCTCGGTAGGTCTAGCGATTGGCATGTTGACATGGATACCGATGCATCCGTGGTCCTCCTGTGATGAGGCATCTCGGCCGATTTGGGTTGTCACTGCCGAACCCCAGTCACCTCCCTGCGCAACCCAACTCTCGTAACCAATGCGTTCCATCAATGTCGCCCAAAGCGTAGCGATCTTTGGAACACCGGTGCCGTTGGCGGTTGGCTTACCTGAGAAACCGTAACCCGGAAGAGATGGGCACACGACGTGAAATGCGTCCTCTGCCTTTCCGCCGTGGGCAACCGGGTCGGTGAGGGGGCCAATCACATCAAGAAATTCGACGATTGACCCTGGCCAACCGTGGGTGATGAGCAACGGCATTGCGTTCGGTTCTGGGGAACGCTGGTGAATGAAATGGATGGAGAGGTCGTCAATCTCGGTAACGAACTGATCAAACGCATTCATCCGGGCTTCTCTGCTGCGCCAGTCATACGAATGCCGCCAATAGTCAGCAAGCTCTTTGACGTAGGCGAGAGGAATACCTTGGCTCCAATCGTCAACAGTTTCCGCCTCAGGCCAGCGGGTCGCATCAAGGCGTCGGTGGAGATCGTCGATATCGGCCTGCGGAATGTCGATGGTGAACGGGTCAAGAGTGAACGGGCGCATATCCAATCTTGTCACGCCAGGCGACATTCTATGAACGTCGCCTAGACGCTGCTGGCGACCACGCACTGCCTACGATGCAGTTATGTACGTTCCTTCGGCGTTCAACATGACGGAACTAGAAGCTCTCGACGTTGTGCGCAATGTGGGTGCCGGATACTTCGTAACCGCTCATGAGGGCCGCATCCAGTCAACCTTCTTGCCATTTATTGTGCAGTCGAGCCCCGACAGCGTGCGGATATGGGCGCATTTTGCAAAAGCCAATTCCCACTGGAAGGTGGTGGGCGATACGCCAGAGTGCCTTCTCATCGTGCATCTTGCTGACGCCTATGTATCGCCATCGCTCTACCCGTCGAAGCGGGTAGACGGAAAGGTCGTACCAACTTGGAACTACGTGACAGTGGAGGTTCGGGGAATGCTTCAGATGCTTACAAACACTGACGAGGAAGCGCTGCTCAGGGCGCTCACCGACCTGCATGAGCGCAACTCGGCCCAGCCCTGGGCTATTTCAGATGCCCCAGGTGAGTTCATCGATTCTCAACGAAAGGCGATAGTCAGCATCGAATTGGCCGTTTCCGAGATCACTGGAAAAGCAAAAGCCAGCCAAAATCGTCTCCCTGACGATGCTGCTGCCGTGAAAGCAAGGTTCGAGGCGGGCTCCGATGCGGAGCAATCCATCGCAGACTGGATGGCGTGAAGTGATGCCTCCCCTCGAGGACGTCACACTTAGAGGTAATCTTGTGCGAGTCGAACGGCTCACACTTGATCAAACGTCTGCAAGGGTGGCCGCTGCGTCAACCGACCGGTCGACTTTCGGGCTCACGACCGAGCCAGAGGCACCTTTAACGGAATCCTTCGTCGCCTTGTACCCGTAAGTGATGGGGAGTTTTCGCGATAGCGCAATGTTTTCTCTTCTTCGCGAAGAATGATACGAACTCGATAAGCATCGCTGATGAACGGCTCTTCACGGTCTGCACGAGGCGCCGATACCACGACTACCGATGGGCCAAAGACCTTTTGGTCGATCTGCGCAGCATGTTCGGACGCTGGTGTCGAAACGGTGTCGGGCATTGAAGTTGTATCTGCACTCCGTCGCCGTTTCGTGACGTCCGCTAAACACGTCTCGTGCTGGCGGCGCGGTGACGCACATCCTCGGCAACTCGACACACTTTGACAACGGCTACCGTTGGTCTATGGAACTTTCCGAGGTAATGCGCACCACATTTTCTTGCCGCCAATGGACTGACGAACCCGTTGATGACGCGACGATCTACCGAATTCTCGACAACGCCCGGTTCGCCCCCAACGGCGGGAACCGCCAAGGGTGGCATGTCACAGTGGTGAAAGACCGCGCGATACGCGAGCAGTTCAAGCCACTCATCAAACCTGCCACGAATCAATACGTTGCCCAGGTGGCTGCCGGAGAGGCCCCGTGGAACACCATCGTTCCTTCTGCCATCGACCTTGAAGCAGAACGCTCGATCGACAAAGACTTTCCCGGTGTCAATGAGATGGTTGAAGCACCTGCCGTGCTCGTTATCTCCGTTGACCTCAGCGTCGTGTGCAGCTTCGACTCAATTCTCGACCGTGTCGGCGTGATCAGCGGGGCGTCGATTTATCCGTTCGTGTGGAACATTCTGCTGGCCGCCCGCAACGAGGGTCTCGCAGGAGTGCTCACGACATACCTTTCATATGCAGAAGCTGAAGTTCAACAACTTCTTGGCCTTCCAGAGCACTACGCCGTGGCTGCAATGGTTCCCCTCGGCCACCCGGTGAAACAGCTCACCAAATTGAAGCGAAACCCGGTGGAAGACTTCGCCAACGTCGATCGATTCGATGGAGGACCATTCACCGCATGAGCCGAAGCGAACATGCGAGATCACTCGCGGAGACTGATCCGGTCATCGCAGATCGAAACATCACTGTTGAATGCATCTCTGACGACTGCACCGTCGTGTCAATGCCGATACAGCCGTCGATGTGCAACGCGTACAACATTGGGCATGGCGCGTACATCTTCATGATCGCCGACGTTGCGATGTCGCTCGCGAGCTCGGTCGAGAATGGAACTGCCCTGGCATCGTCAGCACACATCGACTGGCTCAAGCCTGTCGAGATGAACGACATCGTAAGAGCAACCGCAACCTGCCAATACGAATCAGGACGTCAAGCTCGATGGACCATCACTGTCACTGACGGAAACGACGAGCCTGTCGCCATTTTCCGGGGCCGCACTCAACAACTTCGAACGTAATTCAGGCTGGGCCATTAAATGTTGGCTTGCGCTTCTCTAAAAACGCCGTGATGCCCTCGACATAATCGGGAGTTCCCGCCATGCGGCCTTGCGCAGCGGCCTCCGCTTCGAGCACCTCAGCAAGACTACTGCCGTCATCGATGATGCCCGAAATAATCCGCTTCGATTCGAGAAGTGCCTGCGTCGGCCCCTTCGCAATTGACATCACCATCTCTTGGGCCGTGTCGACAAGTGCATCGTCATCGACAACCCGGTTGACAAGTCCGATCTGCTCGGCACGCTCGCCGTTGATCAACTCTGCGGTGTAGATGAGTTCAAGTGCTCGATGCGCGCCGACACGATGCACCAACGCAAGATGGCCACCCGAATCGAGGACGCATCCGATATTGGCAAATGGCGAACCGAGGGTTGATTTTCGAGCAGCGATGACGACGTCGCAGGCCATTGCGAGGCCAAACCCGACACCAAGGCAAGGGCCGTGCACAGCGGCCACCGTCGGGATCGGCAGATTTCGCAACTGTGCGATTAAGGGGTTAAACACCCCCGACAAAATCGCATACGCATCTTCGGTGAGCGGAGATGCCGTCGAAAGGTCGCGTCCGGCGGAGAACCCTCGACCCTCCCCTCGCAATAACAGGCCGCGAGCGCCACTCGCCTCTGCCTCCCGTAATGCTCCCGACATTTCTTCAACAGCCTGTTCATCAAGGCTGTTGAGCACCTCGGGGCGCTTCATGATGAGCTCTGCCATGGAGCCATCAACTATAAGTTCAACTGCAGACATGTGCGTCTCCTACCACTCGGTATCGGGATCAAGATCGAGCACGAGGTTGAGCGACGCATGGAATTCGTCAAAACCTTCTGCTCGGGCAACACGATCATTGGGAGACGCCGCAGTGGGGGCCCAATTCAGTACAACTCCCCACTCGTTCAGATCGGCTTGCACTGCTTCGCTATATGCAGACTCAGCATCACTCGACAAAAGCGAGGTGACGCCATCTGCAAAAGCATCTGCCTCCCCGACAACCGGCGACCATATCGACATTGACTGCGGGAGCAACGACTCCATGCTCGATACGAGGCGTTGTCGAGCCTCTTCGCTGCCCGACAACGAGCGCCGAAGCAGCAATGTTGAATGAGAACGATGGAATGACTCCTCGGCTAGCGCGCGCTGGGCGACCGATGACAATTCAGGTACTGACGAGTCGACAAGGGCATTCCAACGAATCTGTTCGCCGACGTCGTACAGCCAGTGACGAATCAATGTGTCTTCCCATTGCGGCAACGCCATCTCCACAAAAGAACACGAACGATAATCAGATGGTTGACGCCGAAGCGCAAAGTGATCGACATCGTCAACGAGTATTTCGTACAACGCAATGGCGTGACCAAGTTCATCTTGAGCGATCGAGCATAGCGAGAGGTCTTCTTCTAAAAACGGCGCAATGCCAATCCACCATGCGAGGTGGCTGCCCATCATGTGTTCATCATCGGCGAGCGCCAGCAGGTACTCCCGCGCACCGTCGCTAATTGGAGTGAGTGTCACGAGCCCTCTCGCAGTTGCCGTCGGTGCTCAGCGACAAGCTTTCCGTCATTGTGCCGATGAGATTTGTTGCGGTTAGGCGCGGTTTCAGCCGAGTCTGCAGACGAAATGTCATCGCGGCGAACGACCCAAATTTGCTCACCTTCTGCTCGGCGGCAGTAACACTCGCGCGCAAGTAGCAGTGCCATCTCGTTATCGGCGGCGCCCAGGGCGCCGACATGACGAAATTCGCCCTTTCCGTCGGCTTTCAAAAAGACCTCGTAAATCTGTGATGCCGTCATCCCACAACCTCGACAACGTTTCTGCACGCATCACACCATGCAACCGCTCGACATCGCGTCGGACCCACCGGACTCACCTCGCGAAGCGATGGCTGTTCGCATACTGGGCACGCCGGCAGCACACCATCACGGCGAATTGCTATTGAGAACTCACGGCCTAGTTGATCGACCGCCAACGGCGACAACATGCTCGGCACCCAACTGCCATCGAGCCGCCACAACACCTCAACGTCGCTCAGCCCTTGGGTTTGAAGCGCTGTGCATACATCTGATTCGATCACCTCTCGGGCCGGACAGCCTGCCATTGTTGGCAGCAGCGTCACCGACACCCGGTCGTCGTTCACGGCAACATCGTCAACGATGCCAAGATCAACAATTGAGAGAGTTCCGTATTCCGGGTCCACCACGCTCTTCAACGCAGACCGCACCATCTCTGGTGTGACGGCAGTGCGTGCGGTTGTCACGCCGATACACCGATTGATTCTCGGAACCACGCGCTCTCCGCATGGTTCCGGACAGCATTTGCGAGACGACGGGCAGAATCTGGACCCGCGTTTGAAAAGGTTGCCTTCAACGGCGCCCAGTCAATCTCGCTCATCATCCACTCGCCGGTATCGGGGTCTTGACGCAGGCCATCATCAGGAACGGTGAATCCATACCCTTGAAGTAACGGCACATACTTCTGCACGTAGGCGTGCCGCAAGGCCTCGTTGCGTTCGCTCTTGATGTACCAGTTGAGCAATGGGTCATCTGGCGGTGAGTCGGGTCCGAACAGCTGTACAGCAGGCCACCACCATCGCTCAAGAGCTGCTTGGAATAGATCGCGTTGCACCTGTGAGCCCGACGCCATTTTCAGCAACATTTCTTCGCCGTGACGCATGTGGAACCCCTCTTCGCCAACAATCCGACGGAGAATCCGCTTGTACGGCCCATACGTGCATTTCGCGAATACTGCTCGCTGACTTGCGAAGGCTGCCGCGTCGACCAAAAACGCAATGGCAATCTGATCAGCCCAGGTTTCTGCCCGATAGTGAAACACGTTATGAAAGCGGGTCTTTCCTGCGAGCAGGTCGCTCATCATCTCATCACGAGTTTTGATGCCCATGTCGGCAGCAACCATGTACAGCAGATGTGCGTGTCCGATTTCATCTTGGGTCTTTGCGAGAAAGATCTGCTTCAGCCTCAACCCCGGCGAATGAGGAATCCAGTCTCGTTCGGTGAGACCACCCATGAGTTCGGAATTGGCGTGAAACTCGATAAATCGGAAGACCTCATGCCGGTATTCCTCTGGCATGTCATCGTCCGCTTCGACCATGCCGCCATCGTCGAGAAATTCCTGAAATTCATCAAGATCAGCCCAAGCTCTCATCGACAACCTCCTCCTCGAAGACTACCGCCCAACACCGGTTGACCGAGATTCACCTACAGCGAACGTCGGTCATCGACGCGCGATAGCTTGCCACCCTCTGAGCGAGGAAGTGCCCCACGTTCAGCGACAGTGACTGCCACCCCGATGCCAAGAGATGACCGCAACGCATCGGAGACGCTGGCTCCCAACGAGCTCTCAACTTCTTCAATTGACCCAACGCCATCAGCCGGTTCAACTTCAACGGTGAGATTGTCTAGCGTTCCATCCCTCGTAACGACGAGTCTGAAATGAGGTGCTGCAAGATCAACACCAAGAAGCGCGTGTTCCACTTGGCTTGGGTACACGTTGACGCCTCGAATGACGATCATGTCATCGCTTCGGCCAACGATTGATGAAATACGTGCGTGCGTCCGGCCGCAGGGTGAAGGCTCACGAGTCATTGAGCAGAGATCACCAGTCCAGTAGCGCAGAATCGGGAACGCCTGCTTTGTCAGAGAAGTGAGTACCAACACTCCCACCTCGCCTTCACCAAGCACCTCTCCGGTCTCAGGGTGCACAATTTCTGGGTAAAAGTGGTCTTCCATGACAACGAGACCCGAGCGGTCTGCGGTCTCGCAAGCAACACCGGGGCCAATGACCTCCGACAGCCCGTAGATGTTGACAGCGATCATCGACAATTGCTCTTCAATCTGTTGACGCATGAGTTCTGACCAGGGTTCGGCACCGAGCACACCGACTCGGAGCGAATTGTTCTCTGGCAGTTGCTCGGCAAGAGTTAACGCATACGACGGGGTGCAACAGATCGACTCAGGAGCGAAATCTTCGATGAGCATAAGTTGCCGCTCGGTATTACCGCCCGACACTGGAACCACTGAAATTCCGGCTTCCTCTGCACCAGCGTGCAAGCCAAGACCGCCGGTAAACAGCCCGTACCCGTAAGCGTTGTGCAACATCCAACCGGGCTCGATGCCGGCCCCCCGCAGACAGCGGGCAACACATTGCGCCCACATCGACAAGTCTTCAGCGGTGTACCCAACGACAGTTGGTTTCCCCGTGGTCCCACTGCTTGCATGAACTCGCTGTACCTCGTTGCGAGGCACCGCAAATAGACCGAATGGGTAGTTGTCTCTCAGGTCGCTCTTTTTTGTGAACGGAATGTCACGAATACCGTCAAGAGTCACCGGGGTCACAACATTGGCCAAGCGTTCACGGAACGCAGGCACACGCTCTTTGACAACATCGACGGTAGCCGCAAGACGCTGCAACTGCAGCGCTTCAAGTTCGGCTCGCTCCATCGTCTCAATAGCATGCTCATGAAATCCGGGTGCAATACGTTCACTTCCTGAAGCCCCCACGAGCCCTTCCCTTTCAAACACTGTTCTCGATGGCTTTCGAAGAACGTTGCTCATTCTCGCATGCACCATTCATCTCATCCAACGCTCAACGGCAACACTTCTCCTCTGGCATCATCGCTTACCTCGAGCGGCTCAGCCATCCATTCACTCGCTCATATGGGAGACTCTCATCAGTGAGACGGAGATTTCTGCAAGCCGATGTCTTTGGGGAGCGCCCCTATCAGGGAAATGCACTCGCAGTTGTTGTCGACGCTGAGGGCCTCACGACCGCTGAAATGCAGGCGTTTGCGCACTGGACCAACCTCGCCGAAACCACATTTCTCCTGTCCCCCACGCACGCTGAAGCCGACTATCGAGTGCGAATTTTCACGCCGACCGAGGAGCTGCCATTTGCGGGTCACCCCACGCTCGGATCTGCCTCGGCATGGCTGACAACTCAGAGCCGAATAAAAGCGGGGGCTGACATCGTTCAGGAGTGCGAGGTGGGCCTTGTTGAAATTCGTCATCGAGATGATGTCTTCTCTTTCAAAGCACCCCCTCTGATGAGGAGCGGTGCTGCCGATCACCAGGTTGTTGCCGAAGCCGCGGAAGCGCTCGCAATTCACCGCTCATCGATCATCGATGCCGAGTGGATTGACAACGGCCCTGGGTGGCTTGGGCTCCTTCTGCGGTCTGCAGACGAGGTCCTGGCACTCAAATCGCCAACAACTCATCTCAGTCTCGGTGTCGCTGGCGCCCACCCGCCTGGCTCTCCATTTGCCTACGAGGTCAGAGCGTTCTATTCGTCAAATGGCGTCACCATTGAAGACCCTGTAACCGGAAGTTTAAATGCTTCATTTGCACAATGGATGATTAGTTCGGGCCGGTTCTCTGCGCCATATCGCGTTTGTCAAGGAAGAGCTGTCGGACGAAACGGGGTCGCGTCTGTCGAGGTCGATGAAAACGGTGACGTGTGGGTCGGCGGAAATGTTGCTGTGTGTGTTTCGGGTGAGATTGATCTCTAAGGACGGTTAGCTCCGCTTGAGGTCAGTGACCGCTCCCCCGCTGGCTCCCACCAACTTGTGAGGTTCGATGCCGAACACGTCGTGCCACGTGCCTGCAGCAGCCCAAACCTCGTCATATCGCAAAAGATCAGGGTCGATAAAGATTCGTAGTGGAGTTGCATGCCCGAAGGGAGGGACGCCACCGATTGGAAACCCAGTTGCAGACCTCACCACATCAGCATCAACACGCTGGCACATCACACCTCCAGCCGCCTCGGCCAGCTTCGTTTCATCGAGCTGGTTAGCGCCACTCACATACGCAAGAACAATCTCCCCATCAACCCCGAAAATAAGGCTTTTCACGATCTGTCCGAGCTCGACCCCAATTGCATCCGCAGCCTCCTGAGCGGTCCGCGTGCCGTCCGGGAACGTCCGAGGAATGACCTCAAGGCCAAGTGCTGCCGCTGCGTCAACTACCCGTTGCACATTTGCGTGCATGCCCGTCACCCTCCCGCTTGCTTGACCTGTAAAATTGAAGCTGCCAGGGCATGATCAAGTTCGGTAATTGCTCCGTCTGCTGAGTGAGTGCAACACTCGATCACCACGGTGTTCCACGAAATGGAAATGTCGGGATGATGATCATGCTCATTGGCCACCTTGGCCACCGCGTTGACAAACGCCATGGCGTCGTCAAAATCGGCAAAAACAAATGTTGAAGAAAGCTTGCCATTGACCTCACTGAACATAAGCAAAACCTAGTCGAGATCGCGATACTTCGAAGTCCCGGATTAGACCAAGGACAACCCGGTATGACAGCGTGTAATTAAAATAAGCGCTTAAAGGAGAACCGATGAGCACCGCCCTCTCACCCCAAGAAGCAGAAGAGTTTGCGAACCAGGTCCGCAGTTTTCTCGAATCAAATACCTCCTCCGGGAAGGGCCGTGACCTGAGTGCCGCCCGAGAGTTCCAGGGGCGTCTCGCCGAGGCAGGCTTTGCAGGAATTCCATTTCCAAAGGAGTACGGCGGCGCAGGGCTCACGCTCGAACATGAGCGCATTTTCCGACAAGTTGCCCAAGGGTTCCCGATGATGACCGGCGAACTCGTCATTAGCCATGGCATGTGCCTACCCGTGCTCAATGAATTTGGTACCGATGAGCAAAAGCGCAAGTTCATGCCCGACAACATCTCAGCGGAGACGGTCTGGTGCCAGATGTTCTCCGAGCCCGGTGCTGGCAGTGACGTGGCAAGCCTTCAAACAAAGGCCGAACGAGATGGCGACGAATGGATCCTTAATGGTCAAAAGGTCTGGACCACCCTCGCTCATGTCTCTGACTACGGGGTCATCATTGCTCGGACCGACCCCGACCAGCCAAAGCACGCAGGTATTTCGATGTTCATCATCGATCTGAAGAGCCCCGGCGTCGAAATACGTCCGATCAACCAAATCGATGGCGGTAATCACTTCAACGAAGTGTTCTTTACCGATGTGCGCATCCCTGCCGACAACTTGCTCGGCGAGTACAACAATGGTTGGCGTCAGGCCACTGCCATGCTCATGTACGAGCGAGTTGCGATCGGCTCACTCAATGCCGGAAAAATCACCCAGCCGATGTACGAGGTGCTTGCAAAGTGGGCAACCCGCAACGGCTCGATCAGTGACCCGGTTGTTCGCGACGAACTCATGCAGATCTACTGCATGGAATCAACAAAATCGATGGTAGCAATGCGCAATCGAGCCGAAATGAAAGCTGGCAAGGCTCCGGGGCCTGGCGGCTCGCTCGGCAAGCTCTACGGCTCAATCATCGCAAAACGTTTCCGGGAGATCGCTCAAAACATTGCTGGCCCCGCCACTGCGGCATGGGAAGGCGAAGGCAGCGATGAAGAAGCTCTTGCTGTCAACATGATCGGCTCGCTGTCGTCGGGCATCGCAGGGGGCACCGACGAAATTCAGCGCAACATCATTGGTGACCGCGTCCTCGGGCTCCCACGCGATATTTCCGTCGACACCGGCGTTGCTTTTAAAGAGCTGAAAGTCGGTACTCAGCGCAGCTAAGTCGAGGGTGGGTCAACCCTCGGTGTGATCGCTGGTGTTCTCTGCTGGCCCTCCGAGATAGAACACGAATACTCCTGTCAGCGACAGGCCTGCGGCAACGAGATAGGCGGTTTCGTAACCACCCGCAATGTCGTGAAGCCACCCCAGTAACCACGGCCCTCCAGCGACGCCGACGACGCTGAAAAACTGTGTTCGGCCAAACAATTTCGGATACTCCCTCACACCGAAACGCTCAGCGATGAGAAGCGGCTGCAACATCAAAATGTTGCCCACCGTCGCTCCGAACAAAAGGATGAATGCGAAGAACACCAAGGTGTTATACGACAGCGCGAGTCCAGCGAGCGCGATCATCTGAAGAAATGAGAGCACCGCGATCACTCTGCCCAACGCAAATCTGGGGAAAACCTTCCCGCCGACAAGTCGGGCGATAATTGACGTCACAGCGAGCGCCAACGTTGCGAACGCCGCGGTCGTCGCCGTCGTACGTTCTTCGGCAAGTTTGACCAACTGCTGAATTCCGCCAACCTGAGAGCCCAACGACAAGATGTAGCCAACGGTGACCGCAAGGAAGAATCTGCTTCGCATGGCTACTGCAAACGGGGTTCCTGATAACACCATCGCCGATGCGCCCGGCGCAACCGGTTCACCATCAGGAAGAAACCCGGAGTCCGCTGGATCGCTTTTCAACAAAAACCAGCCGGGCACCACCGTGCCGATGAAGAAAACCAGTGCGAGCCAGGGCGCAGCACCCTGCAACGTCTGCTCGTCGACAAACCATTTCGCCGCAGGTGTAATGAAAACACCACCCACCGAAAGACCCGTTGACGCCACTGAAATTGCCATCGCTCGCCGACGATGAAACCACCTCGTCACAACGGTCGTGACAGTCACAAGACCTGCGGCTGCAAACCCAACCCCATACAGACAGTAGACGACATACAACTGCCAAACCGCGGTGATCTGACCGAGAGCCAACAGAGACCCTGCGCCAACGATGCCACCGCCCAGCACTGCAAGACGAGCGTCACGGCGGGCGATAAACCGGGCGACCCACAACCCGGTGACACCCGCAACAACGAAGAAGACGGTGGTACCGAACGACAGCGACGCAATATCCCAGCCTCGCTCTTTGCTGAGCGCATTTAGATAGACGGCGAGACCATAGAACCCGAGACCAGCCGACGTAGTGAGCACGAGAAAGCCACCAGCAACAACTCGCATTCCAGGAAATTTTGCATGGGGGGTTGCAACATCTTTAGAAGAAGTTTCAGGCACAGACGAACCGTACTTATCTGCGGCGAGTAACTTGCGATTGTGAGCCGATGTTCAACAAGTTCTTCGTTTACTCAGAGGCGGACATGAGTCAGATTAGTCCCTGCACCAAGGTGTGCCGGCTAGATAGCGGCATGTGTGTCGGTTGCTTCCGGACCAGTTCAGAAATTTCGATGTGGTCGATGTTGAGCGATGACACCGCCAGGAAAATCATCGCTGAATTGCCGAGCCGGCGGCAACCGCCAGTCTCACATTTTGAAGAGATCGTCGAGTGATGACGGAGCAGGTTCTTCTACTACTTCCTCAACGTCACCCGTGAATGCTGCATACCCGTCGCGCTCAATAACGCCAGCCAGTTCAGCGCCACCGCTCGTAACGATCTGCCCCTTCACTAAAATGTGAATGTGGTCGGGATGAAGCTCGTTCAACAACCTGCTGTAGTGGGTAATTGCGAGCACGCCAAGAGGGTTGTCGGCATCATTTGAGAGCTCTTCGACTCTTCGTGAGCAGTCTCGCAACGCGTCGATATCAAGCCCTGAATCGAGTTCGTCGAGAATCGCAAACCGTGGTCGTAAAACTGCGAGCTGCAGTGTCTCGTTCCGCTTCTTCTCGCCTCCTGAAAAGTCAACATTGAGCGGGCGATCAAGAAAACGGTGCTCGAATCCAATTCGGTCGGCCTCGGCCTTCATGAGGTCAAAAAGCCCCGAGGTGTCACGACCGCGATGCTGCAATGCTTCACTTAGCGCGTCGACAAGCGAGACGCCTGGGACTTCCGTGGGGTACTGCATGATGAGGTGCACCCCCGCTGCAGCGCGCTCCCAAGTTGACAGGGAAAGAATGTCAGTACCGTCAAGGGTGACGCTTCCTGCAGTCACGGTGTATCCGGGTCGACCCATAATTACTGCCGACAACGTGCTCTTACCCGCGCCATTTGGCCCCATCACAGCATGAACTTCACCTGATTCAAGACGAAGGTCGACACCGCGCAGAATTTCGGTTCCGGCCACTTCTGCGTGCAGCCCCGAAATCTCAAGGACGCTCATGATGAAAGCTCCACATTGACGTTGCCGTCAACAATCGACACCTGGTGAACACGCACAGGAACTGTCGCTGGAAGGTTATCTGGTTCACCGCTCGTCAAACTGAACGCACTTCCGTGTTTTGGGCATTCAAGCGTGCAGGCATCGGGCCAGACATCTCCTTCTGACAGCGACACATTGGCGTGGCTACAGACATCGTCAATCGCGTGCACATTCTCACCGATTCGAACGACTGCAACGGCGACACCATCGATCACGTGACACGCCGCTGCGCCGTCAGTCAGGTCATCAAACTCGCACACCGTGGTCATGACGCCACTCCAATCGACAACTTCCTCGCAACACGCTCTCGGACTTCATCAACAATGTCGCCGTCGGGAAGACGGTTCAACACTTCATCGAAGAACCCGAGGACGACGAGACGCTCCGCCACCTCTGGCGGCACTCCACGACTTTCGAGGTAGTAGCGGTGCTCTTCATCGATCGGGCCAACCGTTGATGCATGGCTGCAACGAACATCGTTATTCCTGATATCGAGATTGGGCACACTCTCTGCCCATGCTCCCTCGCTAAGCGTCAAATTGCGGTTCGTTTGATTTGCGGAGGTCCCCTTCGCTGCCTCTTCAATTGCAATCATTCCGGTGTAGACGCTTCGCGCCCGGTCTTGAACTGCTCCTTTAAACAATAAATCGCTCGACGTGTGCTCAGCGACATGATTTTGAATGACACGGAAGTCATGCATCTGGTCCCCGCCCGCGAAATACAGGGCGACCTGCTCTATTTCGGAGCCTGTTTCTTTTGAGGTCGCTTCCGTACGAACCCTCGTGTAGTGGCCTCCAAGAGTGATTGTTGAAAGACGAACTGATGAGTCACGGCCTGCGGCAATGAGTTGATGGCCAATCTGCCACGAAGACTCATTGAGATCGTTGACCGCCAGATACGTCACCGACGAGCCCGGCCCTGCGTCAACTGCAAGCACCGGCACTACGAGTGAGGCTGCGTCGTCTGCAGACCTGAAGCGTTCGATTACCGTGCACGACGCATGAGCACCAAGTCGAATCACTGTGCGGGGAAAGACTGCGCTGCCGGACTCTGCGCGATGCTCGATCACGATCGGTTCAGGGACTGCGGTATTTGCAGGGACAGCAATGTCGACTGTTCGTTGATGGCCGGCGTTGTATTCAGCGAAGACGTCGGGAGTTGCGATCGTCTCATCAGCCTCAGCGTCAAGGGTGATAAACGACTCATCCCCCGTCACTTCGCAGGAACCGGGCTGAATCTCGAACGCAGTGATGTCCAAATCAGCGATGCGGCTGTAGCGCCAGATTTCAGCGTCGGCAGTGGGGAGTACTAGGTCTGCCAGTGCATGCACGGGCTAAATTCTACTATCGAGATAGGGCTAATTCACTCGGTTCTTAGGAATCACCGCGACGTCTAAATATGCGTCGAAAACGGCCACCGCGCTCACTGCGCTTGCGCTCTTCAGCAAGTTCTTGCATCACCGATTCGGCGACATCATTCAAAATATCCTCAGCCGCATCGAGAAGAGCCTCAACACTTCCATCGTCAAGCCCCTGCGGCTCAGGAGGTGTTGCAGAAACAACGAGCGAGCCGTGTGTCCATGCCGCGTCGGCAAGACGACGCTCATATTTCGGGCATTCATGAGGGCAACGCCACGGAGCGTTAGGCGCAAGGTCAAGATTGCATTTGCGAACCGTGTCACCACTTGGATATGACCGCGATTCGAAGTGCTTGCACTCTGTCCGCATTGGCATGGCTACACCCTAGATAGCTGCAAAGAGTCGATCGTCGAATTATCCGACGGAGCCTTCCATCTGCAGTTCGATGAGACGACTCCACTCGACTGCATATTCCATCGGAAGCGTGCGAGTGATTGGCTCAATGAAGCCGTTGACCACCATTGACACCGCTTGCTCTTCAGAGAGCCCACGGCTCATCAAATAGAAGATCTGTTCGTCCGCAATCTTTGAGACCGTCGCCTCATGACCGATCTCAGCGTCCCGCTCGCCCATTTCCATGTAGGGATACGTCTTAGACACCGAGTCTTCGTCGAGAATGAGGGCATCGCATTGCACATGACTCTTACAACCATGCGCTCCCTCATCGACTTTCACCAACCCTCGATACGTAGTGACTCCGCCGTCTTTTGAAATCGACTTCGACACGATCTTTGAGGTGGTGTTTGGAGCAGCGTGCACCATCTTCGCTCCCGCATCTTGATGCTGACCATCGCCGGCGTAGGCGACCGACAAGACCTCACCTGTTGCGCCTTCTCCAACGAGGTACACCGCTGGGTACTTCATGGTGAGTTTTGAGCCGATGTTGCCGTCTATCCATTCCATGTGGCCATGGGCCTCAACACGAGCACGCTTGGTCACCAAGTTGTACACATTTGGCGACCAGTTCTGAATCGTCGTGTACGTGACTCGGGCGTGGGGCTTCACAATAATTTCAACGACAGCGGAGTGCAGCGAATCACTTGTGTAAACCGGCGCTGAGCAGCCTTCGATGTAGTGCACCTGAGCGCCCTCATCAGCAATGATGAGCGTGCGCTCGAACTGGCCGGCATTCTCCGAATTGATGCGAAAATAAGCCTGCAGCGGCATTTCGCACTCAACACCGGGCGGAACGTAAATGAAAGACCCACCCGACCACACAGCCGAGTTAAGCGCTGCGAACTTGTTGTCGCCAGGAGGAATGACCGAGCCGAAATACTTCTTGACGAGATCCGGATACTCGCGCATCGCAGTGTCCATATCACAAAAGAGAATTCCCTGAGCCTCAAGATCTTCGCGGTTCTTGTGGTACACAACCTCAGACTCGTATTGGGCCGTGACCCCTGCGAGATACTTGCGCTCTGCTTCGGGAATACCGAGTTTCTCGTAGGTGCGCATCATTTCTTCTGGGAGTTCGTCCCATTCGTCAACCTGTTCACCTGCTGGCCTCAAGTAGTAGTAAATGTCTTGAAAATCGATGTCCGGCATGTTCTGCGCAAACCACTCAGCCATTGGTTTGCGATCAAACAGCGACAATGAACGCAAGCGGAAATCGGTCATCCATTTCGGTTCACCCTTCCACCACGAGATCTGTTCAACCACGCCCTGGTTCAAGCCCTTCACCGGGTCGAAGGCGTATTCGACTTCGTCGTTCCACCCAAGTTCGTACTTGGAGAGGTCGAGATCAAATGCAGTCATTCACTTACTCCGTTAAATCGGGGGGTTACTGGGGCAATTAACACTACCGTCATAGTAACAATCCCGATAGGTGCTCCGCATGCCCTCCCTCCAGATTTTCGCTGTCAACTACGGCACAGTGCGCTAGGGGCGATAACCCCATGACGGCTCAGTCGGTTTCATCGTGCGACGAGCAAGTTGCACCCACTCGCACAGCATGGCTCTCGTGTCCCGTGGATCGATGATCTGTTCGATCTCATAAAACTCGGCCGACCGATGCGGAGACCGAACACTATTGAGCCGTTCAGCGATTTCTGCCTTCAGCGCCTCCGGGTCGTCACTTGCCTCAAGCTCAGCTTTGTATGCGACTTCGAGACCTCCCTCGAGAGGTAGTGACCCCCAGTCACCCGAGGGCCACGCCAACCGAAACGACTCGCTCCCGGGCTTGCGGTTGGCCGCCCCGGCAACCCCGAAAGCCTTTCTTACGACAACTGTGCAATACGGCATCTCCGATTCTCGGAGAGCCACCAACACCTCGGTGCCGTAACGAATGGTCGCGCTCTCTTCAGATTCTTTACCAATGAGAAAGCCAGGGCAGTCCTCGAGGTGAATCATCGGCAATTTGAACATTGATGCCAGATCGATGAGACGGGTGAGTTTCCTACACGAATCTGCAGTCCAACCCCCTCCGTACATCATTGGGTTCTCCGCATAAATCGCAACTGCCACGCCATCGAGACGAGCGAGCCCCCCGATAATCGATGTACCCCAGTCTTTACCGATCTCAAAGAAACTGCCCTCATCAACGAGCGTCGTCATGACGCGTTTCATGTCGTAGCTTTGCCGAGGATTTCGAGGCACCACATCGACGAGCCACTCATCGCGTCGAGCAGGGTCGTCACCCCAATCTTCAAGCGGCGGAAGTTCGTCAACGGAGGTCGGGAGATACGACAAAAACTGCAGCGCTTTTTCAAATGCCTCTGCCTCGGTGTCGACCGCATCATCGATCGCCCCATTGCGAGTGTGAATGTCAGCGTGACCAAGTTCGTACTTAGAGACCGCTCCCAGACCAGCCTGTTCGACGAGTGCTGGTCCGGCAATCATCATCTGCGACGTATCTCGAACCATGATCGAATAATGCGACGCTGTTGCACGAGCGGCTCCGAAACCTGCCACCGAGCCCAACACGAGGGAAACCGATGGGGCGATATTGAGGTGATCGCAAACAGGGTGCCAACCAGGAAGCAGCGGAATATAGGTGCG
>DLTS01000012.1 GCA_002501485.1 Acidimicrobiaceae bacterium UBA7830
CATCCTCTGGACACGGAACAGGCAACTTGAACCCACCGGCTTGCTGTTCCCAACACATGTCGACGAATGGATCGATCATCCCATCACCATCGAGGCCGTCAGCATCTGGTGGACATGGAACAGGGTTCGGTAGCCCATTGGCGTCTACATCGAGGCAGACACTCTCAATCTCTGCCATCAAGGGACTTGAAGCAGATGCTGAACTAGCGCCGAGACCGAGCGCAACAAGCCCGGCGACTGCAATTGCGGTGACAATACGGAATTTCTTCATAACAATTCTCCTTCATCAGGGTGAAGCGTTAGTGCCTCACGGCTGTCCAGAGGATTGGAAAGAACTGATCTCACACTTTTCAGTAAAAGTTTTGAAACTTCTGTAAACCCAACAACCACCACGCAAACGAGTTCGCTGCAATTTCCCCCAACTGGAATGTGCGCAACCGAGTTGATTAGCCGCTAGTCAACAGAGGTTTGGAGTGAAGCTAAGAGGAAGAGAACCAACCAGAGGGGACGCT
The DNA here is from genome assembly GCA_002501485.1 of Acidimicrobiaceae bacterium UBA7830. Lineage (GTDB taxonomy): Bacteria > Actinomycetota > Acidimicrobiia > Acidimicrobiales > Ilumatobacteraceae > Casp-actino5. The sequence goes on from DLTS01000012.1 coordinate 513, forward strand.
GACAGGGCTGCAAGCATCTTGCATTTGACATGTCTGGTACCCCAGCAGAGATCTATGCAGTTGGAGTTCGGTAGTTGGAAAGAAAGTTCCAAATGAAATCGGTCATCGATTGCCCATCTACCTCAAAGTCGAACCACACGTGTTCACCACCCTCTACAACAAACAGTTGAATTTGTGTACCCGAGGTGGATTCATACACCGTTCGTTCAACCCCGGCGAAAGTTCCAACGACTCCCTCTGAAACTCCATTCTGGAGCGCCCACCAAGAGGCCGCGTCACGCACGGATCGCGTATAACCCTCGATACCAGACATCGGTCGCTCTCTATCCCAAGTCCCATTAACAATGATTCCGGGCGTCTCGTGGGTTATCTGACAAGGATGATCATTTTCGACCGGGAAAAGTCCGGACATCACGACAAAACCTGCGATATCGCTGTTGAGGTGGCAGGCAACCTGGTAAGCCATAGCGGCACCATTTGAATACCCGGATAGGTAGATCTTCGAGGCATCAATTGCAGGATTTAGTTTCAAAGTCTCGATTATTGAGACGATGAACCCAAAATCATCGACCTCCGCGACTTTATTCCCCTCTCTCGAACGCAAGGTATTCCATACTGATCCCGTGCCCTCGTTCGCCTGCGGGTAGACGAGTACAACTCCCTCACGATCAGATAACCGGGCCAAATTTGAAGTGAGAAATTGGTCTACGGCGCTGCCTCCTCCACCATGAAAATCGATTATCACAGGGGCTAAACCTGAGATGTCTTCGGGAAATTGCACAAGGAACTCTCGTTCGGCATCTCCAACAATGATCGAGCGTGACTCCAAAGCGGGTGATGTCGCAGATGTTGTTACCTCAACCTCAAGAGTTGTCTCTGGAACTTTGGCTTCCGTGAACTGCTCGCTTATCTCTAATTGGGTTTCGATAGTCGACGGGGCCGACTCTTCTTCCCGATCCGAAGAGCAAGCCGTTAAGAGTGCCAAACCGAAACCAATGACGACCAAGATGTTCCACTTCCGAACCTGGAGGAGCATATTTTCAGCGTACCAATTGCCTCTTTTCCGGCTGAAGCTACTTTGTTCCTGTGTCTCTTTGCTCTGGGAACTCAGCCGAGATCTGCTCAGTCAGCCCCACCAACGGCACAACGCGACTAGATAGCCAATCTCATTTGCGGGCCTGCTGACACTGATGGGGTAACAACACTCGGACAATTGCCCCCGTTGTACCCGTAAACCTTGCATCCAATGTGGGACTTCTGGACAGGAGGCGGGGTTGCTTCGCAGAGGCTACTGGAGCAGCGAGTTTTGATACCTGCTGCTTCGGTGGCGGTGCGACGGCTTAACGGTGCCTGTGGCGACTTAGGTGTCTACGGGACGATATTTTTGCTATGGCTAAGTGCCCGTTCAATGTAAGGAAGTTGTTATGAATCGTTTTGAGAATCGAGTAGCCCTTGTGACTGGTGGAGCTTCAGGAATCGGCGCTGCTTCTGTGCGCCGTTTAGTTGCTGAGGGAGCTCAGGTGATGATCGCTGATTTGGATGGTGAAGGCGCCGAGCGGCTAGCCGGTGAAATGGGAGCAATGACTGACACTTTCCAAGTTGATGTCGCTGATTCGTCAGCTGTGGATGAGATGGTCAGAGCAACCGTTCAACGTTTCGGTCGTCTGGATGTTCTTTTCAATAATGCGGGGATTGTTTCCACGGGCACCGTAGACAGTTTGAGCGATGAACATTGGAAGCGAATCATGGATGTCGATTTGAGTTCTGTGATGTACGGCTGTCGCGCTGTAATTCCTGTGATGAGAGCTCAGGGTGGTGGAGCTATCGTGAATACTGCTTCGATTTCAGGATTGTTTGGCGATTGGGGAATTCCTGCTTACAACGCTGCGAAAGGGGCTGTGGTGAATTTGACTAGAGCAATGGCCGCTGACCATGCACGGGACAATATTCGTGTGAATGCGGTATGCCCGGGAGGAGTTGAAACTCCATTAGTCGCTGACGTTGTCGCGAGCCGACGAGCCCAAATTGAATATAAACGTCTCGTTCCCCAAGGTCGTATGGGCAAGCCTGAAGAAATTGCTGCCGCAGTGGCATTTTTAGCCAGCGATGATGCGAGCTATGTAACTGGCCACAACCTGGTTGTAGACGGCGGGGTGACTGTAACGACAGGTCAACCTAATTTCACAGCGATCGCAGAACGCTGGTGGGACCCACTGAAAAATTAAAACGCTCAGTGCTTAGTCTCCTGGCCGGAACACATTAGAGGTTCTCACCCTGGTGCTTTGAAGCCCCGCTTGGCACAAGGTGCGCACCCCTGCACCCCCACATCAGTCGAGGGTCTGATCGTCAGCAGGGGTCGCCGGTGAACTTGCCTTAGCTGCAAGAGCACAATTAGTAGTTGACGCCGATGGCAGACGCCGTCGGTTTCAGTTGTGCTGTAGGTAAATGTGGATAGAGACTGTGGGCGCCTAATCCATCTCACAAATGTCACAAAACATGAGGATTGTCACAGCTCTACGGACACAAATTGACCTTTTCGCCGCCTCATCTGTCATTACTGCCCGTTTTTCCTTGCCATTCAATTACCGCTGTCTTCAGACTGTCTTCCAACACCGCACAGGAAGTGCAAAACACGGGAGACAGAACTAATGAAGAGAACCAAATTCCAGGCAAAGCGAGCACCACTGAACAAACTTTCTCTCTTGGCGTCCTCAATCGCCATGGCCCTTGTGGCCTTTTTGGGCTTTGCCCCAGCGGCCCAAGCTGACTGGTTAAGCCCGCATGACTTCGAGTATTTCTACACCGCCGCATGCGGCGAAGAAAGTGGCGTTGTCGAGTACATGTTCACCGACATCACTAACAACACTCCTGCAGCCATCGAGGTCCTTATCACCATGGATGGCGAAACTGTCGTATCCCAGCTCCTCAACCCGGGTGACAGTATGCCTGACGTCATCCGCGCGTGGCCCTTTGGTGGGTTCTTGGAGATGTTCGCTGTCGACCCAACTGGTGTCGAAGAGGCTCAAAATCACATCTACGGCACCTACTCAAATTTCCACTCCTGTGTTGACCCGGTTATCACTTTCGAGGAGCACGGTGGCGATGAGGTGACTGACCCGCAGTGTGTCGATGGCGAGCAGTTTGAAATCCCTGTCGCACCCACCCGTGACGGGTACACCTTCACCGGTTGGAACTCCGCTGCTGACGGAACAGGTACTGCTTATGAGGTTGGCTCTCTACATGACTGCCTCGGTCTCATAACCATCCATGCAACATGGGCAGAGGACTCGGTCATCAGCCCGATCGACCCCGTTGACCCAATCGGTCCTGTTGACCCCGTTGACCCTGTTGACCCCGTTAACCCAGTTGATCCGGCAGCAGAAGAATTCCCCGAGTTTGTTCTCCCCGCAACAGGCTCAGAGTCATCCATCTTGATCCTCTCAGCGCTCGCTCTCAGCCTCGCTGGACTATCACTCATGGCGATCACCCGCTTCAGCCGCAGGTCCACCTGATCAAGTTAGCCATAGCAAACGCGCAACCAGAACAAGCAGGTTTCCGTTGCAACACAACGGAAACCCACGGTTACACGAGAAGAGCCCCTGCTGCCGCAGAGGTTCGGAGTGGAGCTAAGGGGAATTGAACGCCTGACCTCTTCCATGTCATGGATGATCCATAGGTAAGCCACGCTCTAGAAGCCGTTGTATTCGTCAACTTTCCGACTAGTCATGTCTGCCATTGCCTACTAGATAGTCCCCCACCAAAGGAGTGGAACGATGACGGACGAACAGTCTGAGAACTTGTCAGTATCGGAGCAACAACTTCAGCAGACGAAGCGAGTCATTTACAAGGTTCGAACTCTGAAAAGAGTCCTGCTCGTCTGGCCGACCATCGCAATAATCGCCTTTGCTGTTCTGGCGATCGTGAAACTGTATGCCAAGTAGACGCGACAGAGGTACGGGCTCCATCCATCGGGAGGAAAACGACGGTCAGTTCCGAAACTTACGGGAACGCAGTAAACGCCAGATGGCGACTAGCACGCTTCTCCTCAAACGCCCGACTTAGGAGAGTCGAGTAGTTCGCTCATTCAGGATGCGGGAAGAATCCCCATTACTTCTGACCGGTCGCTGGTGCGGATGAATTCCTCGAACTCGTCAACGTAGGCCCGATAGTCCGCGCCGAAGGTCTGCTCGAAGTTCTCAGGGAACCGGATTCCGGTCTGGGTGTTAATCCAGAAGTCAATCACCGCTTGCTCACCCTCGTGATGGGCAACGTAGGCGGCGAACCACGCACCCACCTGATAGCCGACCGCCCAGTCGCTCTCCCAGGTCACGTTGTAGAGATCAGGTCCGTTCAGGTAGCGGTCGATGATGTCCTCACCGGAGGGCCCGTAAGGGGTATAAAGACCCTGTTCCATCTGATTGTTGAGGTGCTCGAAGTCTCCCGTTGCTCGCGAGTAATACAGGTGGGAGAAGTAGACGGCGGTGCCCTCCATCCACCATGGCTTGTGCTCGGTTCCATCGCCGCTGATCATCCCTGAGATGTAGTCGGCGTCGTTAATGATGGACTGCGTCTCGTAATCGACGTAGTTGGAGATCTGGAAGATGTGGAACATCTCGTGAAGCGTCACGGAGGCGAGGGATGTTCGATCGTTAGCGTCAAACGAGTCGCTGATGAACAGGTAACAGCACGAGGTCCCCGGGGTTCCCGAAATCGACGATCCAACAGGCTCACCGTCGCTGGTGAGCAAGCAGATGTTGTCCGCGCAGTCGCCCCGATTACTCGGATTGCACCGCGAGTTGAAGAAGGTGTCGGGGGCGAAGGTACTCATCAACGAGCAGTAGTCGTCCTCCAGATCGTAGATGGTCTCGAGGTTGTTCCGGTCGTACTGTAAGACGATGATCGGATACAGGTTGTCCTGGATGAGACGCGGGTCGGAGAAGAAGTACTCAATGGATTGGTCGATATAGGTTTTGAGATACTCGAGCGTCTCATCGTCGACCGAGGAGGCCGCGAGGATACTGATCCCAGGGGTGCGGGCCGCCGTTGGTGACGTGCTGGGCTCGATGTCCGGACCAGACGCACTCTCATTGGCCGACTCTGCCATCTCGCCGTCCGGGCCTCCCACTCCCGATTTGATACCCCAGAAGTCGACGAGTTCGTCGAGCCGCTCGGTCGGGAAGAAGTCCTCGGGAGGGGTCGGGTTGTCGCGCATGAACTGGTTGAACTGCTCGTAGAGCTCGTCCTTGGTAAGTCCGAAGTGTTTCTCGAGCGCTCCGTCGAATCCGAGGGCCCAGACGTCCTCGTGAAGACCAACGAACAGGGTCTCGAACGACGTCAGGTAAGCGAGGTAGAAGTTGAGGATCTCCATGTGGCCTGTGCAGGTCCACGTCTCGCGCATCTCGTCAAGGGCGCTGAATCCGCTGCACTCGTCCCACTCGTCACCCTCACCGCGGATTACTCGGCTAGCTGACTCGAACTTCTGGGTCATGTTGCAGTTCGTCTGCGACGCGACCCGCTCCCATAACGGGTTATCGGGACCGTTGCCGGTCAGACGGGGGTCGCCTGCGCATGTCCCCTCGAGACCGAGGTCTTTGGTGATCTGCAGATCGTCGAAAACGTCTCGGAGGAACAAGGTGGGGAAGACTTGAGCCTGCCCTTCGACGAACCAAGCGGGCGATCCGGTGTGGTTCCACCCTCCGCAACAGTCGGCGGGCATTCCGAGGGAGCGGCCAAGCGTGTGGGCTCGCTGCACGTGGTGGTAATACTCATGCACCCACCCGTTGATGGTCATATACATGAACACATCCGTTCCGAAGTTTTCCCGATCCCACTCCCAATGCGGGTCGGTCAGCGGGTTCGGCTGGTTGCAGAACGAGAACTCGTTGTAACCGTCGAATCGGCCATCCCTACCGAAACCGCCTAGACAACTTCGGCGGTCGAAGACAAGATCGATCGAGGGCTCAACGGGCTGACCGTCGTTGTCATAGAAGTATCCCAACTGGTCGAGGACCTCGAGCGCCTCAGCGTTGTCACCTTCGAGCTCGTAGGTGATGTGGGCATAGCGGTCGTATCCGCCGACATAGTCGATGAGTTTTTGATGCACGTCGGCGTGATAGCGACGGAGATCATCAGGTATCTCTGCCGAGAAGAGATAACAGTGCTCAGGATTGAGCTTCGGTACGTTCATGCCAATTCCGCGGTGCACATCAGCGATCGACGGGAGGTCGGCGGGTTCGACGGTGACCGGTGGGCTAATGACGCAGTCGACATTGTCCGAGACAACAACGATCGGCTCACCGTCGACAGAGAAACCACCGGACGAAGCCTGGCTCTCACCAGGTGTCTCGCCTGCCATCTCGCCGTCTTCGGACAGACCCTGTTCCACTTGATCAGCTGGTAAATCAGTTCCAGAATCGGTCTCATCGGGGATCGACGCGCTGGTGCAAGAGACTCCCAGCACTCCCACGATGAGGACTGCGAGGGTATGTCGTACTGCTATTCTGAGCCTTACCGGGGCAATTTCGGGCATATCTGCAATCTTGACAGACAACCGTGACCGAACTTTTAAACCACGCACGCCTAAAAACTAGCTTTCAGCAGTCCCCGCCCTTCCCTCTGGCGATCTCTCTCGCCAATCGTTTTTTGGGTCAGAGGTACCCCCTACCCCGCCGACCAGATCTAATTTGTCGGTCCCTCAAATCATGACTTCGTGCGGCTTAAACGTCGACCAGTAGGGT
>DLTS01000084.1 GCA_002501485.1 Acidimicrobiaceae bacterium UBA7830
CATCGTCATCAGCGAATCCGCAGATGACAGCCACCGGAATTTCATGCTCGCCCGCGATACGAGAGACTCCGCCAACCACTTTGCCCTCGAAGCTTTGCGCATCGAGATGCCCCTCGCCCGTAATTACCATGTCGGTGCGTTCAATGGCATCGAATAGACCGACCTCATCTGCCACAAGGTCGAAACCAGGTTCTATGACGCCGCCAAGGGCAACAAGTCCTCCAGCGAGACCGCCTGCAGCACCTGAGCCCGACACCTCACGGACGTTGACTCCATAATCGGTTTCGTACACTTGTGCGAGGCGTTGAAGTCGACCGGTGAGAAGTTCGACGTGAGAGGGCGTTGCTCCTTTTTGTGGACCAAACACTCGGGCCGCGTCAACGAAGGTGGCCGTGACATCGCAGGCGATTCGAAGATCAATGCCCTTGAGACGACCTGGAGAACCGATGGCCTGCACTGCACCGAGCCCCCCATCGGTTGTGGCGGACCCGCCGAGACCGACAATGACTCGACGAGCGCCAACGGCGATTGCATGGAGGATGAGCTCTCCGACTCCAGCAGTTGTTGCATCGAGGGGACGGTTTGCATGGGCGCCACCGACGATCTCAAGCCCTGCGGCCTGCGCCATTTCGATAATGGCCGTGCGGCCGTCGAGTCGCCATCCAGCATCGAGAGGTGTCCCAAGAGGCCCTGTCACCTGATAATGTCGGTTTGCTCCGCCAAATACTTCGAGGAGCCCCTCACCTCCATCAGCGAGCGGCAACTCGACGACCTCATGCCCGAGATCCCAGCATGCATCACCGATAGCGGATGCGACCTCGTGGGCAGTGGCGGTGCCACGAAATTTGTCAACGGCGGCAAGTATTCGCACTCCGACAACCTACATGAGCACAGTGTGCTGAAATCCGACTGGTTCGGTAGAGTTTTGTCATGGCTGTAATCGTGCGTGTTCCAACCACCCTCCGCCCGCTGTCAGGGGGCGAAAAGCAAGTTGAAGTCACATCCGGTTCCCTCTCAGATGTAATTACTGCGCTTGAGGGCGCCCACCCTGGGTTCGCCGATCGGCTACTTGATGAGAGTGGTGACCTGCGCAAGTTCGTGAATATTTTTGTTGATGACGACGATGTCCGTTATCTCGATGGGCTTTCCACCCCGGTGTCAGATGGTGTGACCGTGAGCATCATCCCGGCCGTGGCTGGCGGCTGACACATTCTCAAGACCAAAGTGCGGCCATCTGAGGTGGTTGAGTCGGATACGAAAAACATCGCTCTCGTCAGCGCCTCAGATCTCTCTCACCCAGACTCTGATCTCCCACGGCTCATCTCAGCGCTTCAGGAGCTTGATATCGACGCTGAGGTCGTTGCCTGGGACGACGACATTGCATGGTCGAGCTATGACGCAGCGATCATTCGATCGACTTGGGATTACCACCGCCGGCGCGAAGAGTTCGATCACTGGTTGACGCGGGTGTCACAGCAGACTCAACTGTGGAACCCTCCAGAACTCATCCGGTGGAACAGCGACAAGCGCTATCTCGCTGACGTCGCCGCAAAAGGCCTACCCGTCGTACCAACGACAGTCGTTGACCGCAACGAGGACATGTCGCAACGCCAACTGGCCGACATCGGCAGCGACATCGTTGTAAAACCGTCTGTCGGAGCGGGGTCGCATGGGGTACAGCGCTTCACCGGACAGCATGAGGCGGCACTCAGCTACTTGCGTGCGCTCATCGAATCTGGTGAAACCCCTCTTGTTCAGCCGTATCTGACCAACATAGATGCTCACGGAGAAGTTGGACTTGTCACGGCAGGCGGTGTGCTGAGCCACTCCTTTCATAAAGAAGCGATCCTGAACGGTGACCTTCAGAGGTCAAGTGACGGTCACGTGCTTGAGGTCATCAGCGCCTACACGCCGGATGAGAGTGAGTTGGCATTGTGTGATGGAGTGCTGGCACTGCTACCTGAAACGGCGTATGCCCGTATCGACATGCTGCCCACCGATGATGGGCCTGTCATTTCTGAGATTGAACTCATTGAGCCTTCGCTCTTTCTCGAAGTCGACACCGGCGCTGTTTATCGGATCGCAGCGGCCTTCGCCTCACTGGTTCGTCGATAGCCTGAATAGCATGCAAATGGACACTGGCGTCTGCGTTCTCCACCTTTTTTGTTCACCAAATGTGACAGTTGATCGCGCTGCACTGACATCGGCCATCGCGGATGCGACATCAGCGGATTGCCAAGTGATCACGGCAGCAATGCTCGGTCACAAGGCCGACATCGGGGTGATGGCGATCAGCAGTGACATGGCCGTGCTTCACTCGCTGCAAACTAATATGCAGCGAGCCGGTCTCAACATTCGTGAGAGCTACCTGAGCATCACCGAGGTAAGTGAGTACGCCAAAGGCCTCCCAGAAGAAGCCTTACGTGACAGGCTCTATCCGCAACTCCCTCCCGAAGGCAAGCCAGCGTTCTGCTTCTACCCGATGAGCAAGCGCCGCGAGGGCCATGCCAACTGGTATGCAACTCCGTTCGATCAGCGCTCAGCAATGATGATGGAGCACGGGAAAAGCGGTCGAGCCTTCGCTGGAAAAATTGTGCAACTCGTTACTGCGTCAACGGGACTCGATTCCCACGAGTGGGGAGTCACGTTATTTGGCGTCAGTCTCGAGGTCATTAAAGACGTCGTGTACACGATGCGATTCGATAAGGGTTCGGCGATTTACGGAGAGTTTGGAGACTTTTTCGTTGGTTACCTTGCGCCAATCGACGATCTTGTCTGAGCACATTCGATCTGCTGGTGGCAGCCATTCATGTCGAGATTTCGACGCCCACGTCGTTGAAGATGTACTCGCGACCAGATTCATCAAATCTAAACTCTCGAAACCACGCCCGACTGAGTTCGCCTGTTGACGATAAATCAACCGCACCAGACCGGCCGTTGTAGTCGATCTGCAAGCCCTGATCGATAAGAGCGGCACAGTCCGCATACGTCGAGCACAAACGTCCACCTGACGAGACAGAGGCCATCTGATTGGCAATTGCTCGTGGAGCATCAGTCCCGACTTGTCGAGCTGCGAGAGCAATGAGCACGACACAGTCATAGGCGTTCGTTGAGAAGTAGCCGGTAGGGGCATCGACGGTCGTGACGAGTGCTCGGGCGGCCACACCAGTGATCTGTTCTCGGAGGCGGTTAGAAATGGTCGCAATGACGTCGGTGGCATCACGAAGGCTGTCATTGACAACTACGAACGGTGTAGAACGTTCGAGGTTATTCGGAAGAGCTGCATCGATTGCTGCAAGCATTCGAGCGCCATCAGCGGTGTCACCAAGTACGGCGATTATTCGTGAACCAGTCTCAACGATTTGAAGAGCATCATCATCAAGATCAGGGTCAGCGCCCGAGAATGGCACGATTGAACTCAATGTCAGGCTCGGCCGACTTTCCACGGCGACTTCCAATGCAGTTGCTAGGCCCCGACCGTAGGGGTCGTCGAGATGCACGATCGTGAGTGAGCCGCCACCGGTTCGAGCAGCCGTTCGAGCAAGCGCCGCCATTTGAAGGCTGTCACTTCCGACCGTGCGAAAAAACAGATTCGCATCCGGAAATCGGTCGAGCAGTAGCGAGGTTGCCGTCGGTGAACACGACAGTACCCCTGACTCCACGCTGCTATTGAGCATGCTGAGAGCGTTCAGCGACGATGCAGGACCAACGATTGCGTCGACGTCTGATTGCAAGACGATGTCGAGATCGTTCGAAGTCGACTCATCGACAAAGTCAACCTCAATCGGTCCTCCGAGCACCCCTCCAGACGCGTTGATATCGCTCACGGCCAGACGAACTGCATTGTTCATCGGGGTGCCAATCTGTGCACCTGGACCGGTCGACGGCAGAAACGCCGCTATTCGAACAACACCGTCCCCAGATTGTTGAACACCAACTGTCGTCGTAGGAAGATTCACCGTGAGGTCAGGGCTCGAAGCCGACGGTGTTCCACACGATGTTGCGATTACTGCGAAGAGGCCTGTGGTGAGCACAAATTTCGCAATAGATCGGTGACTCGTGCGAAAGACCATGACGTCACGATAGAAGAGAACGATGGGTGAAACGCCGTCGCCGGTTGACGACCTGCAACAGATGCTGCATGTGTGCATTCCCCGTTGGTTGGCGACGACAATGCTGGGAGTGCTCGAACATCAAGAGGTTTCCACCGATGCCGCCGCCTTAAGCGTGCAAGAAACCGCTGATCTAGTTTCCTCACGGCTGTTGCACGACCTTGACGAACTCCTTGAGACCGATCCTGACTTTCAGCGGTCAAACCCGTTGGCGCTGATCAGAGATTCGCTCTCTGAGCCGAGTGATGTCTTGTCACAGCTTGGCGCACAGCCAGTGCCCAGAGACGAGTTCGCTCACACTGCGAATCCGGGCGACATCTTCGGGATGGCCCCCGCAACGTGGAGCGATATCGACGCTCGTTTACACGAACCCGGATTGCAATGGGGTGCATGGAAAGCGGCAACAATTCTGATGCGTCGTCGAGAAGAAGGCCTTCGCTGACGGCGACGGTCGGCTGAGATTGCATCTACCCTGTCGCATATGACGAGGCGGATCTCTCCCACTGCGCGAAATCGTCTCATCTCATCGTCATCACTAACCGGACGCGAGTTTTGCCGGGCACTCTCTGAAGCGACAGATCGGTGGCTCATCAAACTGTTTGATGCTGCCCGAGAGCAGCACCCGAAATCCCCAAAAATTGCGTTAATCGCGGTCGGAGGCTACGGCCGGGGTGAACTTGCCCCGTTCAGCGACCTCGATGTGCTGGTCATCCATCGCAGTAAACCCGAACGTGTGGAGGCCCTTGCTTCTGCAATGTGGTACCCCATTTGGGATGCAGGAATCACTCTTGGGCATGCAGTGCGAAGCTTTGATGAACAAGAGGCTCTCGCAAAATCTGATATCGATACGGCGTCAAGTCTCGTCACCGGAAGATTTCTTGCCGGCGACGAACGAATGGCGAGGCAGGTGATTGAACAGGCACAGGTTGCCTGGCGCCGGCGCCGTAAGAAGTGGCTCGCCGAGATTCGTGAAGATTCCGAGAAACGCCAAGCGTCGGCAGGCGAGGTCGCCTACACCTTGGAACCCGACATCAAGAGTGGTCACGGAGGCCTTCGCGACGTACATTCCTTGTGGTGGGCTCACGCAGCTGGGCTCGCGATTCCCCCGTCAGACCTCGACATTCTCGATGATAGTTATGCAATGCTACTTCGAGCACGGGTTGGGCTTCATCGGTCAACCTCTCGACGCGGAGAAGTGCTTCGCTTGGAAGATCAAGATGCGGTTGCTGAGATCGCCGGGTTCGCAGATGCCGATGAGATGATGTCCGAGATTTCTTCGGCAGCCCGCACTATCGCTTGGGTCTCTGATGAAACCTGGTCTCGTCACGGACGCGTCGGTGACGGGCGACCAGTTCGACTTGCGCCAGGTATCAACATTGTCGAAGGTGATGTTGAAGTCGACAATGATGTTGATCTGGCTCATGACCCGACCATTGTGTTGAGGGTCGCTCATGCCTCAGCTCGATCAGGCCATCGAATTGGTCGCCACACCCTCCAGCGTTTTGCGCATGAAATGCCAGACTGGCCTGATCGCTGGCCCCCAGGAGCCGTTGACGAGCTCGTGGCCCTTCTCCTCGAGGGCCATCGTGCGATTCCAGTGCTTGAAAGTCTCGATCAGCACTCGCTCATTGAGCGTATTTTCCCAGAGTGGGCGCCAGTGCGAGCTAAGCCACAACGCAATGCCTATCACCGGTTCACTGTTGACCGACACCTGTGGGAAGCCGCAGCGAACTCGGCCCAACTCGCCGAACGTGTCCAGCGCCCCGATTTATTGGTGCTTGGAGCGTTGCTTCACGACATCGGGAAAGGGATGCCAGGAGACCACACCGATGTAGGAATGGACCTCGTGAAAACATCGATCGGTCCGCGACTTGGGCTCTCTCAACCAGACACTGACGTCATTGTTTCGATGGTGGAACACCATCTCTTACTTCCTGATGTGGCGATGCGTCGCGACCTTAGCGACCCTGCGACGATCGCTTCGGTTGCGAGCCAGGTGGGTGACGGGCAGCGACTAGAGCTTTTGCATGCCCTTACCGAAAGCGATTCAAAAGCGACGGGTCCATCGGCGTGGGGTTCGTGGAAAGAGGGGCTGGTTAACGATCTTGTGAGCCGGGTTGAACACGTGCTGGGTGGTGGTGATGTTTCGGACGCAACGTGGCAACTGTTTCCAGATGCCGCAATTCTTGAGCGTATGGCGACGGGCGAAACATCTGTCTTGTTGATCGAGGAGCAGGGGCACGACAGGTTGACGGTGGTGACCCCTGACGTCCCGGGAGCCTTTAGCAAGGTGGCTGGTGTGCTGGCGTTGCACGGGATTGATGTCGCAGGTGCGCGAGCGCATTCTGATGAGGCGCAGCCAGGTGTTCAAGCAATGGCGGCATCGCAGGTTCTCACCATTCGACCGAAGACTGGCGTCAAGTGGCAACCTGTCCTCGATGACCTGCACCGAGCACTCCGGGGTGAACTTGCGATCGAAGCGAGGTTGGCCGAACGGGTGAAACATCAACGCCAGCGTCGAGCAACGCAGGCGAAGGTGCTGAGCGAGCCGACGGTCATTTTTGATGACGAGGCATCGGCGAATGCGACGGTCATCGAAGTTCACTGTGAGTCAACCCTGGGTGCGTTGCATCGAATTACGAAAGCGTTGGCCGAACTTGATCTCGACATTCGGCATGCGACGGTGCAGACAATTGGAATGGAAGTAGTCGACACATTTTACGTTCGCACGCGACGCGGAACCCCTCTGATAGACGAATTCCATAGGACCGAAGTTCAGCGGGCGGTTCTTCACGTCGTGCGGTGACGGCTAGGTTGTCGATGAATGACGTCATCGGTTCCTGATCCACGCGACCTCGTTCGATGGAGCGACGCCCTTTCGGCGATCGCCCGAACCGGCATGGGGTTTACAGCCAGTCTGTATGAACGGGAGCGTTATGAGGAAGTGCTTCATGTTGCTGCTGATATCAAAGCAGCTGCCCGTGATCTTGCCGAGGGCATTGAGACGACTCGAGAAACCGACCATTTTGTTCAAGAATGGCTCGACAACGTGGGAGAGGGTGTACCGGGATACGTCACTCCAAAGATTGCGATTGGCGCAGTCGTTGGCAATGATGACGGTGATATCTTGCTGGTGCAGCGACGCGAATCTGGAGTGTGGCTCTACCCAACAGGGTGGGCGGACGTTGGATATTCACCGTCAGAGGTGGCGGTGAAAGAGGTCGAAGAAGAAACGGGAATTATCTGTGAGCCGGTGCGTTTGCTATCAGTGATCGATGGCCAGCGAATGGGATTTTCCCGGTTTGGGATGTACATGTTGCTCTTTCATTGCCGAGCTACCGGCGGCACGTTAGAGGGACATCCGCTTGAGACAAGCGATGTCGGATGGTTCAGCGAGGATGCCCTTCCTGAGGTCACAGCTGGCGCCCAGTGGTGGGGTCCGATGGCATTTGGCGCAATTAGAGGCGAGCCGGTGGAAGCAGGCTTTGATTCGCCGCGCTCGCCGGTGTGGCGAGTTGATTCGTAACTAGTTCTCGTTGTCGCGTTCGCGAAGGAACTGTTCGACCTCGTTGAGGAGGTCATCTGATTCGGAGAGGTCGATTGGACCACTCGAATCTGCATCGTCGTTGATGTCGTCGACAATCGATTCAAGTTGCTCGATATGGATCACGAGGTCGTCGTCATCAGAAATGAGGGCCTCGATACGGGCGTCATAGTCGTCAATGTCGGCGTTAAGGCGACCTGTTGGCGCTGGGGTTCCCATCATGCCACTCGCTCGTTCGATGAGAGCGACCGCCGCCTTTGGTGACGGTACTTGGGCGGCATAACCGGGGACGGCAGCCCATAACGACGCACCGGAAAATCCGGCACTGGTGAGAGTGTGCTGAACGACTCCGACTATTC
>DLTS01000099.1 GCA_002501485.1 Acidimicrobiaceae bacterium UBA7830
CCGAGAAGCTTGGGGGTCGCCCTGCCTTACTCGATAAGTGCATCCCGTCATCCCCGCCGTTCGGCAAACGAATCCTCATTGATAACGGGTGGTTCGACACGCTACGGCAGCCGCACGTCACTCTCGTCACCGAGGCGATCGATCAGTTCTGTGAAACAGGCGTGCAGACGAATGATGGTGAGGTATACGAAGCCGATGTCATAATCCTTGCCACCGGTTTCGATGTGACCACCCTTGCGTCGCGCATCGATATCACAGGGAAGAACGGAGTCACCCTTGCGGATGACTGGGCTGATGAAAATCCCCGGGCACTGCTCGGCATCAACGTGCCAAACTTCCCCAACCTTTTCATCATGTACGGCCCGAATACCAACATGGGTCACGGCGGAAGTGGAATGTGGCTTGCGGAAACGCAAAGCAACTACATCACTCAACGGATCTGCGACATGGTGGAGAACAACGTCGCCACTGTTGAGTGCATCAGCGAACTTCGAGACGAGTACACCGAACGTATCGATGAACTGCATGCCGATCTCATCTGGGCCCACCCAGGGACTCCTACCTATTACCGCACCGCCGCTGGAAAGGTGCGGTCTCCGATGCCGTTTCGCCTCGTTGATTATTGGACAATGACGAATGAGCGGGGGCTTGAAGACTTCATCACCACGCCACATACGACTTCGAGCACGACTGGAAATTGATCATGCGTCATGAGCGACAGGTAGAACTTCTCAAGCGAGTGCAGTCCAGCGGAAAACACCTTGAGGGTCTACATTCCTATGAAAGCCGCACCAATTCGACTTCGTCGTATTTCGACCCTGATCAATTCGCAAGGGAGATGAAACACCTGTTTCGTAAGGGTCCGATCTTGTTTGGCTTGAGCGCCGATCTGGCGGAGACGGGCGCGTATCGGGCGCTACGAGTGGACGGCTTGCCTCTCGTTGTTGTTCGAAAAGAGGACGGCACCCTTGATGCATTCGTCAATGCGTGCCGCCACCGTGGAGCTCCACTTGTTGACACCTCTTCAATGGGAGAGGGATTAAACGCGTTCACCTGCCCCTACCACTCGTGGACCTACAACCTTGATGGAACCCTTCGCAATCGGCCTCTGTCGGCTGGCGCGTTCGACGACGTCGAAATGACCTGCAATCTGCTGCGTCGCCCGGTCGCTGAAAAGCACGGACTCATTTTCATTCGCCCCGAAGGCAATGAACCCATTGATATTGATGAGGTGCTTGGCGGAGCTGAAGATGACCTTTCGTCCTTTGATATCGGTTCGTACGTGCACATTGAGACCCGCACGAACGAGTGGGATATGAACTGGAAGTTGTTCTTCGACACGTTTGCGGAGAGCTACCACATCCGCACGCTGCACAAGAACACTCTTGCTCCTACGTTCAATTCTGACTGCGTCATCTTCGATGCTTTTGGGAAGAACCTGCTATCGGTCGGCCTTCGAGCCAACGTTGCCGAGGAGTTCGAGAAGCCAGAATCAGAGTGGAGCCTGCTCCCCTACGGCACTATCCAATATTTTTTGGTGCCAAATGCGTTGGTCTGTCACCAACTTGACCACCTCGAGGTGTGGATTGCTGAGCCGCTCTCCCCGAGCCGCACTCGTACCCACACTGCCGTGTATTCACCCGGGCCTCCGGCAGATCAGAAAGAGCACGACTATTTCGTGCGAAATCTCGACTTGCTTCTTGAAGTAACCGGGCAAGAAGACTTCACGCTGATGGCTGAAATTCAGCAAAGCATGGCATCAGGCGGGCTCGACCGGGTCGTCTACGGCCGTATTGAACCTCCGCTAATTCATTTCCATAACCAGATTGACCTCGCTTTGGCCAGCGTTGAATGACATCGCTCTCTGAATCACGGCGCCGTTTTGACGGCTGTGTTGCTCTGGTGACCGGCGGCACCTCAGGCATTGGTGCTGCAGCCGCAGCACGATTTGCTGCCGAAGGCGCCCGCGTTCTCATCACGGGCCGAAATGATGCACGAGGTGCAGAGATTGCGTCGTCACACGACAACGTTCACTTTCACCATGTTGACGTCACCGACCGCGCAGCAATCGACGCTCTCGTCACGATGATTGGGGCAACCTTTGGTCGTCTTGATGTCGTGGTGAATTCAGCCGGCGTCGTCAACGCACGGCCATTTGCCTCGATGTCGACGCATCACTGGCATGAGATGATCGACACCAACCTCACTGGAGCGTTTCACGTCTCTCAATCCGCACTGCCACTTCTGCGGTCAACTGTTGCTGATGGCAAGGCACCATCAACATCGATTGTGAACTTGTCGTCGCTTAACGGACTTCGGGTCGACCCCGGCATGAGTGCGTATGGGTCGGCCAAGGCTGCCCTCCTCGCTCTCACCGAGGGCACGGCCATCGAGCTCATCGAGTCGGGGGTTCGAGTGAATTGTGTATCGCCGGGCGCAATCGATACACCCATGTCATCTTCCACTGCTGGCGATAAGAAGAACGCAGAAGCATTCACTTCAGCGATTCCCGCTGGCCGGTACGGCACCGCTGACGAAGTTGCGGCCGTGATTCTGTTTCTCGCCTCTCAAGAGGCTCCGTTCATCGTCGGAGCCAACCTTGTGATCGACGGCGGGGCAACTCTTCCGAGCCGACATCCGGACCTGCTGAACATGTTCAACATGAAACCTTAGGAGTACAAATGACCTCGTTTTCTGGACTGACCGTAATCGTCACCGGCGCTGCCGGCGCAATGGGTGAACAGGAGGCCCGCATGTTCGCTGAGCGGGGAGCGAATGTCGTCCTCACCGATGTTCGCACGGACGAAGGAACAGACATCGCCGACGACATCGGCAAGTCCGCAGTGTTTGTTCCCCATGATGTGTCATCTGAATCAGGGTGGAACACCGTCATCGAAACAGCGCTATCTGCATTCGGCTCAGTAAATGTGCTTGTCAACAATGCGGCAATCTCCAAGGCCATCAAGCTCATCGATACCGATGTCGATACGTTTGATCTCTTCTACCGCATCAACCAACTTGGCGTGTATCTGGGAATGAAGTCAGTTGTTGAGCCAATGAAGGCAGCCGGAGGTGGCTCCATCATCAATATCTCGTCGGTTGCAGGCCTCCGCGGGGCGTCGACGCTGTTTGCATATTCCGCATCGAAGTGGGCAGTGCGAGGAATGACGCAATCGGCCGCTCTTGAACTCGCCCGTTTTAAGATTCGAGTCAACGCAGTGTTCCCTGGCGTTATCGACACCCCGATGAACGCCCCTAACCCTCCGGGAATGAATGACGTCCTGGTGAAAACCACGCCGCTTCGTCGAATGGGTGAGTCACATGAGGTTGCCGAGGCAGTGCTGTTCCTTGCGTCACCTGGAGCAAGTTTCGCTACCGGCGCTGAACTTGCAGTTGACGGCGGCATGTCAATCTGAGTCGACGGAGTTTCCGCCGTACTGGGTAGTGATACCGAAGTACTTACTGCACAATTGAGATATGGCCGCACCCGACGCCAGCACTCCAAGTGACGACATCCGCCTCCTCGGCCGACTGTTGGGCGATGTGGTGCGAGAGCAAGCCGGAGATGACACGTTCAACTTGATTGAGAACGTGAGGCGTCTCGCTATTGATAGTCGCCGTACGGACCCTTCCTCGGTTGAGGACCTCACAACTGAACTGCAGTCAGTTGACATCGATGACGCTCTTCACGTCATTCGGGCGTTCGGCTGGCTCGCTTTGCTAGCGAATACCGCCGAGGATGTTCACGCCGAGCGCAGGCGGCGATCACATCTTGATGCTGGCGATGGGCATCGCCCGGGCTCGACTGCGAGCGCAATCGAGCGACTTACTTCCTCAGGAACTCCCCGACAAGAGATCGCATCGGTGCTGAACACACTGTCGGTGACCCCAGTACTCACGGCGCATCCGACAGAAGTTCGTCGCCAGACCGTTCTTGATGTCGTCGACCGGATCGCGGACCTGCTCGACCAACGATCTTTCAGGGCGGAAAGTCCAAGCGTTGTTGCAGAAGTTGACGACAAGTTACGACTCGAAATTTTGACGTTGTGGCAGACGGCGGTGCTGCGACTCTCAAAACTTCGCGTGCGTGACGAAATCAATGAAACGCTCCGTCACTATCGTTCGAGCCTCTTCGAGGTTATTCCTACATTTCAGGCTGAAGTCACTTCGGTGGCAAGAGCCGCCCTTGACCCCAGTGTTGATTCGTTGCATCTCGTGAGTATGGGTTCGTGGATTGGCGGAGACCGCGACGGCAACCCGTTTGTGACCGCGGAGGTTCTCCGGCTTGCAGTGCAGGCGAACGCCTCCGAAGCGTTCGCCCACCATCTCGCTGCGGTGTGGCAGTTGTCGCGGGCTCTTTCTATGTCGGCTCGGCTGATTCAGCCATCCAGTGAACTCATCGCCCTCGCTGAGCGCTCACAAGACGATTCGGTCTTTCGTGCTGATGAGCCATACCGGCGCGCTGTGAAAGGAATTTACGCCCGGCTTGCTGCGACGTCTCGGCTACTTATCGATGACGTTCCTGGCAACGCTCCTCATACCGAGCTGCCGGCGTATGAACATGTCGGCGAATGCATTGCCGATCTCACCGTTGTAAGTGAATCCCTTCGCTCTCACGGTGCCGACCAAATCGCAGACGCGAGGGTAGAACCGGTTCGAGCCGCTCTTAAAACATTTGGTTGGCATCTCTGCTCGCTTGACCTTCGACAAAACTCAGCGGTCAACGAACGAGTGGTCGATGAACTTCTAAGTGCTTCAGGCATTTGCAACGACTATCTTGACAGCAGCGAGACAGACCGTGTTGAGCTTCTGCTGTCAGCTATCGAGTCTCCGGTGGCGTTGCACGATATGCAGCACGGTTACTCAGACGAAGTAGCTGGAGAGTTTGAGGTGTATTTTGCGGCAGCTGATGCGGTTCGCCGTTTCGGGGTGAACGTCGTTCAGCACCTCATCATCTCAATGGCCAAGTCTGCGTCTGATGTGCTTGAGGTTCTCTTGCTCGCTCATGAAGCAGGATTAGGCGACGTTGACATCGTGCCACTATTCGAAACTATTGATGACCTGCGAAATGCTCCGCAAATCGTTGACGACCTTGCCAGCATTCCCTGGTATCGGCATCACCTTGGGCAACGCGGTGGCGTCCAAGAGGTCATGGTTGGATATTCGGACTCCAACAAAGACGGTGGATATCTTCGGTCACAGTGGTCGCTCTTCACCGCGCAGCACGAAATTGCCGAAGTGGCAGATCGTCACGACCTTGTGCTGCGGCTCTTCCACGGCCGTGGGGGCACCGTTGGTCGCGGCGGTGGGCCCGCACATGATGCGATCCTTGCTCAGCCACCAGGGTCGGTTCGAGGGGCGATCAGAATCACTGAGCAGGGCGAGATGGTCGCAGCCAAGTATTCCCGCCCGGTTACTGCGCATCGAAACCTTGACACTCTGGTAGCGGCCACTCTGATCTCATCGCTTCGTGACGCCCACGACGGAAATGACGTAGCCGAAACACCTCATGGCAGAGCAGTAATCGATGCCGTTGCGGCCTCTGCGATGGCCAACTATCGGTCGCTGGTCTACGACGATCCGAAGTTCACCTCGTTTTTCCGTTCGGTCACCCCGGTTACAGAAATCAGTTCTCTTAACGTTGGGTCTCGGCCGGCATCGCGAACAGCATCGAACCGAATTGAAGATCTTCGAGCAATACCTTGGGTGTTCGCTTGGAGCCAATGTCGACTGTCGATTCCCGGCTGGTTCGGTGTGGGGTCTGCGCTTACCGAGGTGTCGTCCGAGGTTGGTGTCGATGCGATAGCCGCGGTGTATGAAGGATCACCCTTCTTTCGGTCGGTGGTCAGCAATATGGCAATGGTTCTTGCCAAAGTCGACTTGGAAATTGCCGATCATTACGTGACGAATCTGGCTGCCGACATCGACCACGCTCGTGACGTGATGGCCTGCCTGCGAAATGACCATGAAGATGCTCTTCGTTGGCTGTCAGTTCTCACCGGGTCAGAAGACCTTCTCGGCGACAACCCAGTATTGGCTCGCAGTATCGAGAACCGATTCCCGTATCTCGATCCGCTACACGTGTTGCAGGTTGAGATGTTGCAGCGGTTACGCGCCGGCGACGACGATGAATTGGTTCGCCGAGGCCTGCAATTGACGTTAAACGCAATCGCTACAGGCCTGCGGAACTCCGGCTGAATAGTATTTCGCCACCGCTAACGACATCTTGTTATACATGTTGTAAGTCAACGCATTGCTTGGAGGCGCAACATGAACAGATTTACCGATCGAACCGTCGTTGTCACCGGAGGCGGAGGCGGCATCGGTACCGCAGTCTGCACATCTTTTGCTGAAGAGGGCGCGAAAGTTGCGGTGCTTGACCGCGACGAGTCGGCTGCGCTCTCCACTGCCCATGCCATCACCGACGCAGGTGGCACTGCTGTCGCCATCGGTTGCGATATCACCGAGCGCTCAAGCGTTGACGCCGGTATCGCCCGTGTCAACAGCGAACTTGGCGCCATCGACGCCCTTGTCAACAACGCGGGCTGGGATCTCTTTGTGCCGTTTGTCGAAACACAACCAGAAGATTGGTCACGCCTGATCGACATCAACCTCATAGGGGCACTTCACATGCACCATGCTGTCATCCCCGGAATGATCGAGAACGGTGGTGGCCGCATCGTCAATGTTTCATCAGATGCCGCTCGAGTCGGATCATCGGGTGAGGCTGTCTATGCCGCCTGCAAAGCCGGCATGGTTGCCCTCTCAAAGACGCTCGCTCGCGAACACTCACGACACAACATCACATTCAACGTTGTCTGCCCTGGACCCACCGACACAGCGCTCCTCGCGACCGTGACGGACGCTGCAGCAAACCCTGAGAAACTTCGTGAGGCGTTCCGACGCTCAATTCCGATTGGGCGTCTTGGGCAAGCTGAGGACCTTGCTGGCGCAATCCTGTTCTTCGCAAGTGATGCGGCTTCGTTCGTTACGGGGCAGGTGCTTAGCGTCTCTGGTGGCCTCACCATGGCGGGCTAACGCTTTTTTGTCCACTATCCCCGACTCGTTAGCACCAACACATTGGAGCAGTCAGCAGTATCCCGAACCCGGGCGGGGTGGAAGAACCTACCAAACTAGAAACAGACAGTAAGTGCAACAGGGGGACGCATGCACTTTGACGCCGACAATCTGCCTATCCGTAGACCGTCAATGGTCGCTGCCGGACACTGGCGAGACATCACCATTAACGATTCGCTCGACGAGGCGGTTGCAACCACCGGCGACGCGCTCGCCCTTGCAGCAACCCAATTCGACAGCGGCGAAGCGCGGTCGTTCACCTATAACGAGTTGAACATCATGGTCAATCGTGTCGCCATTGGCCTCTACCGTCTCGGAATTCGTCCAAGTGACGTTGTTGCGGTACAACTTCCGAACTGGTGGGAGTTCACCGTTACTCATCTTGCGTGCGTGCGAATTGGCGCGGTGACAAACCCACTGATGCATATTTTCCGGGAACGTGAACTTGAATTCATGTTGAATCACGGCGAGGCGGTCGCAGCGATCATTCCGTCGATGTTCCGTGATCACGATTATGCAGCAATGTATGCGGGCCTTTCGTTGAAGGTGCCATCACTCCAGCACATCATTGCGATTGGCGACGATGGACCGACAGGGTTCGGGGCGTTGCTAAGCGGACCTGCATGGGAGAACGAAACTGACGCTGAGTCGATCCTCACCAAGAATCGTCCGGGCGCTGATGATGTCACCCAACTCATCTACACCTCTGGCACGACCGGCGAGCCCAAAGGCGTGATGCACAGCGCAAACACTCTGTATTCGAACATCTTGCCCTACGCCGAGCGCCTCAACCTCGACACCAGCGATGTTGTGCTGATGGCGTCGCCGATGGCCCACCAGACCGGATTCATGTACGGGCTTATGATGCCTGTCGTCCTCAGATGCCCGGCCGTCATTTTGGACGTGTGGGACGCTCCAACTGCGATATCGATCGTCAACAACTACGGTGCGACCTTCACCATGGCGTCCACGCCATTCCTCGCTGACCTCACCGACACAGTTGCAACTGCAGGCATAGGAGTTCCTAGCCTGTCGACGTTCTTATGTGCTGGAGCACCGATTCCTGGTCCACTCGTGGAACGGGCGCAACCGATACTCGGCACCACGATCGTGTCGGCGTGGGGCATGAGCGAGAACGGCGCCATTACCACAACCATGCTCGACGATGATCCGTCGCGGTCGGTGGAAACAGATGGGTGCCCTTTGCCTGGCGTAGAGGTTCGCATTGCCGATGACGACGGCAACACCTTGCCAACAGGCGAAATTGGTCGTCTGCTTGCACGGGCGTGCTCAAACTTTGGCGGCTACTTGAAACGACCTCACCTCAATGCAACCGATGCCGACGGCTGGTTCGACACCGGCGACCTCGCACGAGTTGACGATAAGGGATACATCCGCATCACCGGTCGCTCAAAAGACGTCATCATTCGCGGCGGAGAGAACGTCCCTGTCGTCGAGATCGAAAACTTGCTGTATCGGCATCCATCGGTTGCCCAAGTTGCCATCGTTGCGTACCCAGATGAACGTCTTGGCGAACGCGCGTGTGCAGTGATTGTTGTAAAGCCTGGTACTTCGATCGACTTCGATGAAATGGTCGAGTTCCTGACGAGCGAACGTGTTGCGAAGAACTATCTGCCAGAGCGACTCGAGGTACTCGATACGATGCCGACAACCCCTTCAGGCAAGATCCAGAAATTCAAGCTCCGCGACATGATTGAGGGTTTCTGAAATGGCAGCGATGAGGGCATGGCGGGTTGATGAGCTCGGCCACCCATCAGAATCACTTCGCTTGCGTGACGATGTTGATGCGCCAGAGCCGGGCGAAGGTCAGGTTCGCATCACTGTTGAGGCTGGCAATATCAACTTCGCTGACATTCTTCTTTGCCAAGGTATCTATCAGGAACGTCCTGGAGTGCCGCTCACGCCAGGGCTCGAAACCTGCGGCCGTATCAATGCTGTCGGTCCGGGAGTTGGCCTCGAAGTCGGCACCCGCATCGCTGGCATGGCCGCCCTCCCTTACGGAGGTTATGCAGAACAGGCGCTCGTGAAGGCGCACACGGCGGTGCCGGTGCCCGATGATGTTGATTCTCCATCAGCAACAGTGCTGTTTTCGACATTCCAAACCGCTCATGTTGGCATCCATTACCGCGGCCAACTCAAAAATGGCGAATGGCTTCTTGTGAACGGCGCTTCGAGTGGAGTAGGAGCGGCCGCTGTGCAACTCGGTGCCGCCGCTGGTGCAAAGGTCATTGCAACAGCGAGCACGGAGGCCAAGCGGCAACATTGCATTGAGCTGGGCGCAGACTTCGTATTCGACGCCGGATCTGACAGCCTTCGCGACGACATCATGGCGATTACCGAAGGACATGGTGTCGATATTGCCTTCGATCCGGTCGGTGGAACGGTCGGTGAGGTCACCCGCCGGGTGATGGCGTGGGAAGGACGGCTGATCGTAATCGGGTTTGCATCAGGAGAGATTCCGTCATACCCAGGCAACCATCTTCTTGTGAAGAACTATTCGGCAATCGGGCTGTATTGGGGCGCCTACTCTGATCACGGTTTTCATGACATTGTGCTTGCTGCTCATGCTGACCTAATGCAGAAGTTTCAATCTGGGGTTATCCAAGCTGATGTCACCAAGGTGTATGCACTCGAGGATGTGCTAGATGCGTTAGATGCACTTGAGAGCCGAACCGTGACAGGGCGCCTCGTCGTTGCTCCGTAGCCAGCCACCCCAAATCATCTCGAACCACAAGAAATGCAGCGCCTCTTCAGGAGAAAGTCGCCCGTACTAATTTCTTCGTATGGCCGACCTTCATGATCACGTCACATTTTGCGATCTCGTTCTCACAGCTCTCCGGCGTCATGCCAATAAAGACGCCTTCAGGTACGAGGGCCAGACGATCACCAATGCCGAAGTTGAAGACGCGTTATCTCGCATAGTCGATCTATTACAGCGGCGAGGTTTTCAACACGGTGATGGCGTTGGAGTGCTGTCACCCAACCGACCCGAGGTGTTTTATGTGCAAACCGCTCCCCTGTTCGCTGGCGGACGCTACACGGCGCTTCACCCGATGGGATCATTCGATGACCACAAGTACGCCTGCGATGAGGCCGAGCTTCGATTCTTGTTTGTCGACCCGGCGTACGCCGAGAGAGGCGCTGCACTGAAAGAAGCCTGCGACGGCGTTGAGGAAGTGTTCTCGTTCGGCCCAGCTGATGGTGTTGTAGACCTCGACTCCGAACTTTCTGCTGCTGAGCCCGTTGAGTTGCAGTTCGGTACTCGCTCGCCTAGTGATCTCGCATGGTTGCTGTACACAGGCGGCACGACGGGCGTGCCGAAAGCGGCCATGCTCCCGGAGCGTTCGGTAGCCCAGATGGTGTTCGCAACATCGATGGGGTGGGACCTTCCTCTCGATCGTCGGTATCTCGCCGTTGCCCCAATTTCTCACGCGGCTGGAATGCTCATCGTTCCGACCCTCATCACGGGTGGCTCGGTCACCTTGCTGCGCGGTTTCACTCCTGCAGACTGGCTTGCTGCAGTTGAGCGTGACCGAATCACTCTGTCACTTCTTGTCCCGACGATGATTTACGCGGTCCTCGACCACCCCGATCTTGAAGCGTCCGACCTGTCAACCCTCGAGACCATCATGTACGGAGCGTCACCGATGTCACCAACGCGGCTTGCCGAGGGCATCGAGCGCATCGGCCCGGTGTTTGCTCAACTGTATGGCCAGACCGAATGTGCTGGCATCACGTCATCGATGAGCCGCTCTGACCACGTTCCAACTGACATGCAACGACTAAGTGCATGCGGTCTACCGATGCCCGGCGTTCGGGTAGGGATCTTCGACGAAAACGGCAACCCGTGCCCGACCAACACACCTGGAGAAGTATGCGTGCAAGGGGCGTCCGTCATGGATGGATATTGGCGTCAACCCGAACTCACCTCCGAAACATTGGTTGACGGGTGGCTTCACACCGGCGATATCGGTGTGCGCAGCAACGATGGGTTCATCACGCTCGTTGACCGAAAGAAAGACATGATTGTTTCAGGTGGATTCAACGTGTTTCCGCGTGAAATCGAGGACGTTATCAGTGAGCATGTTGCCGTGTCGTCCGTTGCCGTCATCGGAGCGCCAGACGAGAAATGGGGTGAAGCTGTTACTGCAATTGTCGCACTAAAGCCTGACACAGATTGTGACCCAGATGAGCTTCGTCATCTTGTTCGTGAACGCAAAGGGGCGATCTACACGCCAAAGATCGTTGAGTTTGTCGACACTCTTCCTCTGACTGCGGTTGGCAAGCCCGACAAAAAAGTGATCCGAGCTCAATACTGGTCGAGTGCCGATAGAAGCATCTGATGCTTGCCGCCACCTTGAGTAGAGCTCAACAGCCGAGCTAGGTTCCGAGTCGGGGAAGTCGACTAGCTGCGAGGGCACCAACCATCGCTAGCGTCGCTGACAATGCAAACACCGTTGTGAAACTGCCGGTTGCGTCGGCGACTAATCCGCCGATTTGCGGTGAGATCATTTGAGCGAGGCCGAAAGAAAGCGTTGCAGCAGCAAATGCAGGGCCGTATGTACTGCTATCGGTGTGGGCAACGATGTGCCCGGTGATAAGTGACGGAGCGCCCGAGAATCCAAGTCCGGCACCAATTGACGCAATAGCGACGACAGGTTGCTGTCCAGTCAAAATCAGCAAGCCGCATATTGCGAACATTATGAATGCTCCCATCAGAGTGATTCGCCGACCAATGCGATCTGACAGCGCACCGAGAGCGACTCCTCCAAATGCCGCAGCAATTCCCACCAACGAAAACATCAATGCGGCCTCAGATGCAGAGAAACCGGAATCGTCTTTCAGTCGGGCAACAAGGAACGCAATGACCAAGATGTACGCAAAGCCGTATGCGGTGTATGCAACGGTTGTGGGGATCCACGCCCGAACTGTTCTAAGAGCGCCAAAACCTCCAAATCCTCCAGATGCAGCTGGACGTTGCCCCTCGGATTTAAATACGAACAAAGTTCCGGCGAGCACAAATACAGCTATCGAGAACTCGATTTTGTAGACGAGTTGCCAGACCTCAGCCGCCTCTCGGGTCCGCCCCAGCCATGAAGCGAGTTGGCCTGCGAACACGATTCCCACACCAATCCCTGATCCAGCCAGGCCAACGGCAATACCAGCACGCTCCGGAGGGAAGACACGTGCACCGATCGCGGGCGCCGGTATCCAGATAATTGCCCCTCCGAGACCCATAAAAAACAAAGCGATTCCAAGAACTGTCGCAGAGTTCGAGAACGCGGCAGTACCGAGCGACACAGTTGAGATAGTGAGTCCTAATCTGACTAGTTGCAGCGGGGTCAACTTCGAAGACATCCATGACATCAACAGCGTTCCCATTAGGTATGCAGTCACATTCACGGTGCCGAAAAAACCAGCCAGGGTATTTGAGCCATCGAGAAGCTCATCTCTTGCACCCGGAAGTGCGACTCCCCAGGTGAAACGTCCAAATGCCTGAGCCACACACGTTGAAGACATGACAACAGCAACAGTGAAAATCACTCTGCTTCGACGAGGAGGATTCATATCGGGGGTTTCACTCACAGATTGACACTACGCGAGTCGCCCGCATTTGAACCGATCGCAGCCTGAGCGACTGCGTCTCAATCACGAGCTAGCAATCTGCGTTAGTGCATTCGATATCAATACGACCCGTAGATCACCTCTACCAGGGCGGCAGGGAACCTCACCAGCAATTCTTTGCGAGAGTTCTTACAGATCAGTCTGCTGGGCTGACGCGCAGCCATTTTGAACTTGGGTCCCTACTTTGTCTCTTTGAGTGAGCCACCCACCGCTCTTTCAAAGTTAACCAAAAGTACACATTCTGTCTCTTTTCCGGACTCAAAGAACGTGTTAGGTTCGCCTTACGAGAGAAATTCTCTCCGGATTTAGCAGGGGGTCAAAATGACTTATCTTTATTCAGTGTTAGCGAACGTCGGCGATAAAAAAGCCTTTGCCGAGGCCGACATTATGGGAAATCTTGAAAAGCTCGGGGTCAAGTCTTACACGGCCACCGAAATCGTCATGGGCGGCGAAATGGCCGGCATGGTTGTAATCGGGTTCGAGTACGACTCAGTCGATGCAGCAATGCAGGGACAAGCCGGCTTTTATCAGGACAGTGACCTAGTGGGAATGATGCAAGCCACACAGGTTCAGATCAATCGCAGGATCTTGTTCCGAGTGCAAGCAGAGCGCGGTGAGCGACAGGGGCAATACGGAACCATTCTTTACATCGCTGGCCGCCCTATCGACGATGCAACAATGGAAAGCAACATGGATCACAACTGGTCACATATTCAAGAAGGCGCAAACGGTCTCACATGGCTCATGTCAGTCGCTGCTGGCCCAGCACCTTTCAACGCGACGGCCGTTACGTGGGCAGATTCATTGGATGATCTCTTGGCCGTCTCCAACAAAATGTTTGCTGACCCCAAGACGATGCAGATCATGACCGACTCAGGCGCCCAAATTCTCGGCCGCGTCATCGGTCGCAACATGTTCTGAGGTACCCACGAACATGACATACGCACAAATCATGGAGTTCGACATGGACTCTGCCGAGGCGGTTGAGCTAATGAACAAATACGCAGAGGAGGGCAAAGGGGTGTCCTACGCCCGCCGAGCTCTTGTCTGCGCAGACAGGAACAGGCCGGGAAAAATCATCCAGATTGTCTTCTTCAACTCTGTAGAAGAAGCTGAACTCAATAATGAACTCGACATCACACAAAACGCCGCAGCCGAATTTTCGGCGAAGGTGGGCGATGTTCAATTCATCGACCTCGACGTTCTCGCCGATGTCACTCTTTAAACAACACCTTTAACCACTGGAGTAATTACATGAATGAAACAACATATTTAGAACTTGGAAAACAAATCTCTGACCGTCTTCGGTCATCTCAACTCGCCTACTTCATAACCTTTTCTGCACTTACTGCAACCATCGTGTTTGGCAGAGGCGATGATGTCAACCTGTTGTTGACCGTTGCAGCGATCGGTATCGCAGTGTTCGGCATCCTCTCGTTTGACGCTTCACAGCAGTCATTCATCCAGCTGAATAAGTCAATGCCACAAAGCATGGAGGGAACGCCTATTGGCGAAGCGACCAAAAACGAGGCGCAGTTCCAGTTCTACCGGGCAACGAATGCCATCTTTACGGCAGCCCTCGCAGTTATTCAGATCATCACCATCTACAAATAGGAGCACATCGTGAGTTACACATCATTTTCCATTGGACGACCTGGCCGCGCCTATGACGGAGTAGCCATGGGTTCCGATGAATGGAATGCCCTCATCACCCGGCAATTCGAAATCCTCGGCGAAGGCAATGCCGAAACTCTCGTCGGAGGTTTCGCCGCAGGAATTGGCAAATTTGTCAATGTCAACACTTATCCAGACGTTGAATCGTCGACTCGGGTCATCGCCCGACTTGCGGCCGAGCAGCTCTTTGAAGTCGAGTCCTCTGGCCCATTCGTGTCCACCGAGGACATGATGAAACTGATGACGAGCTAAGGGAGCGACATGACTTCGATAGCACTAGCAACATTTCGATGTAACTCAGATGGCAGATCTGCACTCATCGACTTCCTGTCTGGCGAAGATGGACTCTCCGTAACCCGCGCCTACGAAGGGGCGATACGAGTTGAGACCCTACTGAGCAACGACAGCGACGACCTAATTCTTTACGAGGAGTGGGAAACCGTAGAGCATCATCAAGCGTACGTGGGCTGGAGAGTCGAGACCGGTCTCGCAGATTTTCTCTCATCAAACGGAATCGAATTAGAGGTCTCGTACCACGAATTAACGAGCATCTGATGTCTCCAGGCTCAGGCTGCAATACGAAGGTCTGAGTCAAAGTAGACGCTGACGCAAGAAGTCTGTTCTTCAACGGTGCTTTCTAAAGAAGTACCGTTGAAGAATGGTCTCTAAATATCATGACTTACGAGCGGTCGGAGTCACTCTTGACTCAAACGACCCTGACCGCACCGCCGTCTTCTGGCAGGCTGCCCTTGGCTTTCGCCGACGAGAAGGCGACGGAAACCCGTATATCACGCTGTCAGATAGCCCTGCGGGGCGTCCCCTAAACCATCTCACGATCCAACGGGTACCTGAAGGAAAGACTGCTAAGCACCGCTTGCACATTGACCTTTTCGTTTCTGATGACACCGCCTCGGTTGCTGAACTCATTGAACTTGGTGCGAGGGTTCTTGTTCCAGCAGAGGGCTCAGGCCATATGGGCATGCGGGCGACGGTGATGACTGATCCCGACGGTGGCGAGTTCTGTGTGGTCTGCAAGGCCTAGCAACTGGCGCTCAAAAAGACACTCAGATATTTCACAAGTATTTGGAAGTAGCCCGAACACTCCAATTGGCTGATACCTTTTCATAGCCGTGAGCACACTGCGAGATATTCCTGTAAACACCATTACCGGTGAAGAAACGACCCTTGGGGCAATCGAGGCTGAAGTAATCCTCGTTGTCAACGTCGCATCGAAGTGCGGCCTCACTCCCCAATACGAGGCACTCGAGGCTCTGCACCGCTCGTATTCCAGTCGAGGTCTCTCCGTATGCGGTTTCCCTGCGAACGACTTTCGTGGTCAAGAGCCTGGAACCGAAGAAGAGATCGCTGAGTTTTGCCGAGCGGAGTATGACGTCACATTCCCAATGTTCTCCAAAATCGTGGCCACTGGCAAAGATCGACACCCCCTTTACACTGAAATGATCGCTCAGCAGCCGGTGCCAAAAGGCAACCATGAGGCGTACCGAGAGCGTCTCCATGGCTTCAACATTGAGACAACGGATCCACCTGAGGTGCTGTGGAACTTTGAGAAGTTCCTGGTTGGGAAAGATGGAAGTGTGGTCGACCGGTTCTCACCTAACACCAAGGTTGACGATCCAATCGTGATTGAGGCTATCGAGGCCGCTCTCAAGGCCTGACGTAATCGCCCTATCTCATGCCCATGGCAGCGTGGCCATGAAGATTGCTCCGACGGCAAGGAACCCCGCACCAATTAACAACATTGTTGTTCGGTAGCGGGAGGCCGTGATCGTTACCGAAAGACCTGTAAAGAACAGAGTCACTGTCAAGAGCGTTATCGCCATCGAGTAATCGTCACCATTCGAATTTGCTTCGCCTGCAAGAACAAAAATCTCGTCTGCCTCGCCTAAGAGAGCTTCGCCCTCTGTATACAAGGCGTCGTCGTAGTCGTCCCCAAATGGCGCAAGATCATCGTTAGTGAGCCAAGCCTCAACTGCCGCGACACCATCGGCTGACATATTCGCAAAGATCTGATCGCAGATGGCGCCGTCACCTTCCTCTTCGCAGACTCCTGAAGAAAACAGTTCAACGAAAAGAACTTGATCGAGCGAACGAATAGTGTCGGCCTGTTGGAGCAGATCGGTCGCTTGAGTCGTCGTGTTGACCGATTCTGTCAACAGACTGTCTTGCACTCCGCCCCACAAGGTTGATTGATACGAGCCCCACGCAATCAGAACAGCTGCGAAACCGAGAAGAAAGGTTGCCGACAGATCCAACCGGTGGGCAAACCTGTCAATGAATTCCGTTCCGAAAAATTTCTGTGAGGAAGATCCCGAAGATTCAGCGTCTCCCCGATGAGATTCAGAGGTCTCTGACATCCCCCTACCCTACTGCGACTGCGTTCTGTGCTTCAGAAAGCTCACCGTCGTTCGAAATCAGGCTGAGGAGAAAAGCCAACGGGTGTTCGGCTCCTACTCGCCGTCAAAACCGCGATAGGTCGCGATTTCTTTGACGCCTCGCCGTTCTGACACAACATCATTGGCCGGAAAATCGTCAGCCGGAAAGCCCATCGCAACAGTGATGACAATGAGTTGATCCTCCGGAATCGACGCTTCTTCACGAACAACCGACGACTGATAAATCCCCTGCCCGTTAATGACCGCACCAACACCACGATCCCACGCAGCGATCACCATCGCGTAAACGAACTGGCCCAGGTCGAAGTAGGCCTCCGTTGAATCAATGAGGTCTCGATCAATGCAACCGATGACAGATACCGGCGCATCGAATTGCCGGAATCCGCGCATCGCCCAATCTTGCCGTTGCTCTTTGTCATCCCAGCCGATGCCTGCAGCTTCAAACAGTTGGGCGGCAACACGCTTTTGTCGATCGCGGTGAGCGCCCTCATATCGAGTGTGGCCTCGAATCTCACGGTCAGGTTTCCCGGTTTCCAGCATGCGCTCGGTATTGCCGGCTCGGATGCGGTCAAGCACATCGCCGGTCACAACGTGAACATGCCAGGGCTGCGTGTTCATCGACGACGGGGTCTGAGCCGCGACTTCAATAATTTCGTCCAGCAACGCTTTCGGAACCGGCTCTTGCTTGTAGCCGCGAATGCTTCGCCGTTCGAATGCAAGTTGCTGAAATTCCATGGTTGCTCCTACGTCGGGGGTTTGTTCAGACCTTAGAACTGCGGTTTGGACGGTTCCGAACCGGGGTTCTCCGATGACGGTATAGCTCTCTAACTGACCACCTCGGAACTGCACCCTTGGACGACAATGGGCCTCCGGCCAAGCGGTAAGGTCACTCTCATGCAGGTAAGCCAACTCTGGCGCTACCCGGTCAAATCAATGATTGGTGAGCGGATCGACTCAGTTGACGTCACGGGTACCGGAGTGGCTGGTGACCGCATATGGGCAACTCGCGACCTTGAACGTGGCGGGATCCGCGGAGCAAAGAAGATCCCACTTCTTATGCGATGCGAATCTCGACTCCTCGACGACGGCCATGTTGAAATCACCACCCCCACTGGCGAAGTCACGACTTCGAGCGCAGCAGAGGCGAATAGTGTGCTGTCGGATGCGCTTGGGCATTCGGTCGAGCTCGAAGCATTGCGACCAGCATCAGACAGTGAGCACTTTCGGCGTGGAGCGCCTGATCTCGACGACCCGGTGCAAGAGTTACGGAATCTTTTTGGGCGTGTTGATGACGAGCCAATTCCGAATCTTGGTGCGTTCCCTCGGGATCTCATGGTGACTCTTGCTGAGTACGAATCGCCACCTGGCAGCTATTACGACATGTTCCCTCTTATGTTGATGAGCGAACAGTCGATTTCTCACCTGAAAGACGCGCTCCCAGATTCTTCGGTTGATGTTCGACGCTTTCGACCTTCAATCGTGATTGATGCTCCGCCAGCGAACGGCGACACGGCTCTTCCCGAACTGTCGTGGGTTGGCCGAACCGCAACAGTTGGTTCCGCCACAATCGGGTTTGTCATTGCGTGCCCACGCTGTGTGATGGTTACTCGGGCTATTGACGACAGCGTCGGTGACGATCGAGAGGTGCTTCGATATGTCGTTCGAGAGCTCAATCAAGATGTTGGCGTCTATGCCAACATCATTGAGCCCGGAACGATTTCGGAGGGCGACGAGCTCACCTTCATTTAAGACCTACATCTGAGTATCCCTGTTCTGGTTTCCTGACTTTCGTAGGGTGACGTCGGTGACAGACGTCGCTAAAACATCCGCAAAGGAGGGTTCATTATGGACCAAAACAGATACATGCAAATGGCGCTAGCCCGCGCCGCAGATATTCGAACAATCGTTATCTCTTTCACTCTCGCTCACGCAACACTCAGTATCGTTCTGGGATTTGCAGGAGCCGGCCTCGATGATTCCGGCATCCGTCTAGCCCTTGCCGCGTGGATCGTTCTTGGTTCACTATGGTGCGTTGCATTCATGGATGATGCGCTGCAGGACATGAATGCTGCCATGAGAGATATGGAAGGCTTCATGGATACTGCGATGGGTAAAAGGCTCGAGAAGGCGCCGATCACCGTTTTCCGCATCGCCAATGTCGTCATCGTGGCTCTTATCGTTATCGCTGAGATGATGGCGATTTACTAATTAAGGGGACAAACACGATGAAGTCAAAAGACCTGTACCGCTGGATTGATCACCGAGCCACGATGCTGTGGGTGAGCCTCAAATGCCTTGTGTTCCTCACAGTAGGCGTTTCGATAGTCGTTGCGATTGGGGATCTTTCAAGCGGGGCATCAACTGCGCTATCAATCGCCGTTGCTGGAATCGGATTCTTTCTCTGGTTCGCGGCGTTTGGCGCGGTCATGGATATTGCAGCGATGCGAAATGATATGGACGACGACCTCAAAGGGAGCACGTTCGGCTCGAACTTTGCGAAGGCGCCATTCCCTGTCTATTTCGGATTGATGACATTGGTGATGCTCGGCACCCCAGTGATGCTCATCATCATGTTGAAGTCGTAACGACGTCAACACTCTGCGAACTCGCCTGCTCCGTCATTCTTTATGAAAGAGTGCCGGAGCAGGCGCTGATCCAGTCGAGTTCTAGAGAGAATTCTCCGTCTGCCCCGTCGGCGAGGATGATCCCTATCGTCGTCACGTTTTGAGGTTGAAACGGCGGAGCATCTACCCGGCGACCAAAGATGCGAGCTTCGAGGTCGTCAAACGAGACGTCGATGACTTGCCAGCCGTCTCCTTCTGTCTCCAGAGGCGCGTAGTACGTGACACGGTATGCCTGGGAGTCAATATCGGTGAGGAGTACCTCGTATCGGCGTTCATCGGTGCGCAACCTCATTTGCAGCCGATCTGACTCGTCGAGACCACCGTCGAGCAACCTGCGCACCGATGAGAAGCCGCCGCCGTCAGTGACGATGTTTCCAGTGAATTGCATCTGGTTGGTTTCTGTTGTGACTGCGCCCTGTGATCTCCCGCCCATGACGCCGTCGTTGACTATTACCCACGGCTGGTCTGCTGATTCCGGTAGTCGTTGACATGACTGGCCATTATCTGGGTTCGTCCGTTCGGTGATGTTCGTTGTGGTGACTGTTGCTTGGCTCGTCGAGGGTTGTGCAACCGCTGGTGCCACCACTTCTTCTGAGACGGATGTCGTCGTTGTACCGAGGGCTTCGGCAGATGTGGTCGTCACCATCGCTGGACTCGGGTCTGCACTAACGTCCTGCTGCCGGGTAGCTGAACATGATGCAGCTACTACCACAACAGCACACACGCAAAGAATCCTCACGGTCAAAGTTTGAAGGCAATGTGCCGATTTAGGGAACTCTTGCTCAAGAACAGAAGAAGAAATAATAGAAATTGCGAGATCGTATGAGGTAAGTGCTCTTGAACTGCGAGACAACACACCGTTGCTCACCATCAAGGGAGAACATGATGAAAACCATCCGCAACACGATCGTCGCAGCTCTAGCTTTTGCTGGAGCTTTCAGTTTTGGGGCAGTCTCTTCTGCTGCACCTGCATACCCATCCGATCAGACACTCACCGTTCAGCTCGTTGACGCAGAGTCAGTACATCCAATTGCGGGCGCGAAAGTTTCGATTTATAACTACGTCACAGGGGAAACAATTCTCATCAAGTCCGACAAGAAGGGTTGGGTCAAGGTCGACTCGCTGTACGGAGATGAATTCGCAGTTCATGTCCGTAATACGGATTGGCACTGTGGTGGCCAACTGATGACCGACCACTTCGATCGCTTCGAGCATGCAAACCTTTTTGTCAATCAACGAGACGGAAACAGTTTCGCCGCCGGTCATCTCGGGGTTGCTGCAATGAGCCTTCGTCCAGCATCTGGAACCTGCTGACCGGCAGCTGCGCCGCCTAAATGATGTCAGCGGGCGGGTAGCCGCTTGCTGATTTCGCGTGCAAGGTCCTCACAATCAGCGGCGCCAATGTAGAGATACCGACCGCTGTCCAGTTCAAGTCTCACGGCGTGATGGCCACCGGCTCTCCAAAGCATCCCGTTTGGGACGGCGCGAATTCCCCAGCCGTACAGCGCTCGCATGCGATGGGTTGATACGTCCACGATTTCAGAAAGTTGCACTGTGCGTCGAGGCCACCCGTAGGCGAATACCACCTGAAGGTTGATGTGACTGACGCGCACAATCATTCGACGAAAACCTGCCGTGAATGCAACAGCGGCGAAAGCTGCTCCTAGCGAGGCCAGACTTGAAGCCTTAAAACCATATGCGATGATCGGCCAGCCGATAACGGCGGCAACTGAAATTCCAATCACGATCTGAGTGCGAGAGGACAGAGAGTTCGTGAAGACGACTTCTTTCGGTTCCTTGACCAATGCTGGGCCTCTCTCTGACTTGACAATCCGCCTACGAAAAGGTTTTCAACTAAGGGGTGCCTTTACGCCATCTTTCGACTTCGGAGGTTCAATACGCTCTGCTTCACGTTGAATGCCTTCGATCACGGCCTCCATGTTCCTTCGGTGCTCGAGAAGTCGCCGGCTGATAATCTTGCCGCTCTTCTCTGGCATCTGAGCGATGGCGTGGCTGGTCCCTGATGGACCTGGCCCAAGCGTGACAGAGAAGCGAAGCCGAGTTGCGCCCGCAATTCGTTCAAGGTCAAAAAGCCACTGCGCCCCGGGGTTATCGGGGTCAGATGTCACCCACCCAAACGATCGCTCTGGCGAGTAAGAGCTGACAAAACACGGTACATCCCATTCGCCGATTGCTTCGTGTTGATTAGACCCGGTGAACGATGATCCGACTGTGACTTCAGCATCGTGGTCGTCCCAGCGCGCGCCGACAAATTCAGAACTGAATTCGGCTCCAAAATTGATATCGCTGACAAACTGCCATATCGATGCTGGCGATGCCTTGATATCCCGTTCGACTACAACTCCGGGACCATCGTCGATGTTGTGGTCGACGTGGGGCCCTGTCGCCCAGGTTGTCGCAAAGCGATCGAAGTAAGTGACCTCTCGCGCTGGCCGTCGCGGCGCAAGACGAACATCGGTGCCTTTCATCCACGCCACGGGAAGCATTGCGATTTGTGTCATTCCCTCGGGAATTCCCAGCAGCTCGGCGAGATCGTCTCTGCGAGAAAGTATTGCGGTTGTCCATGCTGATCCAAGACCGCGAGCGCGCAAGGCAACACAAAAACTCCATGCTGATTGAATCACTGAGTCAAACAATCCTGGTCGCCCGCTTCCATCGTGAACCCCAATGATGGTGGGAATCACGATGGCAGGCACTTCAGCTAAATGTTGTGCAAGGTGCGCAGCTGATGCCATCACTTTTTCTTGTGGGTGGCCGGTGCCTTCAAGTTTTTCGTATGAGGCGATCATCCACTGACCAGCAGATTCCATGTAGATCTCTGCGATGCGATCTTTAATCTCTTGATCTTGAACAATGATC
Organism: Acidimicrobiaceae bacterium UBA7830; assembly: GCA_002501485.1. Classification (GTDB taxonomy): domain Bacteria; phylum Actinomycetota; class Acidimicrobiia; order Acidimicrobiales; family Ilumatobacteraceae; genus Casp-actino5. The sequence goes on from DLTS01000099.1 coordinate 22,316, forward strand.
CAACGGCGACTCCCCTGGTTGCCACCTGATGGCGCCTGCTCAGCAATATCTATGCACTCGAGAAGAATTTCTTGGTCAACCGGTCGTTCAAGATCGAGTCGGCGGCGCACCGCTCTCGTCGTCATTAATGCATGGTCAACTGACGCAACGTCGAACTGCATTTCACTTACCCGGCATCATTGCGCTTGAAGCTTCGGTCATCAGAGATGTTGCGTGATTGCGCGCCTGCTTACAGAGCGACACGAACTCCTCGCGCTCTTCAGGGCTTAAAACTTCAAAATCTTTTGCGTGGAGTGTATTGGCGTGAACTTCTATCTCTTGACGTCGGCCCTGGTTGGGCTCCCCATCTGGAAATGGTGCTTTCCAGCCGAACATCTCGGCGTTCCACGCTCCCGTTGGTCCGCTCATAATTGCGTCGAGTGGTGACAAGCCCGAGCCGAGCATCGCTGAGCAGAACCGTGAAAACCCAAGTTCTCTGAGGGTCTGACAGAGTTGCATTGTTCTTCCTGCGCCCGGTTCTGGGAGTGATTGATCACGCCAGCCGACAAAGAGAGGTGCTCCGAGTGGGCTTGCATTGCTCACGACCCGTTCAGCGAGTTCACCGAGCCGCTCAACACCGTCGAAACCTTTAAGGTGGTCTTGGCCCCACTTTTGACAAATCTTTGCGTAAATCGCTGCACCGTCTTTCGGATCAAACTGCGCGCGTCCCTTTACGGTCTGCTTTGAGAGAAATCCGGGGTCCCAAAAGAACGCCGCTGCCACCACATTGTCGACAGGGCAGTCGCCCAATACCCCTAGCCTGCCAACCGCATAACCTGCGATGCCGTCTGGCATGCCGGCTTCAACAGCCTGCTCTGTGGTTGAAGGTGCGAGTAACCAGTGCATTGCGAGCATTCCAATGGAGCCCCGCATGCTTTTTGCAACATCTTGACTTTCCATTTCGCCACCGTAATTCGCTCGGTGGAATGGCGAAGAGTCGGTGCTCTTTCTCAGCGAAGTTCTCTCTAGGTGCTACGCCGAATGAACGTCTGCAACGAGTTCTTGAAGTTCGGTGAGGTGATTGTCATGCACTTGGCGCGGGCTCGCTCCATATTTGACGCACAGGGCCGCAGCGCATGCCGTAGCAATTGCGTGCTGAGCGCCATTACCCATGAACTTGGTGACCGACCCTGCGACATGGGTGACACTGATGTGCTTGCCGGCCATCATGAGGTTGTCAATTTCTGACGAGTACAGACAGCGAAACGGGATCGCGAACGGCAGGTCGTCTCGGGTATCCCATGTCCAATCTTTCAGACGAAAGTCGTATTTTTCATGGATCGGGTGATGGAGGCAGAAGGCGCCCGAATTTTTAACGATGGCATCTGGAAATTCGGTGTGGTCCCGTATGTCATTCTCGGTGAGAATGTAGTCACCGACATAACGACGAAACTCTCCTTGACCCGGTACGAATGCGACCCAATCAAATTCGAGACTGGCCCACTGGTCGGCTTCCATTGTCTTTACGTTTCTCATTGTTCCGTAAACTGCTTGCAGCAAGTGGTCTCGAATGTGCTCGCCTTCGGTGTAAGGGTCGTTCCACTGCCCGTATTCCCAGTAGTGCGTAAGTCTCCTCGTGAGATTCCCAAATGAATCGTCTTCGTTGGGTCGGAAGGCGTCGATGACTGGCCCATCACCGTTATCTCGGCCAGGTTCAATCGCTTGACCCCCAAGGTCGGCAAAGTCTTTGGCGACTTCGGTTGCCCACGGCACATCGGGAAAGTCGACAGGGTGGTCTGCTTCTCGCGTGCGGAAAAACAATGTGTGACCATGGTGTTGATCAAGGCGTTCCGGTGGGGCATGTGACTCACCAAATTCTGAGGCACTCTCGATTCCGAACATGGTCGGGGCCCCTGACAGCATTCCAAGAATTGCAGTTCCGGTGCAGTCAATGAACTGGGCTCCTGCAATACGGATTTCTTTCCCGCTGCGGGCGTGTCGAGCGTCTACCGACAAGATCGTTCCCGCATCGGAGACAAGATCGAATACTTGAAACTCGGTGTAGATCTCAACATGAGGTTCGGCGTTGAGTTGTTGGTGCACCTGAAGATTTCCTTCAGGAGTTCGAGAAATGGCTTCTGCAACGAATGGGCCCTTTTCTCCTCGGGGTCCGATGCCGATCTCCGTGCTTGCGTTGCCTCCGAGCACCGGCCGATTTTGGATGAGTGCCACGGTTCGGCCTAGTCGCGCTGCGGCTAGCGCACCGATCGAGCCGGTCACTCCTCCTCCGACAAAGACGACGTCAAAACTGCCAGCCTCTTCGGGTTCGATCGGTAGCCCTCGTCGCTCTTTTCGCCAACGATGGGCATCTTCGTCTATTCCGTCAACTGGTTGGGAGCCGGTTGAGCTGAAGAAGAGCGCGTCGCACCTTCCATCGAACCCTGTGAGGTCACATAACGCAATGTCGACCGACCCTTGTTGCAGGTCGATCTCACCGATGTGTTCCCACACCCAGTCTCCGCCATGACTGCCACATTCGTGTTCAATGACGTTTCCGTTGATTGCAACATTGAAGCGACCGGGGTGGTGAGCGGGAACCCAGTCTTTTGTTCGGGCCCACACCTGGTAGCGACCGGCGGTGACAACTTCGATCGTGGTTTGGGCGTCGTCGACAGGTCGGCCATAGCCGTGAGCGAGCAGGTATGGCGATCCCATTTCGTGTGCGAATTGGGAGTCGAGTGACCATCCGCCGTAATCGGCGAATTCCTCTGTCTCAACAAGAATTTCCCCAGTCACGAACTCGTTCACGATCATTTCCTCCCGACATATCGAGCCCTGCAGGACAAGGCCGCTGGCCCTAGAGGCCGTTCATCCACTCTTGGATTGCTTGACCGATTTCACTTGGACTGTCTTCCTGCAGGAAGTGATTGCCTTGCACAGTTACTTCAGAAAGGTTTGGCCAAGACCGCACAAACTCACGTTGCGCACCAGTGAGAATTGCTCCAGGGTCTGCGTTGACGAAAAGTTTGGGCAGCGAGGCGCCTGACAGCCAATCAGCGTATGACTGGACTATTTCAACGACCTCGACTGGTTCACCGTCGATGGGGATCTGCCGAGGCCAGGTAAGAGTGGGGCGTCGATGTTGAGGCTCTGTGAACGGTTTGCGGTATTCATCCATTTCGGCCGGTTCAAGGTCTCTGATGATTGAGCCCGGTAACACTGCTTCGACGAAAAGGTTCTTTTCAATAACCATCTCCTCGCCGGCATCTGACCGGAACGCTTGGAAGATCGGCCGCGCAAGTTCTGGCCACTCGTCCCAGGTGACAGGGCGAACGATCGCTTCCATGAACACAATTCCTACGACCCGATCGCGATGACGATTTGCCCAGTCGAACCCGAGTGCTGACCCCCAGTCGTGGATAACCAAAATGATGTCATCACCGAGGTCAAGTGCATCGAGAACCCCATCGAGATATTCGCGATGTTGAACGAACGTATATTGACCTGGGCTTGTGTCGTCGAGTTTGTCGGAGTCGCCATGGCCGATGAGGTCTGGGGCGACACAGCGAGCGGTGGTTGCGACGTGCGGGATGATGTTGCGCCACAGGTAGGACGATGTTGGGTTGCCGTGAAGAAATACAACTGACTGTCCTGACCCTGAGTCGTGAACGGCCATTTGTTTACCGTTAACTTCAATCATTTTCTTTTCAAGCGGATTCGAACTGATTGGCATGGGGGAACTCCTTTAGACGATTGCTTCTGAGTTACCTTTGCCGCTCACCGTCAACTGTTACGAGTCAGAGGCTGTGCGCTGTGGTTCGGTTCAGGGTTACAGATCTTGTTCGCGTTGATTGCGAAGGCCGATCGGTGGGCCAAGTATTTCGTTGATGATCACGGCGTCTCGAAGGCCACCCTGCAACAAGCCGCGGATGCGCTGCTGCCGTGTTTTCATTTGGGGTGTAGATGTTGGAGTTGCTCGAGTTTGGGTGCGCTCTTCAACGTTACGAGGCTCGGTCCGCACCCGGGCGTGTCGCTTGAACTCGCGCGGGGCTTCAGTCGTCTGTGGGCGTTTAATTTCGGGAGCCGAAAGTTCCTGTCCTGATGCCTCGACCGCCTGCTCGCGGCGCGCTTCTTGGCGAAGCGATTGAGCGACCGCCTCGCGCCCAGCGACTTGTCGCACCGGCTGCGCTGCCTCCGTTGGCTTCGTTTGCTTCGGTTGTTCTGCTGTGCGCGCCTGTTGAGGGTTTTTCGGGTACGCCGTTCTCGTCGTCCACCCTTGACCGTCCCAGTAGCGATATTGGTGTTCGCCCGATGGGTCTGGATACCAACCTGGCGGGATTGAACTCACTGCTCTGTGGAGTCGTCGTCACTTGCGATGCTGCTACGCATCTGGGTGTCTGCCTGCACGTTTTGCATTCGGTAAAGGTCCATGACACCGAGATTGCCTGAGCGCAGTGCCTCTGACAATGCAAGAGGGACTTGAGCTTCTGCTTCGACCACGCGAGCGCGCATTTCCTGTTCTTCAGCAACAGCCATCGCACGACGCTGCTCCGCTTGTGCCTGAGCGATCTTTTTGTCGGCATCAGCCTGATCGGTCTGGAGTTCTGCGCCAACGTTTCGCCCAATGTCCACATCGGCAATGTCGATCGAGAGAATTTCAAAGGCAGTTCCTTCGTCAAGCCCTCGTTCGAGTACTCGCTTCGAGATTGCTTCCGGGTTTTCCAGCACCCACTTGTGGCTCTCTGCGGAGCCAATTCCTGACACTGTTCCTTCACCAACACGGGCGATGACGGTTTCTTCTCCTGCACCACCGACGAGGCGGTCAATATTTGCTCGAACTGTCACCCTTGCGACTGCGACGACCTGAATCCCATCTTTCGCAACTGCAGCGACCCTCGGAGTGTCAATAACTTTCGGATTCACGCTCATCTGTACCGCTTGCAACACGTCACGGCCAGCAAGGTCAATCGCGGTTGCACGCTGCCATGGGAGGTCAATCGCGGCACGGTCAGCCGAAATCAGAGCATCAACGACTCTTCCGACATTTCCACCTGCAAGAAAGTGGGCCTCCATCTGGCCGATCTCCAAGTCGATTTCCGCTTTCGTCGCACTAATCAATGGACGAACAATTTGACCCGGGGGTACCTTCCTGAGTCGCATACCGATAAGCGTTGCAATCCGCACTCGAACGCCAGAGAACAATGCGGTGATCCACAGGCCGATCGGCACGAAATAAAGAATGAGGCCGAAGAAAAATACGACCACTCCGAGTAGAACTAATGCCACGATGTCACTTCCATTCATTACTTACCTCAATCAGTTGGCGGAGCGTCCTTATCGGAAGGTTGCTCCTCTGGAGAGTCTCCCACGGATTGTGTTGAGCGCTCAAGCCGTTCGTTTCCGTCGAAAAAGTTCAACCATTTCCGGGGCCGGATGGATGGTGATTCACCCTGCGCAACGGTGCTCCTCAGCATGATCCCTCGGTCAACTCGCTGGGGCCGAGAGTTCCGGAAAACAAACTTGATCGAAAACGCAACAGCGATAGCTGCTCCGACCAGCGCAATCACCACGGTGAGAACTGCAGTCCGAAGTGTTCCTGAGGGCGCATAGTCAAGGTTTCGTCCAAGCAGCGACATCACCATTCCGGCGACGAGCGCAACTGTTCCGGCAATACCGGCTATACCGAACCCAGGAATCACGAACACTTCAACAGCGATGAGAGCAATGCCGATGGCAAGCAACACGGCGTCTTCCCAGCCGGCGAGTTTTGCGAGCAGATGGCCCCAGAAAAACAATGCGAAAAGCCCTACGCCACCGAGGGCGAACAGGCCGCCAGAACCCGTCGTGACCTCAACAATGAGTAGTCCTATCGCAGCTAGAAGCAAGAGCCCTGCGACCGTTGGGGAGGTGACGAACCGAGAAATCGTCTCAAGTATCCCTGGTGTTGCGATGTCGACTGAGTCGGCATCAACGCCGAGGTCGTTTAAGACATCATTTAGACCGGCGATTTCTGCTGCTGCGAGACCGCCTTCTACTGCCGATGATGCAGTCAAGGTAAGAAGGTCGCCTTGATCAATGATGCCCGCAATTTCAATATCGGGGTCAACCATCGCCGCCGCATACGTTGCATCTCTTCCAGTTGCTTCTGCTGTTGACTCGAAGAGGCCTCGAACCGCTGAGATGGTTTTTGCATCTGCGGTTTCACCTGTTGCCCCATTGATTGGTGTTGCTGCTCCGATGACAGCGCCCGGTGTCATATAGATCGTGTCGGTGGCGAGAGCGATGAGAGCGCCGGCACTCAGCGCCGTGGTGTCGACAAGGGTGATCGTCGGCATATCGGTTGCGAGGAGTGCATCACGCATGCTGATGGCAGCGTCGACACGGCCACCAGGTGTGTCCATGACCACGATGAACGCA
>DLTS01000001.1 GCA_002501485.1 Acidimicrobiaceae bacterium UBA7830
GTAGATGCTCCACGAACGTGCAACACCGATACCGGCGATCAATACGAGCGCCGCTCCGAGCACCATAAAGAGTCCAGCAACAACGTCCATCAGTTCCCGTCACCTTCCTCAGAGCGGCGTTCTGCGTACCGGGCAAGCACACTCGTTCCAATAAATGCAGCCAACGCAACAATCAACACCGTGTCGAGTGATGTGATCGACTGCTCGCGGGTGACTTCGATCATGATGCCGCAGATGACGGAGACTAGAAGGCCGTCGAGAGCAATGACACGATCGGCAATTGATGGCCCGCGAAAGAGCCGAGTAAGGAAACACACCGACCCTCCGGCTAGGAGGACGAATGCAATAGCAGAGAACGCGGTCATGGCAGACGTACCTCCTGAAGTTGAGAACGTGCCGAGCGGGAACCGAAGGCCCGCACGCATACAAACTCGAGCTGGTGCAATTCGCTGCGAACTCGTTCGACGTCGTCGAGGTGAAGCACGTTGACGTACAGCACTGCGGGTGACCCTTTCGCCTCAACCGTGATCGTCCCAGGAGTGAGGGTAATGACGTTCGACATCACGAGCATTGTCATTTCACCAGAGGTGCGCATCGGAACCGCGATGACTCCGGCTTTCACCGTGTTAGCTCGGGTGAGGATTTTGCGAGCCAACGAGAGATTTGACCGAACGAGTTGCACCACGACGTAGACGATGAAGTACGCAAAATAGAGCGGCGAGATTCGCAACCGGTGGTCGCTCCCGGAGGTGGCACCGGTAGCGAAGGGAAGGCGATTGGCCGCCAAGAGCACGATTGAAAGAACGATGCCAGAGGCAACGTTCGCTATCGAAAGGTCGTTCCACAACATGACCCACAAGGCGGTCAGCCAGACGACGGCACTGAGGGTGACACGTCTCATGGTGCAGCCTCCCTGAGTACGGCGTTGATGTAGCCAGCAGGGTTGAGTAGGTCTTCTGCTGCGCGCTGCGACAATTCGTGAATTGGTCCGGCCCAGATCGAAAAGCTGATCGATATTGCGACGAGCGAAAGCGTTGCGAGCACCATTAGCGGCGGTCCGCCGAATCGGTCAGTGGTTCGTGGAGCACGTTCGGGTTCGGTTTCGGCGCTTCCCCAAAATGCCCCGGTCCATATCTTTGTCATTGAGAACAGCGTGAAGAGCCCGACTGCAAGAGCGACGGCAACGATGGCGGACGATCCTTGGCTGAGGCCAGCATCAACGAGGGCAAATTTTGCAAGGAAACCTGAGAACGGTGGTAACCCAGCCAGGCTTAGAGCGGGAACTGCGAATAGCGCAGCGATCATCGGAGCGGTTCGAACCAGTCCGCCAACAGAGCTGAGGCGCGACGATCCCGCTCGGTGATCGACGAGACCGGCGACGAGGAATAGGGCGGTCTTTACGACGATGTGGTGGATTACGTAGAACACCGCTGCGGCAACGCCGACCACGGTGAACATTCCGAGCCCCATAATCATGTAACCGATCTGCGAGATGATGTGGAACGCAAGAATTCGCTTCATGTCGTCTTGTGCAATCGCCCCGATGACACCGATGATCATCGTTGCCGCTGCGACCCACAGAAGAACATCGTCGCCCCAGTTAGCTCCGCCGTCACCAGGAGGGAACATCAAGGTTTGTGTGCGAATGATTGCGTACACACCGACTTTGGTGAGGAGGCCCGCAAAGATTGCAGTTACTGGCCCGGGGGCTGTGGGGTAGCTATCTGGCAGCCAGAAGAAGAGAGGAAAGAGCCCTGCCTTTATACCGAAGACGATGAGCAGCATGATTGAAAACCCATGTCGAAGAGCGGGGTCGATTTCAGCTAGCCGACCTGCAAGATCGGCCATATTGACCGTTCCTGTCGCTGCGTACAGCAGGGCTAGCGATGTAATAAACAGGGTCGAAGCAACCAAAGAAATGACGACATAGGTCATGCCTGCGCGCACTTGATCGGGTCGTCCGCCGAGGGTGATCAAAACATAAGAGGCGGCGAGCATCATCTCGAATGCAACGAAGAGGTTAAAGAGGTCGCCGGTCACAAAACTGGCCGATACTCCGGCTGCGAGCACGAGATAGAGAGGATGAAACGACACTCGCTCGCGTTCTTCTCCCGCTTGACCGATTGCGTAGATCGCAACGATGAGCAACACGACGGCCGAGACCACGAGCATGATTGCAGCAAAGCGATCAACGATGAGAGCAATGCCTAGCGGTGCCGCCCACCCCCCGGAGTTCGCAACAAGATGGCCGTGCTCATCCGCACGAATGAGCACGATGATTGAGACGACGACCGTAACTGACAGAGCAGCGATGGTGACAAGGCGTTGCAGTTCGCGCCGGAAACCGACGAGTATCGACAGGGCGGCCCCGAAAATCGGGACAACGACCGGAATGGCGAGAAGGGGAGTGCTCATGGCTGCGCGTCCTCCTCTACTTCAAACTCATTGGTTTCAGGGTCGCCGTCATCAATGGGGCCCTCGGGGCCGTCGAGCTCATTACGACGGGCAACCATGCGATCTTCGAGGTCGTCTTCGACCTTGTCGTCGCTGTTGATTTGCCAACTGCGATAGCCGAGTGCCAAGAGAAATGCGGTCACACCGAAGGTGATGACAATTGCCGTCAGAGCGAGTGCCTGAGGAAGGGGGTCTGAGTACGCTGCGGGGCTTCCAACCGTTCCGTCGAGAATCGGGGGGTTGCCAGCTCTTCCACCTGAGGTGACGAGGAGCAGGTTGGCTCCGTGACCGAGTAGGCCTATGCCAATAATGATTCGGGTGAGGCGCCGCTGCAACAGCAGCCAGGTGCCTGAGGCGAACAAGATTGCGGTGACGGCTGCAAGTGCGAGACTCATGATGCACCTCCTGCAGCAAGCCGCTCAGTGACATCGTCGGGGTCGTCGCCGAACGCCTCGTAGGCCATGAGCACAAGTCCGATGACAACGAAATAGACCCCGATATCGAACGGCAGTGCCGACGTGGTCTTTACTTTTCCGAGCAGAGGAAGCTCGAACGACCACAAGACGTGCTCGAGCACCTCGCCCCCGAGCAGCACAGGCGTGATGGCAGTGCCGACAGAGAGCGCAAGCCCTCCTCCGAGCACGACCCACGGTCGAATCGGAAGCAACTCGGAGAGGCGTTGGCGCCCGCCAGCGACGTAGAGAAGGCTGAGTCCTGCGGCGCCAGCGAGGCCACCCACAAAGCCGCCACCGGGCTGGTTGTGGCCGGCGAACAGGAAGTAGAGCGACAGAATCAAAATCGAAGAAAAGAGCAGCCGAGTAGATGCATTGACGATCGCTGACTCGGGCATTCTGTTTGGTGTTGCGGGGCCGCGACGCACGACTCGAGTAAGAGCAACGACCCCAAGAGCAGCGACAACGAGCACGGTGATTTCGCCAAGCGTGTCGAGGCCACGGAAGTCAACCAAAATGACGTTGACGACGTTGGAGCCCTTTCCGTCAGGAAGTGATCGCTCGATCATTTCGACCGAGATGGACTCCGACTGCACCTGATCACGGGCACCTGTTGATGCAAGTGCAAACACGAAAACGCCAAGGCCGACTGCACCCGCAATCGCAACCCGAATTGGGGTAGCAACAGCGGTTTTTTCACTTCGAAAGTAGGGGGGCAGGGCCCGCATCACGAGAACGAACAGCACTGTTCCCAGCGTTTCGATGGCGAATTGGGTAAGAGCGAGATCTGGAGCGCCGCGAAGCACATAGAAGCCGGCCATCGCATATCCAACAGCTCCCAGCATGAGGATCGCAGCGATTCGACGACGGAATGATGCAGCAGCAAGTGCAGCGCTCACGATGACTGCATAAACGACGAGGTTCACCCATGAATCAACGAAGATTTCAGGCCCGTTAGCGGCATCAAATCCGGTTACTGCGCGAAGCGCAACGACTGTTGGTGCGATCGCAGCGACCAGCAGAATGACAGCGAGGTATACCGGCAGCGATCCGTTCTGAATAACTCGAGTAATACGCTTCGCGTTTCGAAGGGCGCCGGTGACCAGAGCCCAGAATGAGCGGTCAGCAGTAGGAAGTATTGAGACCGGGCGATGAAATGCGTCCTGGATTTTCTCAATCGTTTTCCGTACAGCAACGAGTATCACACCTGATGCGATGACAACTGCTGACAGCCAAAATGCAATGTTGAATCCCGCCCACAATTTGACCGCGGACGGATGGCTTTCCGGGTGCAGCGCAAGAGTGGCAGCATGAACAGCGTCGTCGACAAGTGTCGGAGCGAGACCGGCGATGAGGGAGAAAATGGCGAGCAGGCATCCGGGTGTCGCGAATAGTCGTGTCGGCGGAGTGCGCTCTGAGACCGTGACCATGGGGTGCTCGTCATCGGCACTTTCGTGTTCGGCACAGCGTCCAAATACTCCGAGGAGGAAGCGGGCGGAGTACGCAAATGTGAGCACTGAGCCGCCAAGGATTGCTGCGGTAACGAGAGAGTTACCCGTAAACGCTCCCTTGGCCGCGTAGAGAAGAGCTTTTTCTTTTGCGATAAACCCGAGCAACGGAGGCAGGCCCGCCATTGAGGCCGAACCGAGAATTGCGGTGAGATAGATTGGCCACCATCGACGGTCGATGCCGACGATGCGTCGGATATCGCGGGTGTGAAGTTGGTGGTCGACCACGCCAACGACCATGAAGAGAGCGGCTTTAAACGCTCCGTGGGCGAGCAATACCACGACGAGTGCTTGGGTGAGCGAGTAGGTGCCGGCGCCGGCGAGCATCATCATGAACCCGAGCTGGCTCACCGTCCCGTACGCCAAGAGCACTTTGAGATCGACCTGGCGCAGCGCTCGCCAACCGCCAAATACCATGGTCGTTGCACCAAAGATGAAGACAGTGGGTCGCCAACCTTCGACGCTATGCGTGACAGGTGCGAGTCGTGCAACGAGGAACACTCCGGCTTTCACCATCGTGGCGGCGTGAAGGTAGGTGCTGATCGGTGTTGGCGCCACCATCGCTCCAGGAAGCCAGCTTGAGAAGGGCCACTGCGCTGACTTCGTAAATGCGCCAAGGAGTATGAGCACGATTGCCCCGAAGCCAATAGGTGAAACGTCGGTCGAGGCGAAAGCCGAAGCGAGTTCGCTGAATCGGTAGGTGCCTGCCGACTGTCCGAGCGCGACTAGGCCGGCGAGCATTGCGAGTCCGCCGGCACCGGTGATCAAGATGGCTGAAGTTGCAGCGTCGCGGGCCCGCGGGTTGATGTCGTCATTGCCGATCAGTAGGTATGAGGTGATAGAGGTGAGTTCCCAAAAGACGAAGAGAGCGAGCAAATGGTCGCTGACGACGACGCCGGTCATTGCACCCGAAAACATCACCAAAAGACCACTGAGACGGCCGAGGCCTGGTTTATCTGGTCCAAAGTACGCAACGGCGTACACGCAGACAGCAACCCCGATGACAGAGATGAGGGCGAGCATTACGGCGGCGAAAGCGTCGACTCGAAGGTCAAATGTGAGCCCGAGCGTTGGGGCCCAATCGATGCGTTGAGCGATCGCACCTCCCTCACCGCCGTTGACGATGACGCCAAGATTTGAGAAGAGCCAGATGGCGGTTGCGGCTGGGCCAAGGGTTCCGAGCACAAAGCCGCGACGTCCGAGTCGGTCGCCGGCGGCGACGATTCCTGCTCCGAGGAGGAAGTGGAGGATGAGGAGGGAAATAATCACGGTGAATCAGAGGGGCTGAGCCGATTCAGCACATTCGTCAAGGCGATCTCTTAGTTGACAGTTCAGGAGCAAATTTTGATGCTACTGCTCATATACGAGGTTTGTCAGTGATCTCAGAGATGATTCAGCGGGGTTTCTAATGGTTGACCGAGGCGCAGTTGGCGTCAGCCCCCTCTGCGTTTGCGCTGACGACGCAACGAGGCCGTTGCCAGTGAAGTCGGCAGTGTTCGCCGCCAGACGCTGAACGATGACAGCGGCGCGTCCGAGATGGGTGCAAGCCATGGCCACGGATAGATTGCTGCGGGAGAAATCTGTGCTGAACGCAAACGGAATCCTGGTACGGGCGCAGCGGTGACCGAAATATTTCCCGACTGCAGCAGTTCAACAGGGTCACCGACTCCGACACGTACTTCGCGCCTAAGGGCGAGGTCGGTGAGGCACTCAGTAAGAAAGACGAGACGCCGAGGGTGAAGTTTGAGCTTTCGCAGCAGAGGGGTGTCAAAAATGAAGAGCGCAGGAAGGTCCGGGTGGGCAGTCAGAGCCGGGTCGCTATCTCCAAGCGATTCGGCGGTGATCCAGACCACCTCGGGAGTGCGAGATGTGTCGATGGTCGGCGAAAGAGGCTCACGTGGTGGATGCTGACCTTTTCGAAGATCGATGGCATGAGCCGCCTCGTCTAGTTGCGGCTCATCAGGCCATTGGTCAATCGGGCAGGAATGGCGAGATGGGCATTCGTCGCACAGCGCAGGCGCACGCTTGTCTACCTGCCATCTCGAGAATCCGTATGGCCGTCCGGTAGCTGACCCGATTGTCCATTGCCAGCCTGCTCGGTTCGCATACGATCCGTCGAGTAAGTGGCGGTACATCTTGCGTTCGCCCTCTTGCCAGTTGGCCCCTGATCTCACCGTCCAGTGCGAGGCCAGCCACATACGCACCTGATTTGGCACCCACCCATCCGTTTCCAATTCTGTCAGGGCGAAATCGAGACAGGCCATGACGTTTCGTTCGCCCCAGCCCTCTGCGTGAGGCCCCTCCGGCGGTTGGTGTCGAAGCGACTCAGCGAGATGAATTCCGATTCGGGCGTACATGTGCCGCGTGTATTCCTGCCATAACAACTCGTCTCTAAATTTGTCGCGGTCCCGTTCAGGGGCAGTCTCGACGTGTTCCCAGGCCTCTCTTAGCGTGAGCAGCCCGTGTCGAATAAATGGCGAGAGGCTTGACGCTCCGCGAGAGGAGATGGGAAGTACCTCATTTCGCTGAGAGGCATACCCGCGCGCGTTAAACGACTCGAGGGCTGCAAGCGCAGCCGTTCGACC
>DLTS01000040.1 GCA_002501485.1 Acidimicrobiaceae bacterium UBA7830
CCGACGACATCGATGATCGAATCGAGCGCGCCAACTTCGTGAAGTTCGACCTCGGCGGGGTCGACCCCATGGATTGATCCTTCGACCTTGGCGAGCGTTTGATAGACGGCTACTGCACGGTCGCAGGTGACAGCCGACAAGCCGGACGACCCAATGAGGTCGAGAATCTGTTGTGCCGTCCGGTGCTGATGTGGTGTGTCGTGTTCATGGATGACGACGTTTGACCACTTTGCGCGCACCCCACAGCGCTGAACGTCTTCAAAGGTGATCGCCCAGCCATCGATCCCGAGAGAGCTAATGGCATCGATAATTGCGAACTGATCAGCCCCAGCATCGACAAGCGAGGCCATCGTCATGTCGCCAGCGACACCGGCTGAGCATTGGAACCATGCGCCAACGGTCATTGAGGGCCTGCTTGCTTCAGGTAACGCATGATGGCAACAGCTGCTCCGAAACCGTTGTCGATACCGACAACAGAAATCCCCGATGCACAACTGGCGTGCATCGCTAAGAGAGCAGTGACCCCATCGAGTCCTGCGCCGTAGCCGACCGATGTGGGGACTGCGATCACCGGGCAAGAAGTGAGTCCACCAATTACGCTTGAAAGAGCGCCCTCCATGCCGGCGATGACGATGATGGCATCGGCCGAGGTGATGTCCTCAAGGTGGGCGAGGAGCCGATGGAGGCCGGCAACTCCGACATCATGGAGTCGGTTGGCGGTGATTCCGCCAGCTGCAAGAGTGATGACGGCCTCGTCGGCAACAGGGATGTCAGATGTTCCTGCGGTGACGACTAGCACCTGCGGTTGGGGCTGAACCGGGTCTGGTGGTCGAAAGAGCATGCATCCAGCGGTCACGACCGGTGTTGCATCCGCCATGTCGATCGAGCTCAGTGATGCCGCTTGTTCATCGCTCACTCGGGTGATAAACACTGGCCCATCGTTGTACTCCAGCATCTCCTGAACGATGGCGACACATTGCTCTGGTGACTTCCCCGGGCCATAAATCACCTCTGGCATCCCTTGGCGTAGCGACCGATGATGATCGACGAGAGCATCGCCGGTATCAGCGAATGGAAGGCGCCGAAGCTGTTGCAATGCAGCGTCTGGAGTGATCGAACCGTCAGCGATAGCAGCGATCATTTCGGCGAGGGCTGCTTCTTCCATGGTCACATCGTGCCATGTCTGGGGTCGAATCCCCCTAGCCTTGCGGACGTGACTTCTACGAATGGTTCTTCACGCAACGACGGCTCAACTCTGCGCGTAGCGTTCTTTGGCCCATTCGGCACCTTCACTGAACAGGCGCTCCGGACTCAACGCGACCTCTCGGACGGTGAACTTGTCCCGATGCGAACCGTTCCTGACGTGCTCGACGCAGTTTCCTCGGGTGAGGTTGATTGTGGTTTCGTGCCGATCGAAAATTCGATTGAGGGCATGGTGAACTTCACACTTGACGCCCTTGCGTTCGACCATGACCTCATCGTGACGAGGGAAGTCGTCCTCGATATCCACCTGTGCCTTGCTGCTCCTGAGGGGACATCGCTTGCGGATATCACCGATGTGATGTCGATCCCGGTCGCAACGGCGCAGTGCCACAAGTTCCTCAGAGAGCATCTTCCGAACGCAAATTTGCTTGCGGCAACATCGACTGCCGGTGCAGCGAAGTCGGTTGCTGAAGAGTCATCAACAGGGCTTGCTGCAATCGCCCCACGTGTTGCCGCTGATCTCTACGGGCTCAGTCTTCTCGCCGAAGACATCGAAGATGAAGAGGGAAATCAAACCCGATTTGTCGTCGTCAGTCGAGATGGAGCGTCGGCGTCTTCGGGTCATGACCGAACCGGCCTTGTCGTATTTCAACGAGCTGATGAGCCAGGGAGTTTGATTTCAATTCTCCAGGAATTTGCGGCGCGCCGCATCAACTTGTCGAACCTCATTTCGCGCCCGATTCGCCAGGGCGGACTTGGCGAGTATTGCTTCATCATTCTTGCCGAAGGCCATGTCGGCGATGATCTGATGGCTGACACGATGCGAGCCCTTCACGCGAAGCAGGGTCTTGTGAAGTGGTTCGGCTCATGGCCACGAGCCGATGGGGCTGTGAGTGATGTTCGCTCTCACGCCGATGAACGCTGGAAAAGCGCGGATGACTGGATTGGCGCAATCCGCTCTCGTCTGTCGTGATACGACGGTTAATCGAAGCTCACGCTGAGCGGTGAATCAGGATGATCCATCTTTGATTCTCCAGCCTCAATCGCATCAAGAAGGTGGATTGCAAGATCGGCGACCTTGACCTCATCTTCGTCGGCGCCGGCTGCCTTTGCGCCGTCGTCGAGCATGATGTAGCAGAACGGGCACGCAGTAGCGATTCGCGTTGCACCTGTCGATAGCGCTTCTCGGGCACGCTCGTCGTTCACCTTGGTGCCGATCGACTCTTCCATCCACATACGGGCACCGCCGGCTCCACAACACATTCCTGTCGTGCCGTTTCGCGGCATCTCAACGATCTCGATGCCCTTGATCGCTCCAACCACTTTTCGCGGTGCCATATAGACGTCGTTGTGCCGTCCGAGATAGCACGAATCGTGGTAGGTGATGCGCTCCTCAAGCGTTGCCTGTGAGACGTCGAGGCGGCCATCAGCGATGAGTGCTTCGAGTAGTTGCGTGTGGTGCACCACTTCGTAGTTGCCGCCGAGCTGTGGGTACTCATTTTGCAACGTGTTGAAGCAGTGTGGGCATTGGGTGATGATCTTCTTTACGCCCATGCCGTCAAGCATTTCGATATTTGGCATTGCCAACATTTGGAAGAGGTATTCATTGCCTGATCGGCGAGCCGAATCGCCTGTGCACATTTCGCTCGGTCCGAGGATTGCGACGTCGATGCCAGCACGACGAAGTAGTTTTGCCATCGACTGGGTGACTTTCTTGTTCTTATCATCGAACGATCCGGCGCATCCGACCCAATAGAGATATTCGGCTGTGAGCGGTGAGCCAGGGTCGACAACTTCGACTCCGTCGATGTCGTTTGCCCAATCACCGCGTTCCCCTTGGTTCATTGCCCATGGGTTGCCTTGGTTTTCCATTGCGCGATAGGCGTTGCCCAGTTCGGCAGGGAAGTTTGACTCCATTAGCGAGAGGTAGCGGCGCATATCGAGGATCTTGTCGAGGATCTCAATGTTGACCGGGCAAATTTCGTCACAGGCCTTACACGATGTGCATGACCAGATTTCTTCGGAGGTGATTCGTTCGAAGAGGCTGTTCGCCCCGATCTTGACCTCATCGTCAACACCGATGGGAGGCGACACCTGAGGTGAGCCCGTCGCCGCCATGACTTCGCCGGTTTTCAACACAATTTCGCGTGGGTCGAGCGGCTTACCGGTTGCGTGAGCAGGGCACACGCTCGTGCAACGCCCACACATGGTGCAGGCGTCGGTGTCGAGCAGTTGTTTCCAAGTGAAGTCTTCAACGACCGACGCCCCAAAACTTTCGAGTTCGGTCTCCATGAGGTTGGGCATTGGCTTCATTGCGCCCTTTGGGCGATCTTTGTCACGCAGGTACATGTTGAGCGGAGACGTGAAGACGTGGCGCAACATGGTGACGGGAAGGATCGCCAAAAACACCACGAAGCTCACGACGTGGGCAATCCAGCTCCATTGGTGCCAGGTGCTCACCGCCGAGGCTGACATGCCGTCGACAAGGGTGGCGAGTGGGTAACCCACGAATGAGAACTTTTCGTAATCGGGCATGCCATCAAGGGCAATGCGGAACCCTTCGGCAATGAAGCCTGTCAGACCAATTGCAAGGAAGGTGCCGAGGATGACAGCATGCTCAGTCTTCGTCTTGATGCGGATGCGGTACGGGCGCTGAATGTAGCGGCGGATGATTGCCCAGATGACTCCAACCGTGAACACGGTGCCTGCGAAGTCGCCGACGAAGGCGTACCCCTTATAGGTGGTGCCGTGCAGAAACTTCAGTCTCTCGGGCATTTGGTGATCGATTTCGAGCACGGTGGTGACGCCCATCAGCACTAGGAAGCCGAAGTAGATCATCGAGTGCATGAGACCTGCAGCAGAGTCGCGGAGGAGAGTGCGCATATACACACCGGCGCGGAAATCGGCGGCACGGCGCTTGACGTTTTTTGTTGTGGTGCGACGTTTCGCCACCGCACCGCGCTCCCAGTTCTTCATACGGTCTGCGAAGCGGAATGCGCCCCACACCACCATCACTGGGATCAGGGTGTAAAACGCAATCTGGAGAGGCCCAGGGATGTTGCCAAACACGGTTCGATGGACTTCATTTTCGTTGTGCCAATGAGTGATCTGTGGCAAGACACCCGAAAGAAGGATGAAGGCGCCCATTCCGATGCCGAGCCCGAGCGAAAGTTGGTGAGGCTTCAGCCGCTTGTCGCCTTTGGTCGTTGAATCCGTCTGCGTAGCCATGTGGACTCAACGCTAGTTCGTTTTGCGCGTAGAACGACTGGTCGTCTTGCTAATTCGGCTCGGATTAGCGGTGGGTGCCAGCTTGGTGAGCGACACCGTCTATTGCGGCTGCGATGGCGTCTGGATCACCGAGATATTCAGCAGATTTGATTTCGAGGCCGTCGTGAAAGGCGTACCGGCGGGGTACCCCGGTAGGAATATTCACGTCAGCAATGTCGTCTGCGCTGACGTCTTCAAGGTACATGAGCAGCGCTCGAAGACTGTTTCCATGTGCGGTAACGAGCACGTTCTGGCCAGCGAGAAGTTGAGGCGCAATGCGGTCGAACCAGTAGGGAAGCACCCGGGCAACGACATCTCGGAGGCATTCAGCACTTGGAAGTACGTCGGCGGGAAGATGTTGGTAACGCTGATCATGCACCGGGTGCTCAGGGCTTGATGTATCAACGGCAGGTGGAGGCGTATCGAAACTTCGTCGCCAGATATGTGTCTGTTCTGCCCCGTGCTGTTCGGTGGTGGCAACTTTGTCGAGACCTTGCAGTGCCCCATAGTGCCGTTCGTTGAGGCGCCAGTGTCGGTCGACAGGTAGCCACACCTGTCCCATTGCCTCGAGAGCGAGATGCTGCGTGACAACTGCTCTCGTGAGGAGTGAGGTGTGGCTGGTGTCGAAGGTAAGCCCCTCATCACGCATGGTGTGACCGGCTGCAGTTGCCTCGGCAAGGCCGTGCTCGGTGAGTGGAACGTCGCGCCACCCGGTGAACAGATTGAGACGGTTCCATTCGCTTTGGCCGTGACGGAGGATGACAAGCGTTCCGGTCATAGGTCTCATCGTACGGGTTTTCCGACTCACAAAATGTCGTACAGTTCGTTCATGTCGTTGCGTTGGAAGTTGTTACCAACCGCGGTCTTCGCCGCAGTGGTCTTCGTATTGGTTTTGAACGGGAGGCTTGGAGCGCCGAAAGACGTCGTCGATTTCGATGCGAAGACAATTGTGCTGTCGCCTACCGATGACGGGACGATGCGAGTCACCGAGTACGTCGATATCAACTTTGGTCGAAACCAGATGCGTGGTTATTTACGATATATCAGAACTGATCTCGGGATCCCGTTCGATATTTCTGCACAGTCAGACACGATGTCATCACAACTGTCGACCGAATTTGATGGGATGGATTACATCATGCGGGTTGGCGACCCTGACGAAACGTCGAACGGTCAGCACCGATTCGTACTCTCATATGAATTACCACTCGCGTTCATTGACGGGTGGCCCCTCAACTACTCGCTGATCGATCCTGATGAAGATCCTGTAACCGATCGGTTTCATGTGATTCTCGACGGTTTCCGCCTCAACGACTCGTTGTGCTCTGTCGGTGATTGGGGTGATATCGGTGGCTGCGAGCTCATCGATACTTCGTTCGGGCAGGAAGTCATCGTCGAGCCGCTCGAAGCAAATGCCGGGTTGAACATTTCAGGTATAGCCGTGCTGACCGATCAGCGCATGGGAGAGATCTCGATTCCCTTGCCTGCCCGTGACGACCCGCCGTCGAGTGGTGTGCTGCCATTTACTGCGGCGTTAGCTGCGGTTGCAGCAGCTGTGCTTGCGGTGTTGTGGAATGTCCGTCGTGGAATGAACACGGTCGGCGCAACCGACGCCGCGGGGGCGGCGATACCAGTTGCGGGGGGTCCGACGAGTCGGGTCACCGACTCAGCGCTCTATGAAATGGCCACGGTTGAGTTTGCAGCGCCAAAGGGAATTCAACCTTGGGAGGGAAACGTCATTCTCAACGAACATCTCGGATCTGACCTTCAGTCGACATGGGTCTCTTCGCTTATCGGTGCCGGGGTGATCAACATCGAGAAGAACGGGCAGGCGGTTGACATCGAACTGTTGGTGAACCGCAAAGATCTGAGCGAGTTCGATCGACGCCTCATCAACATCCTTATGCCGGGCGGAGCAACCACCCGCCGCGTGTACAAAAAATACACCGAGAAATTCGCAACCACATGGAAAGAAATTCGTGAGGCGCTCACGGAGAACATCAAAGCAAAGAATTGGTGGAACAAGCCGCTTCGGGCGTGGAACAAGCGCATATCGATCATTGGCGCATGGGTCTCGGCAGCATCGTTAGTCGGGGTGCTACTCATCCTCGACTCGATAGAGATCCGTGACCCTGACGGAAACGCGCCGGACTTTGCGCCAAATGCGCTCACCGACAGCGCTGTAGGTGCTGTGGTGGCAGTGGCCATCGCTGGGTTCCTACTCGGCGCAATTTCGACCAAGGGCCGCATCGCGTCGAGAACAGCTGCTGGCTCAGCGTTATACCTACAAACCGAATCATTCCGGAGATTCCTTGCACAAAGCGAGGGTCGCCACGTTGAAGAGGCTCATCGACTCGGTGTGCTTCGCGAATATTCGGCATGGGCAGTGGTGCTCGGCGAGGCAACCGCGTGGAAGAAGGCCGCCGACTCTCTTGACGATCTAGCGATCGCAGGCGAAGTTGATCTCACCCAGTCCTCTCTCACGTACATCACCATTCTCACGGCAGCCTCAGTTCCTCCGTCGTCGAGCGACTCAAGCGGTGGCGGTGGCGGAGGTGGAGGTAGCGGCGGTGGTGGAGGTGGCGGCGGCTCCGGCGGCTGGTAACAGCCACTTGATGTGCAATCCTTCAGTATGGAATTTGGTGTCGTCATCCCTCACAACGAAATCGGAACGGACCCCGGTGCAATTAAGGCCTTCGCACAAAGCGCCGAAGAACACGGGGCAGGCCACCTCATGATTTACGATCATGTGCTTGGCGCCCAACGTGATCGACCGGGTGGGTTCAAGGGCCCATACGACTCCGATACTGCGTTCCATGAGCCGTTCGTGCTGTACGGATTTCTCGCCGCATGCACTGAAAAGGTCGAGTTGGTGACCTCGGTGATGGTTCTTCCGCAACGACAGGCTGCGTTGGCGGCAAAGCAGGCAGCTGAGGTTGCAATGCTGTCGAACAACCGGTTCCGTCTCGGGGTCGGAATCGGTTGGAACAAAGTCGAATACGACGCCCTTGGTGTTTCATTTGGTCAAAAAGGTGCTCGTCTCGAAGAGCAGGTTGTGTTCATGAAGCGACTGTGGGAAGAGGACGCGTTTTCATTTGAGGGCGAGTTTCACAATATGGAACTTGCAAGTATCTTCCCTCGCCCATCTTCACCAATTCCGGTGAGCTTCGGTGGGTCGGCTCCCGCCGCTCTTGAGCGGTGCGCCCGACTCGGTGACGGCTGGATTCCGCTCGGTTCTCCAAATGACAAGTCGGCGGCATGTATCGACATCATTAGGTCAACCCGTGAGCAATTGGGCCTTGATATGAGCAATTTTGCCATCCACGCTCAGGCTCAATATGCGGGCGGTGACCCAGATCGGTGGCGGTCACACGCTGAGAAATGGCAAGCACTCGGGTGCACTCACTTGTCAATCGCCACTCACAATGCGGGCGACACAAATGTTGACGGGTATCTTGCGCGTATCGCTGAGTATCGCGATGCAGTCGCGGGAATCGTTCAGCCCGTGCGCTGATAGAGACCAGCGTCGACTTCGGCTGCCTCGCCTCGCTCAATCATTCGGGCGAGGTGCAGTTCAGCAGTGCGTTTCTCGACCAAGTCACAGAACGACATTTCGACGTGCGGTCGGTAGACGAACCGATGCTTCACCATTTCGTCGACCGATCGGGGCTCGGCAAGAAACTCGAGCATGTTGTTATGCCGCCGATGAATGACGTCGTGGTACGCATCGAGCATTTCGATAAACCGTTCTCGACCCTCGATAACACCTTTTTGGTGGAAGGTGACATAAAAATCGGCCTCTTCCTTACGCACCTTGATGAGTGAGTTTTCGAAGTCATCGAGACTTGACCAGGTGTCGCCGTAGTAGGGACCGAAGCCGGTGAGGTCGATGTCAGAGAGGAAGAACACTCCCTCAGAGATTCGAAAACCAGAGTGGCCGGCGGTATGGCCCGGAAGGTGGACAGCTTCTACGTCAACTTCGCCAAGGTTCCACACGTGACCATCGTGAAAACCTTCGGCATCGGGGCGTGGCGCAAAGTTGAACTCCGTAATGATCGACTCGCGGAGTTCCTCTCGGTCGGGCCCGGTGAGCTGATAGGCATCGAGCATGTGTGAAAGTTCGTGCAGTACATGCTTATCGGCTTCATGTACGTGAACCCGTGCGTCGGTGAAGAGTCCGGTGCCGGGAAGGTGATCTTCGTGACCGTGACTGGTGATCATTGCGTCGATGTGGACCGGCGCACCGCCTTTTTCGACGACGGTCACTGAGGGGTCGATAATTACTGCCTCACTTGAACCCCTCACGACGATTGAGTTGCCAGAGGGGTAACCGCCATTGGCATCTCCTACGAGAACGCTGACATGAGGGCTGAGTACTCGTTCTTGGTCCGCCCAATTTACGATTGCTGCTGGCATGTCAGGCCTCCTTGGTCGGTTCAAACCTAAGTGATGCTGAGTTCATGCAATACCGGTCACCCGTAGGTGCGGGGCCATCGGGAAAGACGTGACCGAGGTGTGCATCGCACATAGCGCAGCGAACCTCGATGCGAATCATCCCGTGTGACCGATCCTCGATGAATTTTACTCGACTGTCATCAATTGCTTGATAAAAGCTTGGCCACCCGCAGTGGGCATCAAATTTCGTATCAGAAGTGAACAGGTGTGTTCCGCAGACGATGCAGTCGTAACGCCCATCATCAAACACGTTCCAGTATTCGCCGGTGAAGGGGCGCTCGGTTCCTGCGTTCTGTGTGACTTCGTACTGCACCGGGGTGAGCATTGACTTCAGCACATCGGCAGAGGGCTTCACAAAGGATTGTTCGCTCATTTCAACTCCGTTTCAGGTCGACAACCGAGCGTCCGACGGCTTTACCGTCCAAGATGCCAGTGAGGACATCATCAAGTTCGTCGAGGCCGATGTCGTGTCCGATGGTGTCGAGCCCGGCTGGCTTCAGATCTGATGCGATGCGTTGCCACACCTCGCGCCGGCGTTCGATGGGCGTTTGTACAGAGTCGATTCCATTCAGGTTGACGCCGCGCAAAATGAACGGAAGCACCGTGGTTGGCAGACCGTTTCCTGCCGTGAGACCACTGGCGGCAACTGCACCTCCGTACGCCGTTTGGGCTAGAACGTTTGCAAGCGGAACGCCGCCGACACAGTCGATGGCACCTGCCCATTGCTCTCCCTGCAGAGGCTTACCGGCCTCGGAAAGCACTGATCGATCAATGATTTCACTTGCCCCAAGATCGGTAAGAAATGATGACTCATCGGGCTTACCGGTGGATGCGACAACTTCGTATCCCAACTGCGACATCATGCTGACAGCGGTTGACCCAACTCCGCCAGTGGCCCCAGTCACGAGCACTTTTCCGTCAGATGGTGTGAGTCCGTGTTCGAGTAACGCAATCACCGACAGCGCTGCGGTGTACCCAGCGGTGCCGAGTACCATGGCTTCGCGAGTAGTGAGTCCGGAGGGCAGCGGAACGATCCAGTCATGTGGGGCAGTCGCAAATTGTGCGAATCCGCCGTGGCGATTCACCCCGAGGTCATAGCCGTGAACGATGACTTCGGTTCCGGCAGCAATACCTCCTGCATCCTCGAGCAGTATCCCTGCGAGATCAACACCGGGAACCATCGGGCTGAAGCGAGCAACCCTGCCCGTTGGTGTCGAGGCCAGTCCGTCTTTGTAGTTGACGCTCGACCAGTGCACTTCGATCAAAGCCCCATCATCGGCAAGGTCATCGGTCGACATTTCGACGACGCCACGGTCCACGGTTTCACCCGAAGTATCTGCTCGGAACGCTCTGAAAGTTGTCATAACGATTGACCGTAGTAGCGCAGGGTTGGTTGTCGTGAACGCAGACCGCCGAATGGTTGGGGTTATGTGGTTGACGAGTTCGCCGCAAGTGCCCGATCGACGAGCACCATTGGATGTTCAGTTATCACTCCCGTTGCAGAAAGGTGCATTGAGCATCCAGGGTTTGCGCTTGCCACGACGTCGGGTTGCGCTCGGTTGATCGAGGCGAGTTTTCGCTCTCGGACCTCTTTAGACATGTCGGGCTGAAGCACCGAATACGCGCCACCGGCCCCGCAGCACAACCCGTCGTCGTCGAGTTCGGTGACCACAGACACAAATTTTCGCAGGAGGGTTCGGGTTGGGAGGTGGGCTCGCTGCACGTGCCGTAAGTGACATGGGTCTTGAACAGCGACGTTTACTTCGAGCGGTGTGATGTTAGGAAGGCGGTCGAGATGCTCGGCGAGGAACTCTTGTGCGTCAAAGATCTGGAGAGACGAATGTTGTTTGAGGTGCGCGCCACACCCAGCAGAATTGACAATTACTGGAATGCTTGGGTCGAGAGTGGCATCGATGTTCTCGGTGAGTCGTTCGCCGTGAGCGGCGAGGCCGGCGTGGGTATGGAGGGCTCCGCAACACCCGGCGGCATCACCGGTTGGTGTGACACCAAAGCCGGCGGCTTCAAGCACCCGCTGAGTTGCAAAGTGGACATCACGTTGCCAGGCATCCATAACGCAGCCGGTAAAGAGGTACACATCGGTTCCCGATGATCGATGCGGCAGTCGTCGGAGAGGTAGCCGTTCGGGAAGTCCGAGACGCGCCGGTATTAGTCGAAGGCGTTGTGCAATGGCAAGTAGTGATGACCCGAGTCGAAGCAGTCGAGGTTTTGTCAACGGCCACAGAGCGATAGCCCGACGACGTGAACCGCGGTGCTCGGTGAGAGCATTTCGGGTCGATTCGATGAAGTGGCCATAGGGAACGACTGATGGGCAGGCCGGTTCACAACCGAGACATTGAATACAGGTGTCGAATGCCTCGGTTACTTCAGTAGTCAATGGCGCATCATGAAGTTGAACTTGCCGCATGAGTGCAATTCGGCCTCGGGGTGAAAACGTTTCATCTCCGGTGACTCGGTAGGTCGGACAGGACGAGAGGCAGAGCCCGCACTGCACACACGTACCAAGCTGGTCGGGATCGATTCCAAGGTCCATCAGAACGCGCTTCTCCCTGGGTTGAGTCGACCGGTCGGGTCAAAATTGTTTTTCATTCGCGTGGAGATTTCAATCACGCTTGGGGGAAGAACGGGTCGAGGTTGAGGTTCGTCTCGCCACACGGTCCCAACGCCAATCGATGCAACGAATGCGCCCGAACACCCATTGAGTTCGGCCGGTTGAAGAGACCAGCGATGTTGAGGAAGATCGAATGATCCGTCAACTTCAGACCATGACCCGATCGACGCCAATGAGTTCAGCGACGCCGCAACATCGGGGGCGTGCCCTTCGAGGAGCACCCGAGTTGATGAACCATTCCATAACACCGCAGAAGGCCGAAGCACCTGGGATGCGATGGTAAATGGATATGCATCATGACTTTCGACCCATTGTGATCGAGGTGGAATCGGGTTTGTTCGCAAAATGACTTCCTCGACAAGTCCGAGCGTTCCAAGCGAGCCAACAATGAGTCTCGGAAGATCGAATCCTGAAACGTTCTTTACCGTCGGTCCGCCACCGCGGACCACTTTGCCTTCTGCGCTGATGTAAGTGACTTGAAGGACCGATGAGGTGAGCCACCCTCTTCCTAATACTTCGGGGTGGTTCTCACCGATAACAACGGAACCGCCGACAGTGCCGCCACGTTCGGGGAGGGCGCAGCGTTGGTCCGCCTCAGCGAGCGCTGCGGCGAGTTCAGCTGTTGTTGTGCCCGCTCGAACGGCGACCGTCATCTCTGCCGGGTCATATGACACGACACCCGATGGGGCGTGAACCTCGCGAGCACCAGAGTGAATCTCTCCGCCAACATGCCACCGCGTTCTTCCTCCGACGACGGTGACGGGGCCTTCGGCTCCAACAACTTTGGCGAAGTCGCTCATCCCCACACTTCTTCAGGAACATTGCGAAGCGACTGAATATCTGCACATGAGTGACCAACAGGGATCACTTTTCCGGGATTTGACCGGCAAGCCGGATCAAACGCATGGCGGAGGCGCTCTTGGTGATCGAGATCGTCTTCAGAGAACATTTGGTGCATATACGGCTGCTTTTCCACACCGATGCCATGTTCCCCGGAGAGGACCCCTCCGGCTGCGAGCGAGGCCTCAACGATCTTTGCTCCAGCCGCGTGAACACGATCGTAGATTCCGGGTTCTTGG
Source organism: Acidimicrobiaceae bacterium UBA7830 (assembly GCA_002501485.1). Taxonomy (GTDB): domain Bacteria; phylum Actinomycetota; class Acidimicrobiia; order Acidimicrobiales; family Ilumatobacteraceae; genus Casp-actino5. Next base: position 12,634 of record DLTS01000040.1, read on the forward strand.
CCGTTGAAGAGCAGCAGCGGATGCAGGTTTCCATCTCCGGCATGGAACACGTTCACCACGGCGAGGTCGTGCTCATCGGCAATTCGGTAGACCTCTTCAAGGGTGTCTGCCAGTTTTGATCGAGGTACCACGGTGTCATGCAGGTAGTAGTTGGGGGCAATTTGTGCAACCGCGCCGAACGCAGTCTTTCGTCCCTTCCACAACAGCATGCGTTCCTCATCAGACGCAGCTTGGCGTACGGCGGTTGCACCGTGTTCGCGGCCGATGTCGGAGATTCGTTGTGCGTCGATAGCGACTCCGTCGGGAAGCCCGTCGACTTCGGCAAGCAGCACGGCGCCGGCATCACGGGGGTATCCAACGTTGACGTAATTCTCCACTGCGATGGTGATGCCTTGATCCATCACTTCCATTGCGGCAGGCACGATTCCGGCGGCGATGACAGCACTCACCGTTGCGGCGGCATCACGTGGAGTGTCGAATGAAAGAAGAAGTGTGCTCACCGCTGGCGGGTTCGGGGTGATGCGTACCGCAACCTTCGTCGTGATGCCGAGCATTCCCTCTCCGCCGATAAACACGCCTCGCAGGTCATACCCGGAGGGTTCAGCATCGAGACCTCCGAGCGTGACGATTTCACCATCGGCGAGCACGACTTCGATGGCAAGGATGTGAGCGTTGGTGACGCCGTAGGCCAGGCAATGCGGACCGCCAGAGTTGTTGCCGACGTTTCCGCCGATAGTGCAGACCTGTTGGCTCGACGGGTCGGGTGCGAAGTGGTAGCCGAGCGGCGTGAGGTGCTTCGTGAGATCAAGGTTGACGACCCCCGGCTCGACCCAGGCAATTCGTGAATTGGTATCGACCTCAAGAATTCGATTCATTCGTGAGAGCGAAATAATCACCGGAGCTCCAAGTGGGATTGCACCCCCGGCTAGGCCAGTTCCGGCGCCGCGTGGCACAACCGATCGGCCGTGGGCCAAGGCGATGCGGACGACTCGCTGAACCTCTTCGGTTGACTCGCATAGACAGGTGGGCCCGGCGCTACCACCATCGAAGACAGAGGCATCTCGGCGAAGCAGCGCACGCTCGGCGCTGTCGGCTCGAACCCGGTCTCCGAGGACTCGCTTCAGATCAGCGAGCAGGGCGTCATCGGCCGTGTTCACGGATGCCCAAATCCGGCGGCGTCGATTCCTGCGAAGGCTGCAGCCTCGTCGTTGTCAGAAGTGTCACCAGATACACCAACGGCACCGATGACAACTCCGTTGTCAGTGATAAGCACTCCTCCGGCAACCGGCACCAGTGGCCCTTGTAGAGAACCTGCGACGCCGTTGATGAAGTGTGGTCTCTCGATTGCCATTTCACCGAGACGCTTTGAGTTCACACCTAATTGCAATGCGCCATTTGCTTTGCCGAGTGCAACATCAAACCGGCCGGGAGGGGAGCCATCAGAACGCTCGTAAGCGACCGGTGCCCCTCCGACATCGATCACGAGCACGACAAGGGGGTTCATGCCGTTGTCGATGCCGTGTTGAAGAGCAGACGCAATGATGGTTTGGGCAGCGGTGCGGGTGATCGATGGCTGATAGGTGGTCATTGTGTTGCCTTTACTTCGAGTCGTCGGGCATGAAGGATGGGTTCGGTGTAACCAGAGGGCTGTTCAGTTCCGGAGAGGACAAGATCGAGCGCAGCTTGAAACGCTGTCGAGTCAGGGGTGAGTGGCGTGTAGGCCCCATCATCTTGGTTTTGCGTGTTCACCACCGACGACATTTTGGCAAAGGTTTCCCTTATGCGAAATTCGTCGACAATGCCATGAGTAAGCCAGTTCGCCATGTGCTGTGATGAGATGCGGCAGGTCGCTCGGTCCTCCATGAGGCCGACGTCATTGATGTCAGGAACCTTTGAGCAGCCGACCCCCTGGTCAACCCATCGAACGACATACCCAAGAATTCCTTGGGCGTTGTTGTCAAGTTCGGCCTGAATTTCGTCATCTGTCCAGGAGGCGTTGTTTTCAACCGGAATCGAGAGCAACTCTTCGAGTCGCAAATGACCGCGGGTCGGGTCATTCGCAATGCGGTTCTGCTGTTCGGCGACATCAACACGGTGGTAGTGAATTGCGTGCAACGTCGCGGCGGTTGGTGAGGGCACCCACGCGCATGATGCACCAGCCAATGGGTGATTGATCTTCGTCTCGAGCATGTCGGCCATGAGATCTGGTGCTGCCCACATGCCTTTACCGATCTGAGCGCTGCCGACCAGACCGCAGGTAATTCCAACATCGACGTTGTTGTCTTCATACGCCGATATCCACTGCTGGGCTTTCATGTCGGCTTTTCGAATCATCGGGCCGGCAAGCATTGATGTGTGTATTTCGTCGCCGGTTCGGTCAAGGAATCCAGTGTTGATGAATGCGACTCGCGATGCCGCAACCCGGATGCACTCTGCGAGGTTGAGTGTGGTCCGACGTTCCTCGTCCATGATGCCGATTTTCACGATGTTGGGAGCGAGACCGAGAAGTTGCTCGACACGACCGAATAGGTCGCAGGCAAATTCAACTTCGGCGGGACCATGCATTTTGGGTTTCACGATGTAAATCGACGATGGTTCAGATCCGTCGGTGGGAAGTACTGCGGCAATCGTGAAGAGGGCATCGAGGATGCCTTCGGGTATGTCGTTGTGAGTCGAGTCTTGGACAGCGGACGTTGTCATGAGGTGGCCGACGTTACGCACGAGCATGAGCGATGTTCCCGAAAGGCTGGTGGTTCCGTCGGGCGATGTGAGTTGTAGGTCATCGGCCATTCGGCGCGTAAAGGTTGAGCCGTCTTTTGTGACGTCTTCGGTGAGAGTCGAGCGTTGAAGTCCAAGCCAATTCCGATAGGCAAGTGCCTTATCTTCTGCATCAACGCATGCGACGGAGTCTTCGCAATCCATGATGACGGTGATGGCCGATTCGAGTCGAACATCGGCGATGCCCGCCGAGTCGGTCGCACCAACTGAATGCTCTCGGTCGATGACGATGTGCACGTGCAGGTTGTGGTGGGCCACCACGATGCCTGAGGGTGCTTCGGCGCTGCCGGTCCAGCCGACAACAGGGGCGGATGCGTTGATGTCGTGCCCATCTTTGTCGGTGACGATGAGGGTGCTGCCCTCAACGCGGTATGCGAGCGAGCCGAGGTGGCTGCCCGATTCGAGTGGTACACAGTCATCGAGCAACTGGCGTGCGTAGGCGATGACTCGGGCCCCTCGTTCTTCACTGTAGGGGCCAGCAGGTGGTGAATCGCCAAGAACGTCAGTGCCGTATAGGGCGTCGTAGAGAGAACCCCAACGCGCATTGACTGCATTGATTGCGTAACGAGCATTGGTGACGGGCACGACGAGTTGCGGGCCAGCGATTGAGGCGATCTCCGGGTCGACCCCGTCAGTGCTGACTGTGAACGAAGGCCCCTGAGGCACTAGGTATCCAATTGATTGCAGGAATGCTCGGTAGGCCTCTGGTGTTCCTTGACCGTGGTCACGATGCCAAGCATCGATGAGGCTTTGAAGGCGTTGACGCTCTTCCAAGAGTTCGAGGTTGCGCTCTGAGAATTCGTCAACGAGGGTCTGGAGTGCAGCCCAGAACTCGTCGGTGCCGATGCTCAGTTCGGGAAGTAGTTCCTGTTCCGCAAACGTGACGAGCGCGTCGCCGACCTCAAGTTGGGCTCGTTGTGCCATATTGATCAACTCTTCCCGAACCCGTCCAAACGACCACCGGCATCACCCATTGGGTACATCGTGGCAAATTCGAATGAAAGGCCTTCGGTAATTCCAACTTGCTGCTGATTGAGGTAGAGGTCTTTGTACGCGGCGAGCGACTCGGGGCTGTTCTCCGCAATTGCGGTGGCGAGTTCAGTCACGGTGGTGTCAAGGTCGCTGAGCGGGACACAATGAGATGCAAGTCCGTACTCATAGGCCTCGCGTCCAGTGAATGAACGGGCGGTGTATGACAATTCTCGGGCTCTGACCGGGCCGACGGCGCGCATGAGACGAGCGCTCATTCCCCAGGTGGGCCTCAGTCCCCATTTGGCGTGAGTGTCACCGAGCTTCGCCTCTTCGGCGACCACCATGAGGTCGCATGCGAGAGCGAGTTCAAGAGCTCCGGTGAAGCAGAATCCATTGACGCAGGCGATCGTCACTTTCGGCATGTGAGAGAGCGCGTCACATGCCCGGCGTGCAGGAGTATTGAGAGCTCCGGAGACATCCCCGTCTTCGGGTGGTTCTTCGGCGAGTGCTTTCAGGTCGACGCCTGCAGAGAATGCTCGGCCTTCTCCGGTGAGGACCACGACGCGGACGTTGGGGTCGGCGGCGGCAACGTCGAGCGCGTCAGCAAGATCGTTCAACAGAGCCGGCGTGAGAGCGTTTAAGGCTTCTTGCCGATCGAGGGTGATGGTTGTGATCGAATTGGAATTAGTGACATTGATGCCCATGACATAAGGGTGTCATGCGCGTTGGGGGAGCCCGAAGTCAGGATTGGCTGAACCAGCGCCGTTTCGCGCGAGCGGGGTCAGAGGTGGCACTGGCAATGCTCGTCTGCGCTGAGGTGGCCGAGCACTTGCTCGACGTGCAGTCCGCAGCTCACCCATGAGGGTTTTCTGCACTTTTCAGGTCGCTGGTCGACATACGGTGAAGACAATACGAATGTCCGGACATTCGATCAAATGTCAATCTCAAACATCCCACCAGATCGCAGCGAGCGTCCGTGGTCGAGGGTGGCGCCGTTGTAGAAACTCACGAATGTCTGCGTCTCGGTCGGGTGTGAGACAAAGGCGAACACGCATGTGTTCAACGTCAAGGTCAGTGACCTCTCGGGGTGGCTCTTCGGTTTCAAATTTCTCGAGATGCGCCGACACCCCTGTCGATTGCACCACTGCCAACGCGTCATGAGCGGTTGGCGTAACCGGTCGATCGAGATCCCAAAATCGCTTCCATGCATCGCTGAGGTGGCTCAGAGGGTGTCGAGTTGGAAGTTCCAACACCACCCGTCGGAGCGCATGACTTGTGAGGGCCTCGATGAATGGAACGAGATCGCCGACGTTGTAGACGACGTGATGGCATATGGCGACATCACAGATAGAAGTCTCATGAGCCACTGCTGGCCACTTGCCGAGAACAGTCGCAACTGACAAGCCTCGATCTGCACCTTGAGCGTTGACAACGTCGAGCATTTCTTGCTGCTGATCAACACCAACCACGTGGGTTGCAGGGGGAGTAAGCCCAAACACGCCGCGTCCTCCACCGCATCCGACGTCAAGCACCGACGGCGAGTCGATGCCATCGAGTGCATCGAGCGCTCGATGACGAGACGGTGTGTCAACGAAGAGGTTTCCTTTAGGAATAAAGCTGCTGACCGGGTGGATCCACGGTGACCGAGGAGCCGCGCTCAGAATGTGGCCAGGAATTCCCCATGATGCAAGGTCGTCAGCCCAGCGTCCGGCGGCATCGTTGGCCATAGGGGTCACGTTAGTTCTCGAGTGGCTTAGTTCGCCGGGGGGCACGGTGATCACGAGCGAGCTGATGTGAGTTCGCGCTCGTGTGCGAGCAACCAGCGCTTTGCATCGAGACCCCCGGCAAAACCGCCGAGGCCACCAGATGCCGCGACGACTCGGTGGCAAGGGATAACTATCGAAATCGGGTTACGGCCGTTTGCTGAAGCGACAGCACGAACTGCGCTCGCACGACCAATGCTTGTTGCTTGTTCTGAGTAACTCACGGTCGATCCGAACTTGATTTCGGTGAGCGATCTCCAGACGGTGCTCTGAAACTCCGTCCCGATTGGCTTAAGCGGCAGGTCAAATTCTTGTCGGTCTCCTACGAAATATTCCTTGAGTTGCGCAATGGCTTGCTCGACCACAGCGGATTGTTGAAATATCACTGAACGGCGATCGATCGCAGCCCGCTTCCACTCGCTGTCATCGTCGCCCCAGAGCACAGCCCGAAGCGAGGTGTCGTAGGCCACGAGGATGAGTTCTCCAACCGGGCTTTGCATTGTTGTTGCAGAGAGTGGAGATTCCACTGACACGTGGCCATGTTTGCACAGATAGGGAATAGAAGCACCAAAAACTTCGAGGGTTGGCAATCGTCACCCATGCTTCGGAATGGAATGACGGTCAACCGACGTTAGAAATGAAGTGCCGCCGTCGTGGCCCCCTCAAAAGAAAGTTGTTGACGTCAAATATGTATGCCTCTTTGGCCCGTTGGGCCTTCCGTCGCGGAAAAGTTGTTATTGCTGCATGGATCATCATCCTGTTCGGCGTAAACGCAATTGCTGGCGCTATCGGCACTGCGTTCTCCAGTGAGTTCTCAACCCCCGAGTCGGAAAGCTCGAGAGGCTTTGCGGTGCTCAATGAGTACTTCCCAGGCTCGAGTAGTGCGTTCAGCGGAAGCATCGTGTTCAAGGCCGAACAGGGTGTCACCAATCCGGAAGTAGTTGAGCAAATGTCCGCCATGTTCCTCGAGGTTGACGGCATCGAAGAAATCGGAGTTGTGAGCCCATATTCACAGATGGGCGCAAGCCAGATTTCTGCTGACGGCACGGTCGCCTTCGCTCAAGTAAATGCTGCGAACAGCATCGATCAGACCACAGGCTCCGAAATCGGAGCGGAGATTCGCAGCATGGCTCCCAAAATCGATGGCGTGACAGTCGAAGTTGGCGGAGCAGTGTTCTCAGAGTTCGCCCCGCCCGAATCGGAAATGATTGGTCTCGCCTTCGCCATCGTGATTCTAATCCTTGCCTTCGGCTCGGTCATGGCAATGGGTTTGCCGATCGCAGTTGCCCTTGCCGGGGTCGGCACCGGAGGCTTCGGTGTGGTGTCACTTATGTCTCACGGCATATCGATTCCTGAATTCGCGCCGCTGATCGGCATCATGATCGGCCTTGGCGTGGGCATCGACTACGCCCTCTTCATGGTGACCCGCTATCGGGAACTCACCCAGGCTGGCTACTCCCCGGAGGACGCAACCGCAGGGTCGCTCAACACCGCAGGGCGCGCCGTCGTATTCGCCGGCATCACGGTCGTGTTTTCTCTTCTCGGAATGATCACTGTCGGCCTTGGGTTTGTTTCCGGTCTCGGTATTGCTGCTGCCGCGACGGTTGCGGTGACCCTGCTTGCGTCAATCACCTTGTTGCCAGCTTTGCTCGGTGTTTTCCATTCAAAAGTCGAGGTCACTAGATGGCGAGGCTTGATCGCAGCGGGCTGTGTCTCATTGGCACTCCTCGGACTAGGTCTCAGCCTTCCGGCTCTCTCCGCTGTTGGTGCAGTATTCGCTGTGTTGACCGTGCTCGGCAGCATTGCGATTCGCCCCCTCCGGAACGAAGTTCCTCCCCGGCGCGAGCGCCCTCTTCGCGAAACGGCGTCGTATCGGTGGAGCCGCCAGATTCAGCGTCGACCATGGCTGTATGCATCACTTGGTGGTGGTCTACTCATCATGCTCGCGCTGCCGGTGTTGTCGCTTCGGCTCGGATTTTCCGACGAAGGAAACCTGTCAGGAGAGACCTCGGCGCGTCGGGCTTACGACATGATTGCCGAAGGGTTCGGCCCAGGATTCAACGGTCCACTTCTCGTCGCTCTCGAGACGAGCAATCCGGGAGATGTTGCTTACGTGCAGGGCCTCACCGCCTTGCTTGAAGCCGATGGCGGCATCGACCGCGTTGCACCACCGTTCCCGAGCAATATGACTAATCCTGGCGAAGCAGAGGCATGGATTATCCAGGTCATTCCAACGACTTCCCCGCAAGATGAAGCGACGGCGGCAACCGTTGACCGTTTGCGAGATGAGGTGCTGCCGGCGTCATTGACAGGTTCGTCGATTACTGCGAGTGTGACCGGCGCTGCAGCCTCAAACATTGATTTCACCTCGTATTTGGCGAGTCGACTCTTCATCTTCTTTGGGGCGGTACTTGGCGTGTCGTTCTTACTGCTGATGATGGTCTTCCGGTCGGTGCTGGTGCCGTTGAAGGCGGTGTTGATGAACGTGCTTTCGATCGCCTCGGCCTATGGAGTGGCGGTGGCCGTCTTCCAATGGGGTTGGTTGTCGTCGGTATTCGGAGTGGAGCCAGCACCGATCGAGCCTTTTTTGCCCTTGATGCTGTTTGCGATCGTGTTCGGGTTGTCGATGGATTACGAGGTGTTCTTGCTCTCCCGGGTGAAAGAGGAGTTTGATCGCACCGGCGACCCAACAAACTCTGTGGCCGATGGGCTAGCAGCGACAGCTCGAGTCATTTCCGCTGCGGCGGCGATCATGGTGGTCGTGTTCGGAGCGTTCTTGCTTGAGGACGATCGAATCGTCAAACTTTTCGGCGTCGGCCTCGCGGTCGCAGTGTTGCTCGATGCGACCTTGGTTCGAATGTTGCTCGTGCCGGCAACGATGGCGTTGCTCGGTCGTAGAAACTGGTGGATTCCTCAGTGGCTCGATCGTGCACTACCCAACCTCAACGTTGAAGGAACATCGCATGAGCTTCTGTCATCTTCGAGCGAAGGTGACGGGTCTGCGTCCTCGGGTGAAGACCGCAAGACGATCAACGTCTGAGATCTTCCGCTGATTGGCGCACTTGCCAATCACGATCGGTGAGAG
>DLTS01000057.1 GCA_002501485.1 Acidimicrobiaceae bacterium UBA7830
TCGTGCGCAGCACTCGATTCGCTCGGCGTCGAGCGGGTCTCTCATTCAGCGATCGGTGTCGGACATGGAACCGTGACGACCGCACACGGGCAATTCCCTAACCCCGTGCCAGCGGTGTCGCGTCTACTCGCAATGCATCACTCCTCGACCGTCGGAGTCGACACCACCATGGAACTTGCGACCCCCACCGGTGTCGCGTTGATGACAGTGCTTTCAAATGGGCAATCAGGCCCGTCTATGCCTGCGATGAACACCCGATCAGTCGGTTTTGGAGCGGGCACTGCAGATACTCCGAATCGGCCCAACGTGGTGCAGGTCGTCGTGGGAGAACTCGCTTCCCAACCGTCTGCCGACGGCGAGGTCGCAGTTGAAGTCGCCGTCAATGTTGACGATGTCACTAGTGAAGTACTTGCAGACGCCGTCGAGCAACTGCTCGCCGCTGGCGCATTTGATGCCTGGATCACTCCGATCATCATGAAGAAGGGACGTCCCGCATTTACCGTTCGGGCGTTGTGTGACCCAGCGAGGTTGGAGGTCGTTCGGTCGACGATGGTCACGCACACTGGCTCACTTGGTATTCGCGCATCAGAAGTACTTCGCTGGCCGCAGCAACGTGCCGAACATGTCGTTGTTGTTGACGGGCACAGTATTCGAGTCAAGGTGGCCGCACATCGAGTGAAGGTTGAGTTCGACGACGCGCAGGCAGCTGCTCGAGCACTCGGAGTTCCGGTTCGAGACATCATCACTGCAGCGGAACGCCTCTCGCAGTCTTAGACCGCCCGGTCGTCAAGCAGCTCGAGCCGCAGGTTTCTCAGCTTTGGCGATGGGGTGCCACTCGACCAGTCGTCGGCGAGCACAGGCTCGCAGGAATCCCACTCTTGTCGCCAAGCCTCAACGTGCAACGGACGGCAGATCACAAGGTGCGATGGATGCGGCAGAATTTCTTAGAGGGGTGGTGAAATCGTCGGCGGCGGAACCACATCAGAGAACGCCAAGCGTCCAACCCTCTTCTTGGAGTACGAGCGAACGTTCACGTGCAGACAACGTCGGGTTAGACCAGTTGTATATCGAGCCATCACGATCTGCTCGACCCATAAGTTGAACGACCGTCATGACCTGAGCCGCATCGAGGATGTCATGACGTTCACGATCGATCTCAAACATGCTCGGCCACACTTCAGCAAACACGACATCACCTGACCCACCTCGCAGCGATGTCTCACCGATACCTGTTTCGAATGGCCAAATAACGATCCGCTCACCGAATTCTGTCGAAACGCGTAAACGCTCGAGCCAGGCGATACCCATCAACATCTGACTGCCGACGCTTCCCGGATACGCAAGCTGCCATGAACTAAATGGACGGTGCCCATCGGCACGCACGCGATGCTCACCGACACGAAACTCATCGAAGGGCGCATACGAATCTGGGCGGTACCGAGACACCCCGGTGGTCGAGGAGGCACCCGGGTAACCCCAGAACGGCCGCACATCAACCGAGCGTTCGCAACGATCGTTTAACTCTGCCGCAACATCAAACCGATTGTTGCGGTTGTTCGGTTCATCAAGAATGTGGCCACCAACCCACGACCACACGTCCCGCCAGGAGGCATCAATATCGTCGACAATCACGTTTGCGAAACCAGCCGGGTACCCAAACGAAAAATCGCAACCAACGAGAACGCGCTCAGATCGGTCTGTCAGAATTTCGCCCAACACGCTCGTCATCTCTTCACGCGTCCGAGGATTATTCACCAACACAACCTCACCACTGCGGTCAGCAACCGCCACCCAGATCGAATCCTTCCCTTGCTTCGGCGAGGAGTTTGCACTCCAATCGATCATCACATAATGCTCAAAACATCGATCTGATGAAGAGGGGGCCGCCACGCCAAAAGTCTCCCACGACCGGCTACTCACACAGCCACTCCGATCGCAATCGTCTTAGCGCAGGTGTGTCGAATTTGACACTCAATACTTCCAGAGAGAGGGATAGCGTTCCCGTTATCGGCCGAACGTTGTGTCGGACGAACTACAGAGGAACTCGCTCGACGCGAGTCCCACAAGGAGAACACCATGGCACACGCATATCACAACCACCTCATTTCAGTTCCGCTGTTTGCAGATCTCGATGAGAGTGAACTCGATGCAGTCGCAGCAATCACGACCGAACTCAACTTCTCAGCCGGCACAGCGCTGATGAACGAGGGCGCAGGGGCCCACGAGATGGTTGTCGTCGTTGACGGCACACTCGAAGTCACCCGTGCAGACGAGCACATCGCCGACATCGGACCTGGTGGCTTCGCTGGAGAAATGGCCGTGCTCACTCACGCTCGCCGCGACGCCACCGTCACAGCGAAGAGCGACGTCAAGGCCCTCCATCTCGACGGCCGCGCGTTCGGTGACCTCATCCAGCAGGTTCCGTCAGTTGCCGCCAAGATGCTGCCCATCGTTGCTGCTCGCGTTGTCGAGAACAGCACGAACCACCAGCACTGAGCGTCAGCCCCCCAACACGGTGTTCGCTCGTGCGAACACCACCAACGCAATCACCGCAAGACCCATGTACATCCACGGGATCGTGGGTGTGCATGAGATGTCAGTCATTTGGCCGATGAGTTAGGGAAACGAGGGACCGACAATCGTGAGCGCAAACCGACTAATGGCAGAGCTCGCAGGGTAGAGAGGAGTCGGCTCGCGCACGGCCAACAAACTACGGTCATTGCATGGCGGAATCCTCGGATTATTCCAACTTGCGTGGGTCGATTCTCGGCACTCGGGTAGTGAGAAGCGAAGATCCGGAACTGCTCACGGGGGGAGGCCATTACACAGCAGATCTCCCTCAACACATCGTCAAGCAGGCCCTCCACGCCATATTTGTGCCGTCACCGGTTGCGCACGGAACACTGCTCGAAGTTCACACCGGAGATGCATCTGAAGTTGATGGTGTAGTCACCGTCATCACCGGCGCATCGCTTCGAGATGAACTCGGAGTTGATGCCCATCACGGCTTCGTACCTATCGGCTCAAGATTTGCTCGACACCCCATCGCGATCGATGCGGTAAGGTACGTAGGCGAACCGATTGCGCTTGTCATCGCCGAGACTCGCGCCGCAGCCGCCGATGCAGCCCAATTGGTGTGGGCCGATATCGATGTCATTCCGTCGGTGACCGATATGGAGGCAGCGGTTGCCGACGACGCTCCCGCACTCTTTGACGGAGATGAGGGCAACATTGCGTTTGTCGAGGTCAGTGATGACCCAATCGATATTGACGCAATATCAACTCGCGTCGTGCGCGGCACGTATCTGAACCAACGCGTCGTTGTCGGCTCGATGGAACCCGATGCCTGCCTCGCTGAACCCACAGATGGCAACGAACAGTTGACGCTCTGGGCTTCGACACAGATGCCGCACATGCTTCGGGATCAACTTGCTGCAACGTTGTCAATCGACCGTGACTCAGTGCGAGTGCGTACACCTGCAGTCGGTGGAGGTTTCGGTGGCAAAGCCGGTCTTCACCACGAGTACACCGCCGTAGTTGCCGCTGCCCGGCATCTCAACCGCCCGGTGCTCTGGGCTCCATCACGCTCTGAGGACATGCTCACGATGCCTCACGGCAGAGGGCAGATCCAATGGGCGGAAGCTGGCTTCGACGATGACGGCATGCTGACCGGATTCCGATTCAGAATTCTCGGTGACTCGGGCGCCTATCCAACTATTGGTGCAGCGCTCGTCGGCGGTACGAGGCGCATGGCCCCTGGCACCTACTCGGTGCCGGCATTTCAAGCGCATGCCATCAGCGCAACGACCAACACGACATGTGTGGGCGCCTATCGCGGAGCGGGCCGGCCCGAAGCAACCTCGATGGTCGAACGGCTCATGGACCAGGCCGCCCATGAACTCGATATCGACCCGATTGAGCTCCGGCGGCGAAATCTGCTTGCTGATGACGTATTTCCGTTCACTTCGGCGACCGGTAACACCTATGACTCCGGTCGCTACCTCCACACCCTTGAGCGCGCGGCCGAACTCGCCAACTACAAATCACGGCGCGAAGAACAACGCGAACGCAGAGCAAGAGATGACCGCATGCAGCTTGGCATTGGCGTCGCCAGCTATGTGGAAATCACAGCCGGTGGCAGTTCTGAGGAATATGCGGCGGTCACTGTGCATGCCGACGGCTCAGCAACTGTTGCTGCGGGTACCGCAGCTCATGGCCAGGGGCACGCAACGTCATATGCGATGATCGTGTCGGCCGCTACCGGCATCCCGATCGATTGCATTACCCACATCGATGGTGACACCGACCTACTTCCGCGAGGTGGAGGCACTGGGGGGTCACGTTCGCTCCAACTCGGCGGGTCGGCTGTCGTCGGGGCACGTGATGCGGTCATCCAACACGCCCGATCGATTGCTGCCCAGCAACTCGAAGCCGATGTCGCAGATGTCGTCCTCGATATTGCCTCCGGGGGTTTCCACGTCGTAGGAGTGCCCGCAACGACGGTGACGTGGTCAGAGGTTGCACGACAGTCTGAAGCACAAGGTCAACAACTTTCTGCCGAGCACGTGTTTAATCAATCGGGGTCCACGTTTCCGTTCGGAGCCCATATTGCAGTCGTCGAGATTGACACCGAAACAGGGCGCGTCACGATCGTTCACCACGTCGCGGTTGACGATTGTGGCACCATTCTCAATCCGGTAATCGTCGAGGGCCAACAGCACGGAGGAATTGCATCGGGTGTTGGCCAAGCCCTTTACGAAGAGGTCAGGTATGACGCTGACGGAAATCCGCTCACTGCGAATTTCGCTGACTACGGAATGCCTGCAGCATCGGAAATGCCCTCATTTGATGTGCATTCAACCGAAACACCATCACCGCTGAACCCGCTGGGTGCTAAAGGCATCGGCGAAGCGTCAACCATTGGAAGCACCCCTGCGATCCAAAATGCGGTAATCGATGCACTCAGCCATCTCGGTGTTCGCCATATCGATATGCCGTGCACCCCAGAGCGTGTGTGGAGAGCGATCCAACAACCCACAGACCCCTGGAGGGAACCACCCGCAGCGTTCGCAAACGTCGCTGCACAGCGCACCGCCTCCGCCGTTGATGAAGCAGTTGACGAAGCTGCAGATGGCATCTGATCGCCGTTCTTCGATATGCAGACGCGCCGGCGATATCACTAACGACAACGCAAACTCGCCCAGAGGCTGATCCGCTTCCATTTGTGGCCTGCTCATCGGGCAGGATGTCTCTATGGCAGCACCACTAGACGGCATCGTCGTTCTCGACTTTTCTCGTGTTCTCGCTGGCCCACATTGCGGTCGAGCGCTCGCCGATCTCGGCGCACGGGTCATCAAGATCGAGCCACCGGCAGGAGATCTCACCCGATTTTGCTACCCGCGCCGCAACTCGATCTCGAGTTACTTCGCCCAGCAGAACACCGGTAAAGACAACATTTCACTTGACCTCTCAAAGCCGGAAGCGACCGACATCATCCTTGGTCTCGTTGAACACGCGGATGTTGTCATCGAGAACTTCCGTCCAGGAGTGATGAAGCGACTTGGCCTTGACTACGAGCGGCTAGCCGCCATCAGACCTGAACTCGTCTACGCATCATCGAATGGTTACGGCACCGGCACAAGTTGGGAAAAGCGTCGCGCCTATGCCCCGGTAATCGGCGCAGAGACCGGGCTCATAAAGTCTCAGGGAGACGCACGAGACGGCCAATACTTCAACGACCGCCATTCTCACGCCGATGTCTACACCGCGCTAGAACTCACCGTTGCCGTGCTTGCTGCGTTGAACCATCGGCATACGACAGGTCGTGGCCAGCAGGTTGAAGTGACCATGGCCCAGACGATGCTTTACGTGAATGAGCACACTCATGATGCTCTGTGGGATGAGCCAGTGCCTGAGGGAGTCATTCGCTCATTCCAGCCGGGTGACTATCAAGTGCTCGAGCTTGGCGATGGTTCATCGGTCATCGTCAGTGGTCACCCTGCAGAGGGCGGGACGTTCGAATTCTTCATGCAGGCAATCGGCCGCGAAGACGCCATTGGTGACCCGCGTTTTGCCGACATTGCGAGCCGCAGAAAGAACCTCTCAGATATCAATCAAATGCTCGCCGACCATGCGAAGACCATCCCTGATGCCGTTGCTTACGAAGAAATCCTTTCGCAGCACAATCTCGCTGTTGGACAGTTGCGCACTGTTCGAGAGTTTGCAGAATCGGAATGGTCTGCCGAGACAGGAGCAATTGTAGAGGTGTCTGACCGTGGAGATGGTGTTGTCAAAATTCCGCAGGCCCCCTGGCGGTTCAGTGATGGTGCCGATGTGGGCATTCATGGCACACCCCGCTACCGGGGGGAAGACAATGGAACTGTGCTGAGCGAACTACTTGGCCTTGATAGCGCAACACTTCATCAACTTGAGGAAGACGGCGTCTTGTCCTCTCATGTTCCGCGCCGCTAATCAATGAACTCTGAGCAACTGCTCACGAAAGCATTTGAACTCGACTCAACTGACGATCTCGCGCATTGGCGCGACAGGTTCGTCATCGATGATCCCGACCTGTCGTACCTCGACGGCAACTCGCTCGGCATGTTGCCGAGGACAACTGTTCATCGCCTTCACGAAGTGATGAGCGAAGAATGGGGTTCGGGCCTCATTCGGTCGTGGCGTAAATGGCTTGAACTGCCGCTCATCGTCGGGAACGAACTCGCTCCGTTGCTTGGTGCCAACGATGGTGAGGTTGTCGTACACGACTCGACGAGTGTAAATCTGCATCAGTTACTTCATGCCGCGATTCGACTTCGACCAGACCGGTCATTTATCGCTGTCGACGCGCACGAATTTCCTACAGATCGCTATGCCGTTGAGGCGGTTGCCGCTCAACATGGGCTCACGGTTGTTTCTCCCGGGCCCAACGAGGGACTCGATGAAATTGAACTTGGTGACTGCGCCGTCGTTGTTCGTTCGCTCATCGACTATCGGTCGGCAGAGGTGGCCGACCTCTCTGGCTTTACCTCTCGTGCCCGAGAGGCCGGCACTCTCGTGATTTGGGACCTCTCCCATGCCGTAGGAGCGATCGAGCTTGACCTTCACGCCGCACAGGTCGACCTCGCAATCGGCTGCACCTACAAGTTCCTCAACGGTGGTCCTGGAGCTCCTGCCTTTTCATATGTTCGTTCCAACTTGATCGATGAGGTTGACCAGCCGATCAGAGGGTGGTTCGGTCAAGATGACCAATTCGCAATGGATGGAGCGTGGTCACCAAAACCGGGCATCGGCCGCTTGATGATCGGTACGCCCTCGATACTTGCGCTCGAGGCTGCACGGTGCGGAATTGAACTCTGTGCTGAGGCTGGAATGCCATCAATTGCGGCAAAAGGCAAAGCACTCACCGACTTTGCTCACGAATGCTGCGACGAATTGAATCTCGAGTCAATTTCGCCCCGTGATTCTAGCAATCGAGGGGCTCATATCGCAGTTCGCCACCCTCATGCGAAAGATGTTGTTGAGCGTCTTGAACGTGAGTGTTCGGTAATCGCTGACTATCGAGACCCTGATCTCGTTCGGCTCGGATGTTCTGCACTCACGACGAGGTTTGGCGACGTCGCTCGCGCTGTCATCCAACTCGCAGGAATGGCCCACGACCGGGCATAGTCGACTAGCGGGCGAACGCAGCTGCGATACGAATCGCTCCACCATCAGCAACATGCACCTGGCCTTCGTCGACCAGTTTGATGAGGTGTGACAGCACTGAGCGGGCCGCCGGCCGGTGAAGGTGAGGGTTCACATCGGCGTAGAGCACCCGAACCATCTCGGGCACATTTGAAGGCCCGTGCTCGTCGATGAACGACAACACCTGCTGCTCACGTTGCAGCCGATGCTCGACGAGTGCCCGCGAATACTCCGCACCATCGGTTCGAGGCGGCCCGTGAGTTGGCCACAGCGTGGCGTCAGCGCGGTCGGCGACTTTGTGCAGCGACTCGATGTACGCCGTCATCGACCCATCTGGGGGCGAGACAACCGTCGTGCTCCAACCCATGATGTGGTCACCGGTGAAAAGGCTCGATGATTCTTCAAGCGAAAAGCAACAGTGGTTAGCCGTGTGACCAGGTGTCGTGACGGCACGCATTGTCAGACCCTTGCCATCGACGACAACCTCGCCGTCGGTCACTCGTTCGTCGGGAACAAAATCAACGTGGGTTGACTCTTCCATCTTCACTTCGTCTTCTTCTTTTTCTTCTGAAGGGTCAGGAGGAACAGCCAGTTCTTCCTCACCCTCAAACATGCCCTCCGGTTCGTCAACGGTCTCATGCGGGCCAACGGCAAAGGTCGGTGCCCCGGTCTCTGCTTTCAACCACTCCGACAGCGGGGAATGATCGGCATGGCAGTGTGTGATGAGGATCGCTCGAACACGTTCACCCTTCAGCGCTGCCGCCAGAGCGTCACGGTGGCTGTCGAGACGCGGACCCGGGTCGATCACGACGACATCACCATTGCCGATGATGTACGTGCCGGTGCCTCGGTAGGTGAACTTCGAGGGGTTCTCAGCAATTACTCGGCGGACATCTGGTGCGACCTGAACCACTTCGCCATAGACGACGTCATCGAGAGGAAGAAAGGTGGGTGAACTCACCTCTATGACGGTAGTTCACGTTCACGACAACTCGCTGTTCGGTCGCTATTCCGTTTCTGCAGCGTCACCGTCAACTGAGTCGCTACCGAGCAGATCGCTATCAACAACAACATGACGTCGGCCGGTTTCGCTCGCAATCGCCTGCCCCATCGCAGCAACGGGCAGCGCCAGTAATGCTCCACTCGATCCGAGGATTGAAAGACCAGCGAGC
>DLTS01000039.1:0-2775 GCA_002501485.1 Acidimicrobiaceae bacterium UBA7830
CACTATGTGTTTCTTGCGCAACGACTGTTTGGGGAGGTGGCCCTCGAGCACTGCCTTGTTCGCCGACCAGAAACGCACCTTGCCGAGAACCTCGTTACCGCTCAACTCAACTCCGGTAAGGCTCCATTCACGATGCACTGCGAAAGCGGTTCAGCCGGGATCGACTCATTGGTGTTCACCGTGAGGGGCTCCCAACAGTCAATGCGAATCGTCGACTGGTACAACGTCGAAGCAACCAACTCAGAGGGAGTCTGGGCGCCTGTCGAGATCGATGCCTCACCCTCTGCCCCGTGGGCGGCCTACCGTGCGCAGCTTGATGGCCTCGCCACAATGCTCGACGGTGATGACCATCATCTGCCGACGTTCGCTGAGGCTCTCGGTGTACAGCGCGTCATTGAAGGAGTTCTCGCGAACTAGCGAGCAACTCAACAGCTACGCCGCCCTCACACCCACCGTGGGTGAATTACGTACAGAGTCGGAGCCGTGTCCTCTTCGTCGATTCGAGGCATCGGCGCAATAAGCCCCCACCTCACGAGGTCATCGATGGCATCTTGCACTGCAAGTTCTTTCAGCGGTATCCACCACTTCTTACCGCCACCCATCTGGGCAATGCCTTCAACATCGATCTCGAAACTCGTCGCGCCCTTGGCGTGATTCTCGTGGTTCTCTACGATCTCCAACAAGATGTTGTTCCAGATCCTCCAGTGCCAGCGGTCCAACTCGCCGTCTTGGGCCCGTTCGTCGAGCACCCCAGCCATTTGGTGCTCGACAGGCTTCACCCACATCTTTTCGCGAATGCAGTCCAACATTCCTTGGAGAACATCAACAGCCTCGGAAATGCCAGAGTTGGGGCCGGAGCTATCTTGAACGACGCTCTGAAGGCGTTCGAGAGGCTGCACGACGCGTGGGTCGTCTCCAATCAGTGGCATGACAATCGGTGATGCCTTGTTAATCGCATTAAATAGCGGCTGCGGGTCGGGCGTGCTGGTGGATTGCAGCACCATTTCGATGTACTCATCGATGAAGAACTCAACTTTTGGAACTTCCACACGTTCACTTTTGCCATCTCAGCGCTGCCTTGCGCAACCCTCCGAAGCAAAACATCAACAATTTGAACTCATCGTTCGCCGTCGCTGAAGGGCCCGTCGCCGACACTTAGAGGTCGCGTTAAACCCTGATCATTGAAATCGGCAAATGGATGTCTCCTTTCCGGAAACCAGAGAAAACGAGCGCGCCTGCTAGAAACAGGCACCGGAAGTGACACCATGGAAGGTGATGATCACCTTCAACGAGACGCTCCGCGAACAAATTGTCGGACACCTTGCGAACCACGACCGTCGCACCTACCCACTTGAAGGTCGCCGACATGCCGCTGTCGCCATCACCATCGTCGACTCCGACCCCGTGATACACGATGGTGAGCAACCGCTCGAGCCCGAGTTCAGCGACATGTCGATGGTGCCCGGCGATGTAGAGGGACTCGACGGTCGAATGGTTGGGGTTGCTGGAGGAGCAGCATTCCTGCTTTGCCGCCGAGCATCTCGACTCAACAGCCATTCCGCACAATGGGCATTACCGGGAGGTCGAATCGATGAAGGTGAGACTGTCGAAGAGGCTGCGATACGGGAACTGTATGAAGAGCTCGGTCTTGAACTTGGGGCCGAGAGCGTTCTTGGGTTGCTTGACGATTATCCAACGCGGTCGGGTTACGTAATTACACCGGTGGTGCTGTGGGGAGGAGCAGACCCAGCGCTCATCCCATCACCTGACGAAGTCAGAGCGGTCTACCGAATCGGGCTGCACGCACTGTGTCGCGATGATTCGCCTCGCTATGTCGACATTCCAGAAAGTGATCGCCCCGTTGTTCAAGTCCCGCTCGGGGGCGACCTCATTCATGCTCCAACCGGCGCAGTTCTCGTCCAATTCCGATGGGTCGGCATTGAAGGTCGGGCAGCAGACGACGCGCGGGTTGATGAAATGGAACAGCCTGTATTCGCCTGGAAGTAGGGCACTACCAATCGCCATTGACGGTGACTTCGCCATGACGACCCCACTCGGCGCTACCTCGATCGAGCACGATCGCTGAACCCGTAGGAAGTTCGATGAGCGGTACGTCGGTGGCGAGGTGTTGCGCGCGCTGCAACTGTTCGGCCGCCCATGTTTCTGATTCGGTAAGGACTGCGAGGCCTTCGACAAGCCCGAGTCCGAACGTAAAAGCCCCTCCTCGCGGGTCTGTCATTGGGTCACACATAGCCGAGGCGCTCGCTCCGACTGCTGCAACCACGCCCCCTCGTTCAAGCACTCCGCAAACCGATGCCCACAGTGGCGTGTCTTTGAGCGCAGTTCGCAGATGAATTGGTGAATCGCCAACAAGCCACACCATCTCAACGGCGTCTACCACCGCCACAAGATCTGCATCAGATGACTGTGCTCGCGTCAAAGCCATAACCGGAACAATCTCGACACCGAGCCGTTCACCCCACTGACGGGCCGACTCAATCAGTAACTGCGGCTGCTCAAACGCATCGGCCGTTGGAAGAACCGCCACGGGCCCCGTTCGACCACGCAGCAACTGTTGGTCGAGTTCATCATTGTTCACGAACGGACCACCGCCAAACAGTGCCACCGCCCCTGCGTTCTGCTCGGTCATGACCTCATCGTAGGTGAATGCCTCACCCGCAAGTTCCAATTCTCTTACGACCCAGATTGATTTCGATCAACGACCCTCCATAACGTGACAAGATGCCACCGCCCACCACCACGCGCATCAATGCG
>DLTS01000039.1:3107-38223 GCA_002501485.1 Acidimicrobiaceae bacterium UBA7830
GCGGTGGCGAGAAGATGCTCGAACAGGGTGCTCACGTGATGACTGACGCCAACGGAATGTCCTCTCCTCACGAGATCACTCCCGCAGAGCCCGAGCTATCGCGTTGGGTGCTGCCGCCCGACGGCCCAACTGACGACTCCGCACTTGTCGCCATCGGGGGAGACCTTGAACCCGGCACACTCTTGAACGCCTACCGCATTGGCCTGTTCCCTATGCCGGTACCGCGCCGAAGAATCGGCTGGTTCTCGCCCGATCCGCGCGGCGTCATTCCGCTCGACCAACTCGCGATCTCCCGGTCACTGCGCCGAAGCCTTCGTCGTTACACAGTGACCCGCAATCACGCCTTCAACGATGTCATTGTCAATTGTGCCGACCCACGTCGAGCAAGTGGATGGATTGATCGCTCAATCATTAACGCGTACAACAAACTCCACCTCACAGGCTGGGCCCATTCGTTCGAAGTATGGGATGCCGACGAGCTCGTTGGTGGGCTCTACGGGGTGAGAATCAATCACTTCTTCGCCGGTGAATCAATGTTCCACCACGCAACGGACGCGTCAAAGGTCGCACTTGTTCATCTCGTCGATTGGCTCAACAACACCGGTGGACAGCTTCTCGATGTTCAGTGGACCACCGAGCATCTCGTCTCTCTCGGCGCCATCGATATCTCTCGAGCCAACTACTTGGAACTGCTCAAAGATGCGGTTTCGCCGAACAGCCGCAAGAATGACGTCTAAGCGTCGCAATGAGGAGCCCCGATATGCCAGATAAGCCATGGATGATGCGCACCTATTCAGGTCACTCGACCGCTCGCGCATCGAATGAGCTCTATCGGACCAATCTCGCAAAAGGCCAAACCGGGCTCTCCATTGCCTTCGACCTTCCGACACAAACCGGTTTCGACCCTGATGCCGAACAGTCGAAAGGTGAAGTTGGAAAAGTCGGTGTCCCTGTCGCCCACCTTGGCCACATGCGAACGCTGCTCGACAGCATTCCGCCTGGCCAGATGAATACCTCGATGACGATCAACGCCTCCGCTGCATGGCTTCTTGCGTTGTATGTCGCAAATGCTGCTGAACAGGGCGTTCCCTCGACAGAACTTCGTGGCACCACCCAAAACGACATCGTTAAGGAATATCTTTCACGCGGCACCTACATCTTTCCTCCTGAAGCCTCCCGACGGCTCATCGTCGACATGATCGTCTGGTGCCGCGAACACGCACCGTCATGGAACCCCATGAATGTGTGTTCGTACCACCTCCAAGAGGCCGGCGCGACGCCCGTTCAAGAAATTGCATACGCAATGGCGACAGCAATCGATGTCCTCGATGCCGTGAGGGCATCGGGTCGCATCACCGACGAAGAATTCACGGGAGTGTTCGGATCGATCTCGTTCTTTGTGAACGCCGGAATCAAATTCATTGAAGAGATCTGCAAGCTGCGAGCCATGACCGATATGTGGGCTGACATCGGTAAAACCCGCTACGGGGTTACCGATGAAAAGGCGCTTCGCTTCCGCTACGGAGTGCAAGTGAACTCGCTCGGCCTCACCGAGTCGCAACCAGAAAACAACGTGCAGCGCATCGTGCTCGAAATGTTGGCCGTCACTCTTTCAAAGCATGCTCGCGCGCGATCTGTGCAGCTTCCTGCGTGGAACGAGGCCCTTGGCCTTCCAACACCTTGGGACCAACAGTGGTCACTTCGGATGCAGCAAGTGCTTGCCTTCGAAACCGACCTTCTCAACTACGACGACATCTTTGATGGCTCTCATGTCATTGAGCAACGCACCGCCGAACTTCGTGAAGCGGCAACGCAAGAGCTCAAAGATGTTCTTGAGCTCGGCGGGGCATTCACCGCAATCGAAACGCTGAAATCACGTCTTGTCGGATCGATGGCCGAGCGGACTCGCAGTATTTCCTCCGGTGAACAAACCGTTGTCGGCGTTAACTCATTTACAGAGTCTGAACCCTCTCCCCTCGGTGGTTCAGAAGCAATTCTCCGCGTTGACCCCGCTGTTGAAACCGAAACCATCGCAGACGTGGAGACCTGGCGAAATCAACGCAACCAGGTGTCAGTCGAACAGGCTCTCGGCGATCTCCGAAACGCAGCCCTTGATGGCGGGAACATCATGGAAGCCTCAATTGCGCTTGCAGTCGCCGGAGGAACCACCGGTGAATGGGGTCAGACCTTGCGAGATATCTTTGGCGAGTACCGAGCCCCAACCGGTATCGGAGCGACAACTCGTTCTGATCACTCGCTGTCGCAGGTCGCTGCGAAGGTCCGTGAAATGCCGGGAGGCCCGCCGCGATTACTCGTCGCCAAGCCCGGTCTCGACGGACACTCAAATGGTGCCGAGCAAATCGCGGTCGCAGCTCGAGATTCAGGAATGGAAGTCGTCTACGCAGGTATTCGATCGACGATCGATCAAATTGCGTCGACAGCTCTCGATGAGGACCCTGACGTCATCGGGTTGTCGATTCTCTCCGGCTCACACCTTGAACTCGTGCCCGAACTTGTGCAAAGGGTTCGCTCACTCGGTGTTGACGCACCGATCATCGTTGGTGGCATCATTCCCGATGAAGACCAACCACGTCTCATCAACAACGGTGTCGCAGCGGTCTACACGCCGAAAGATTACGAACTGGCAGCAATCATGACCGACATCTCCGAGCTGACGTCTCAGCACCGACTCAGCCAGAACTGACAGCCCGTTCGCTCTCCACCCACTCTGCAAGATGTGGAGACGACTCAAAGCTGGTGATCAGCGCGTAACGAGGTGCATCACCCGTATGCACGACAACATGCCACAAACGCTGTGTATCAACGATGAAGCGTGCACCTTTTTGCAGCGAAACCCGACGCTCTGTCGAGGGGTCAGGTAAACCATCTGGATCATTATCCATCAGCAGCATGTAGCTGTCTGGACAATCGGTGAGTTCAACCCACGTACGAACAACCCAACCCTCACCTTCAGGATTGAAACGATTGTTGTCATCACGATGTAGCGACCTGATAGCGGTTTCCCGATCTTGAGGCTCCAACTTGATCACGCGCACGCGTCCAAAGTTCGCGCCTACCCCATCGACATAACTTTTGAGTGTCGGTGCGATCTCTGCGTTAGATGTCCACAACGCATCTTTATCGGTCTTGCCTTTATCCCAGAACCCTCGACAATCAAGCTCGCCATCGGCAGATGCAAGAGGAGCAAAATTAGTATCTCCGCCACTCTTCCAGTCCATGTAGTCGAGCCCCTTCCACTCTTCGACAGGGACATCGATCGGCATCGGAGAGAGATCGACAACCCCATCACGATCAAGAGCGCTTATGCGGTAGTGATCGGTGTGAAGCGGAATCTTGACGCTCCAATGTTCACTGTTGGGCCAGAAGCTCATGTCACTGAGTGTATGGAGTCTTGGTGCACAGATTGGTGCACCACGGGTAGCAGCGCAGCTAACCCGCATTCGCAATGGTCGAGTCTGGAGGCAGGGTGACGATGACAAAGCCCTGGGGTATCTCAATGATCTCTCCAACTCGAATATCGCTCGCATCCTCAAGTTCGTTGAGTTCAACGATCTGTTTCATCGGAACACCGAATCCTGCTGCGATCGCCGAAAGCGTGTCACCTGACCTCACTTCGTAGAAATAGCGGTTGGTGTCTGGAATCGTTGTAGTTGTTGTTGTCGTCGTTGTCGTCTGAATGGGAGGCAACGGGTCGAGCGAAAGATCGCTGTTGCTGCACCCAGCCACGAGCACCATCGCAGTCGCCAACACCGCAAGGGCCATCTCTCGATGCTGAAGTGGTGTTGGCAAAAGTTTCCGCATGGGTATCACGTGTTCTCCGCTAAGAACTCTACGGCCAATGCGCTCTAGCCTCACCCAAGTGGAATCCCCCAGAACTTTTCCAGGTGCTGTCGCGCCTCAACGCCACTACCGAGTAGACGCCGATGGCGTCGGAATTGCTGTCAACGAATGGGGAGATCAACGCGATCCCGTCCTAGTCATGGTGCATGGAGGAGCCGATTTCTCTCGCACGTTCGACGTCTTCGCGCCGCTCTTTGCAGCAGCCGGCTGGCGGGTTGTCGCATGGGACCACCGCGGCCACGGGGACAGCGATCACACACACCTGTACTCGTTCGAAGCTGATCTTCGTGACGCAACTCGCGTGCTCGACGCCGTCGCCCCGAGACGGCCCGTTGCGGTACTCGGACACTCCAAAGGTGGCGCGATTCTCACCTCGCTTGCCGAAGCACAACCCTTTCGCTTCCGTTCCTTTATCAACCTTGATGGCATTCCGTATCGAAGGCCCGGTCCCGACCTACCTGAGTATCAACGCGCCGACGCCCTCAACACCGAAATCACCGGCTGGCTCGAGCATCGTCGTCGATCGGCGACCGGATCACGCAAACCCGGAACCATCGAAGAACTCGCAAGTCGCCGAGCACAAATGAACCCTAGGCTTTCAACCGAATGGCTTGAATACCTCGTCACCGTCGGCGCTCGCGAAGATGCCGACGGCTGGCGCTGGAAACTCGACCCATCGATGAGGATGGGAGGCTTCGGCCCGTGGAAACCTGAATACGGTTTATTCCGCCTCGCCGGTCTCGGTGTGCCCTTTTTAGGAGTGCTCGTTGGTGCTGACGAGCCGATGGGGTGGGGAACAAAATCACATCAGGTTGAGAAATGGATTCCGGTAAACGGACGTCTCGAATACTTCGATGATCTCGGTCACTTCATTCACATCGAGCAGCCGAAAATGGTTGCCGATATGGCTCTCGAATTTCTTGGGGCTCCGGCATGAGCACCGTCACTCTCCAGCACAACCGCATCGAACTTGCCCTTCACCAACTCAGACCAGCAACCGGAGAAGGGCGCCCGCTGCTCCTCCTTCACGGTCTCGGAGAACGCACCCCCACGTCAGTTCCCCATGATGTTGAGAGATGGCAAGGGAGCGTCTGGGGTCTCGATTTCACTGGACATGGCGAATCGACAATCCCGGTGGGTGGTGGTTATTCGGCAGAGGTACTCCTCGGCGATGTCGATGCCGCCATCAATCACCTTGGAAATGTCACCTTGGTCGGCCGGGGGCTCGGGGGGTACGTTGCGTTACTTGCGGCAGGTGCCCGCGTCGATGCAGTGCATGGGGCGGTGATCACTGATGGCCCCGGTCTCACAGGCGGTTCCTACGAATCGTCGGTGCCTCAAAGTGCTCGACTCATGGATCAGGGTCAAATCCCTGACCCCTACGCTCTACATGAGTTGAGCCGTGATGTCAGAGCAGCTGATTACGCACTTGATTTCGTACAGTACAGTGTCGCCAATTCTGAACTCGCTGAACCGATCAATGTGTCGGCTCTCTATCGGCCGACGTGGTTAGCCGAAGTTGCAGCAGCCCCGGGTGTTGCATCACTTCCGCTGGGTGACGCCCTCAATCTGTATCGCTGACCTGTTACGACGATCTATTGGTGATGAACTCCGCAAGTTCGATGAGTGGTTGCTGTGCGGCTTCTGCGATTGCAGGAGACTCAATGGCCTGAATTGCGCTCGCAACATTCGATGCGATGAGAGATTCGAGTTCATCGAGAGCTCCAACATCAACAATTGTTTGCTGAATATCGGCCACTTGCTCATCGGAAAGATCGATCGACCCGACCATCTCAAGAATCTTGGCTTGAGCAGTAGTTGCCGATGCCGTCGCTCTTGCAAGAAGCGGTGTCGGTTTTCCCTCGCGAAGGTCACCGCCGACTGGTTTGCCGGTCGTCGATGTATCTCCGAATGCTCCCATGACGTCATCGCGCATCTGAAATGCATCGCCAAGCGGCAATCCGTATGCGCTGAGTCTGCCCATGACCTCGTCGACGTCACTCATGCCAGCAAGAAGCGCTCCGAGGTGGAGAGGGCGTTCGACGGTGTATTTGCCGCTCTTATACCTGCATATCCGATCGGCAAGTTCGATTCGCCGATCGCCTCGCACCGACCCGGTGATGTCGAGCAACTGACCGATGTTGAGTTCGATGCGAAGCTCGTTCCACATTGCAAATGCTTTGGGGTGAGCATCGACGAGGTAGCGGTCAGCGAGCACCGCAGCGATGTCGCCAACGATTATTGCAATGCTTTCTCCAAACCGACGCGACTCGCCATCCCAACCTTGATCACTATGCGACCGCTCGAATCTGCGGTGAGTGGTTTCGGCTCCACGACGGGAATCTGCATCATCGAGGACATCGTCGTGAAAGAGAGCGGATGCGTGGGTGAGTTCGATTGCGGCCCCTGCCCCCACAACGTTCCCGTCAATGTCCTCGGCACGAGTGACGTCGCCGCCTGAGGCAATGAAGCCCCAGTGACAGAACGCCGGACGAAGCCGCTTCCCACCTGAGGAAACCAACCGATGTACTTCGCTGACCGGGTCAACTAACAGCGCGTCGAGACCGGCCCAGCGTCGAATTTCTGCCGTAAGATCACGTTCAAGACGTTGATCGACCCGCTCACCAATAGCGAGCAAATGAGGGGGAGCTGATGTCATCAGTCGTCGTGAGCTGCCGGAAGACCCGCAACAATTTCATCGACTCGAATGCGAGCCGCACCGATCCGGTCACGGCATATCGCGATGAGTTCAGCGGCACGATTTACGCGCTCAGCGAGGCGATCAACGTCAACGTCAACGGCTTCTAGCTCGTTCAAGATGTCGTCAAGCTCAGTCAGTGCATCTGCGTAGCTCAATTCTTCTGCCATTTCACTGCTCCTCTGGAGTTGTTGCGGTCACCGTACTCGTCACCATTCCGTCTGCCACTCGGGTGAGGAGTTCGTCACCTTGAGACAGATCTGCGATCGACGTCACCGGCCGACCGTCTGAGGTGGTGGTCATTGTCCACCCTCGTTTGAGAAGGCGAGCAGGGTCGAGAAGAGCAAGTCGCCGCTCTCTCTCCATCATCGACATCTGAATTCTTTCCAACGTCACCGATGTACGAGCAAGCCGATCTTTTCGTGATCGCAGGCGCTCGGCACTTCGTTCGATTGCAGAGTTGGTTCGGGTCACGACCCTGCTCGCCCGAGACTCCAGACGGTCGGCATGGCCGGTGAGCTCGAACGAGACTCGTTCAGCAATCGCAATCCATTTCGATTCTGTATCGTCGACGAATCGTTGCACTCGTTCGATCAGCCACCCTGCGCACGCGGTCGGAGTTTTCAGCGCTGTGTGGGCAACTTCGTCAGCAATCGTCGAATCAATTTCATGACCAAGACCAGTAATCACGGGGAGTGGGCACGTTGCGATCGCCCTGGCAATGCCCTCGGTGTCGAAGGCCGCAAGATCATTGCGCGCCCCTCCTCCTCTCATCACCGCAATGACATCTGCACCATGCTCAACAGCAGCAGAAATGCCTGCGATAACCATCTCTTCCGCTTGGTCACCTTGGACTCGGGCATCAAATGCAAGGAGGTGAAATCCAAATCCGCTTGACCCCAACTCGACCGTGAAGTCATGCCAAGCCGCTGAACCAATGCTCGTTACAACAGCGACTCGCAACGGCACCGTCGGAATGCTGTGCTCCGCATTTCTCCGCAAGAGACCCTCGACGGTGAGTGCATTTCTCACACGATCTCTGCTTGCGGTGATGTCTCCCAGTGTGAATCGAGGGTCAAGGTCCGAAATTTTCAGGCTGAGGCGACCTGACGGCGCGTATACATCGAGCGTTCCGAACACCCTGACCTTCGTGCCATCTTGAAGTTCGAGTCGATTTGACGCCAACATCGGGCGAAGGTTCCGCTTCACATTTGCGAACAACGCAACGTTCACCATCGCCTTCTTGCCATCGATATCTTCAACAAGCGAGAAGTAGGTGTGCTGGCCTTGGTCTCGGTAGCCACTGATCTCTCCGGTCACCCACACCCCGCCACCAAATCCGCTCTTCAGTTGAGCGTTGATCGCGTCGGTGAGTTCACCAACGGTAAATGTGGGGCTGAGATCAGCGTCGGGCATCAGTACCAGGGTCGGCTGATGTGCTGACGTGACGACAGGGGATTTCGTAGCCATGGACGGCTGCCGAATCGCCATGCAGTGACCTGATCAGGGGCCTGGTTCGGCGTAACCGGGCGAGGCCATAGCGCCTCGACTGCGGAAACGATTGCTGCGGCTTCTTCATCGGTGGGGGCCGGACTGATCGACCTAAGTACAGGATCGCTCATAGCGGCACGTTCCCATGTTTGCGCTGCGGCAAATCTTCACGCTTCGACTCCAACACCCGCAGAGCCGCAACAACCTTCTGGCGAGTTTCTGATGGAGTGATGACATCGTCAACGAAACCACGCTCAGCGGCAGCGTATGGATTTGCATATCGCTCGGTGTACTGCTCGACGAGTTCGGCACGGCGCGCAACAGGGTCTTGAGCCTGTTGAAGTTCACGTCGATAAATGATCTCGACCGCTCCCTGCGGACCCATCACCGCAAGCTCGGCAGAAGGCCATGCAAACGCAAGATCGGCGCCAACTGACTTTGAGTTCATCACGACATACGCTCCGCCGTATGCCTTACGGGTAATGATCTGAATACGAGGAACGGTCGCTTCGCAGAACGCATACAGCAACTTTGCGCCGTGCCGAATAATGCCTTCATGCTCTTGGTCGACACCTGGGAGGAACCCGGGCACATCGACAAAGACGAGTAGTGGGATATTGAACGCATCGCATGTGCGCACGAAACGTGCCGCTTTCTCTGATGACTCAATGTCAAGCACGCCGGCGAACACCATCGGCTGGTTGCCGACAATGCCGACCGTCTTACCGTCGACACGGGCAAAACCACAGATGATCGATTTCGCCCAATGCGGGAAGTACTCCATGAATTCGCCGTCGTCGACTACCGAGGCAATGACCTGTGCCATGTCATAGGGCATGCTCGGACTGTCAGGGAGGATGGAGTCGAGTTCTGGGCACAGGCGCTCAGGATCATCTGTCGACTCAATCGCTGGCGGATTTTCAAGGTTGTTCTGCGGGAGCAACGACAGCAAATAGCGAACTTCGTCGAGACATGATTTCTCATCGTCGGTGACGAAGGTTGCAACGCCAGATTTGGAGGCGTGAGCCATCGCTCCACCGAGAGCTTCAAGGGTGACATCTTCTCCGGTCACCGTCTTCACCACATCTGGTCCAGTGATGAACATGTGTGATGACTCGCGAACCATGAAGATGAAGTCGGTCATCGCTGGCGAGTACACCGCACCACCTGCGCACGGGCCCAGAATGACTGAAATCTGGGGGACGATGCCCGACGACATGACGTTTCGACGGAAGATGCCTCCATATGACGCAAGGCTGACCACGCCCTCTTGAATTCGGGCACCCGCTCCATCGTTCAGACCGATCATTGGAGCACCGGTTGATAGGGCAAGGTCCATCACCTTGTGAATTTTCTCTGCGAACACCTCGCCGAGTGCACCTCCAAAGACGGTGAAGTCTTGGCTGAAGACGAACACTTTTCGGCCATCAACGGTTCCCCAGCCCGTAATCACTCCGTCGGTGTATGGCTGCTCGTCAAGACCTGACTCATGGGCGCGGTGCCGGGCCAACATGTCGAGTTCGTGAAAGCTGCCCGGGTCGAGCAAGTAATCGATGCGCTCACGGGCCAGCATTTTGCCTTTTGCGTGCTGACGCTCAACCGATCGCTCAGATCCGGCGTTGCGGGCAGCCTCCTTACGGTTGAGCAGGTCATCAAGGCGTTCTTTCATTGTCGACACAGCGAAGACGCTAATCGACAGTGACCACAGATGCTGTGGTCGCCTGCGTGACATCGGTCGTTGTTGTTTCCACAACCGTTGTCTCAGAGGGCACGATTGACGTGCCAATCACGAGAGTTGTCGTCGTTGTCGGCACCACTCCATCTTCACCGACAATTGCGAGCGGACTAGATACAACAGCCGAAAGGCCCGACTCAAACACCGCCGCCAGCGTGACCGTCCAGTTCCCAGTCACGTCAAACGGAAGTCCATCGGCTGCACTCAGTCGAGCGACACCTGTACCCGTAAGGGGAATATTTTGAATCGTTCCACGGCCGTAGCTGCCAATTTCTGGATCAAACTCGAGTCGGAGCCCAACGATGGTTGCGGGCGCTGATAGCACCTCAACTTCGAGCGCATTGAGCCCCATCGCGCCAGGATCAAGCGATACCTCCGCGCTGAACCCTGCCGCCTCGTCAGCGAGAGGTACGACAAGGGCATACTCTCGATCTGGAATGAGCGACACCTTCGGGGGGTTGATGGCGAGCAGCCAACCGCTAAACATCAACACGATGACGCCGACCGTGGCTTCGGTTGCAAACACCCTTCGAAGGCGCATCGCACTCCGGCGGGTGAGTTGGTCAACGCGTCCGAGCCGCATTCGCACCATCGCTCGAGCCTTAATGGCGACAAACAACATGACGCCGACCGCCAAGAATTTGAGAATGAGCACTCGTCCGTAAGAACTGGTAAACAACGCGTCACCGACGAGCCGCATGGTTTCAGCAACGTCAGAGATAATCACAACAAGAATTGCTGGTGCCGAAATCCGGGAATACGCCTTTACGGCATGTACAAGATCCTGATCGCCCGGTCCTGCGAGAACGGCTCGACCGACAAAGATCACACCACCCAGCCAAATCGCCACGGCCATCACGTGGAGGATCATCACGATGAGTCCGATGAGGGCGAGATTGCCGCTCACACGGCCAAACGCAAGCGTGACGACCGCGACTGTAGGAGCCGCAATCGCAAGAGGTCGGGACACGTCGTCAAGCACCGCCTCTGGCCGATACGCCACCCACACACATGCGATTACTGCCACCAGCCGGATGATGGCTGCAGCACCAGTCCAACCCTCGGTGAACGTGTCGGCAAAACTGAACGGATTAAGTGACGCAGTGAACGACGTACCGGTCAATGACGATGTCAACGCCGCAGTGTGGAGGTACGTGCCGGCGAGGGCAAGCATCCACATTTTGAAGGTGAACCGTTGAGTGATTTCGTAGAGCGGTCCCTCAGGCCAGCCAAAGGAAATTACAACGACGGCACCAAATAAAACCATAATGCCGTAGCTTGAAATCACTCCTCCCAACCACACCGAACCACCAGTCGACCCAACCGGCTCAACATCGTCACCTATCGAGGACGCTGCTGCACCCGATGCGGCGGTAGGAATCGTTGAACCCGTCGATACTGATGAAGCGGTTGGAGTATCAGCAGACACTGAGAACGCAATGAGATCTGTTGCGATCGCTTGATCGAGATCATCCCGGAGCAACCACGTAATCGTGCAAGCCCCTTTCGGGAAAGGGCTCAACACTTCGACAGTGAAGGTGACATCGTCATCTCCGAGCAGCGGAATTCCCGTGCTTTGGGGCTGGGCCGGGGTGCCGCAACCCACGGCGACGGTGAACGCCTCGTCAGATCCCACCGGCTGCTGGAATGTGAACGTCATGATCGCCGGCGACGTCCCAAGGGTCGCACCATCTGAGGGACTTGAACCTGCAAGCGAGTTATCGCTTGACTGCGCGTGTGCAGCCATAGGCAGTGCTGCAACAATGGCAACCGCCACGCCAGTAAGCGCTAGCGCTCTTCGTAAGAGCCCACGCGAATCCGCAGAGCGATGACGAGCGAAGTCCACGACTCAACGGTAGTCATCGCACCTCTCTTACCGCTGTCATCCCCTGCGGGTAGTGTGGCCTCACATGGCTACACAGTCGCTCTACCGCCGATATCGGCCTCGACGTTTTGATGAGTTGCGCGGCCAAGAACACATCGTGCGCGCGCTCAGAGAGGCGGTGAAGGCTGGAAGGGAGGGCCAGGCGTATTTGTTCTCGGGGCCGCGTGGAACCGGTAAGACCACGACCGCCCGAATACTCGCCAAAGTGCTGAACTGCACGAACCCTTCAGATGGGGAACCGTGCTGCGAATGTGATTCGTGTATTGCGGTTGAGCAGGGCAATAGTTACGACGTTTTCGAACTCGACGCCGCTTCCAACAACTCCGTAGAAAACATTCGAGGCCTTATCGACAAAGTGTCGTTAGGTACGCCTGGCCGCCACAAGGTCTACATCCTTGACGAGGTTCATATGTTGAGCGCCGGGGCGTCAGCTGCGTTGCTGAAGGTGCTCGAAGAACCGCCCGAGCACGTCGTTTTTGTGCTCGCGACAACAGATCCGCAGAAGCTGAAAGACACCATTCGGTCTCGAACTCAGCATCTCCAATTTCACCTTCTTCCGAGCGACACCCTCGCTGAGCACATTAGGTGGGTTGCTGAAGATGCCGGTTTTGCACTCGATGACCACATCATTGATGCGGCGCTCGCAAAAGGTGGAGGGTCGGCTCGCGACACGTTGTCGGCACTTGAACTTCTTGCAGCGGGCGGGAGTGACGTCGACGACTCTGTTGACCTCTCGGAGTTCATTCGCTGTCTTGTCGATGCGGATACCGGCATTGCGCTCAGTGCAACCGCCCACGCAATTTCAAATGGGCATGATCCTCGCACCCTGTGCGAGGAACTCTTGCGCCACCTGAGAGACCTGTTCTTATCGGTGATGTCTCCTGAAATGATCTCGATACGTCACGATCGTCTCGATGATCTTGCAGCGACTGCTCAAGAGCTTGGCAATGCGTCAATCGTTCGGGCGATGGAACGCCTCGGCTCAGCACTAGTTGAAATGCGTTTTGCTCCAGACCCGCGAATCATGTTTGAAATCGCACTTGTGCAATTGACCGGCGATGGCGGTGCAGATGGCCAATCAGCGTTGCTCGCCAGACTTGAACGTCTTGAGCGCGCACTCGCAGAAGGCGATTCACCACAAGCAAAAGGGCCTCCGCGCAGTAGTTCAACCGGCAAAGCCATTGTTGGTGGTCGTGCCCGGCGACCTGACCCAAGCGGCTCAATTCCTCGACCTGCGGCCGAGAATGTCACCGCTGATTCGCCTGCTTCGGCACCCGAACCCGCACCACCGGTTGCGCAGGAACAAGACGAGCAGCAGCCTGCAACAACCGCTACGCCGACAGCACCCGAATTACGTGAACAATCGCCTCCTGCCGCTACCTCGTCCGAACATGATGAGCACTCGGTGACCGCCGTGTGGTCTGACAGTGTGCGGTCATCTCTCACTGGTATGACTCGGGCACTCTTCGCTCCGGCATCTGTCGGTGCGGTCTCGAGTTCTGCAAATGGATTGTCGGTAGAACTGTTGCTTCCGAGTCAGGTGCACGCTCAAAAGTGTGAGGTTCATCGAGGTGCCGTCCAGCAGCAACTTGCGCAATCGCTTGGCGTCGTCGTCGAACTCGCGCTGAACGTTGAAGGTCCAACTGCGGTTACCCAATCACCGGGTATGACCGAGATTGTCGAAGAACCTATCGACCCGAACGACATCGTTGACGCACCAACCACTCCGCAGCGGAGCCCCGAGGAGGAGATCGCTGACATCTTTCCCGGCACCCGACTCATCACAACGACTGACGACTAAAGATGGCTGCAGTTCATACACCTCCGGTCCAAACCCTTATCGATGAACTGGGTCGCCTGCCGGGCATCGGGCCAAAGTCTGCGCAACGCATCGCATTTCACCTGCTCAAAATTCCCGAGGTTGACGCGTATCGACTGGCTGACGCCATCCGCGAAGCAAAAGCGCGAGTGCAGTTCTGCGAGCGCTGCTTCAATGTTGCGGAGTCGTCGCTATGCCCCATTTGTACCGATGAGCGACGCGACGGCACGACCCTGTGCGTCGTCGAAGAATCCCGCGACATCATTGCGATTGAGCGAACAGGCGAATTCAAAGGTCGCTACCACGTGCTCCTTGGCGCGATGAATCCTCTTGAGGGCATTGGGCCGGACCAGCTCAAGATTCGGGAACTTCTCGCACGGCTTGGCCCCGAGCAGGTCACGGAGGTCGTTATCTGTACAAACCCGAATACCGAGGGAGAGGTCACGGCGATGTACCTCGCCCGCATGCTGTCACCGCTCGGCATCACCGTGTCTCGACTTGCAAGTGGTCTCCCCGTTGGTGGAGATCTTGAATACGCCGATGAACTCACATTGGGGCGCGCCTTCGAAGGCCGCACCCGCATCACCGAGTCGAACTAGCGAGGCAAAAGAAACGATCCGCTTTGAGAAGCGAGGGCGTTACGTCTAGTCAGACTTTGATGATGAGCGCGTCGCCCTGACCACCGCCACCACAAAGTGCGGCCGCTCCATACCCTCCACCTCGCCGGCGAAGTTCGTGGGCGAGGGTCAAGGCAAGTCGATTACCACTCATGCCGATCGGGTGACCCACGGCAATTGCCCCGCCATTGACGTTCACGATCTCATCGCTCACTCCGAGATCGTTCATCGACGCGATGCCGACGGCAGCGAACGCTTCGTTTAACTCGAACAACGAAATGTCGCCGAGAGAAAGATCGGTCTTCGCAAGAGCTGCTCTAATCGCATTCGCTGGCTGAAGGAGGAGCGAAGGGTTATCGGGGCCTGCCACCATTCCGTACGAGACATACTCTGCAAGTGGCTCCACCCCCCGATCTGCTGCGGCGCGCGATGACATCATCACCACTGCTGATGCTCCATCGGAAATCTGAGAGGCGTTACCTGCGGTGACTGTGCCTTCTCCTCCGAACGCTCCACGGAGCCCAGCCAAACTTTGCTCGGTGGTGTCGGCCCTAATGCCCTCATCTTCTGAAACGATGATGGCATCCCCTCGTCGCTGAGGCACTTCGACCGGAATAATTTCATCGGCGAGCCGACCGTTCTTCGTTGCGTCCGCTGCTCGTTCATGTGACACAGCAGCGATGCGATCTTGTTCGGCTCGAGCAATTGAACCGTCTGCATATCGCTCGGTTCCGGTACCCATCAAACATGCATCAAATGCACACCACAGACCGTCTTTGATGATTGCGTCCTCAAGTTCGGTGTTGCCGTAGCGATACCCGCCTCGAGCTCCTGCGAGGAGATGCGGAGCATTCGTCATTGATTCCATTCCGCCCGCAACCACAATGTCGGCGTCACCGCTCATGATCATCTGGTGGGCCAGATAGATGGCGTTAAGGCCAGAGAGGCACACCTTGTTCACGTTGACCGATGGCACGCCCATGGGGATTCCTGCGCCCGCCGCCGCTTGGCGCGCCGGCACCTGGCCTTGACCTGCCATCAACACCTGACCCATCACAACGTGGTCAACTTCAGCCGGGTCGACACCCGCTCGTTCTAACGCACCAGCGATTGCAACCGAGCCAAGTTGGGCAGCCGACATTGTCGAGAACGCACCACTCATTTTCCCGATTGGTGTGCGTGCTCCTGCAACGATGTGTGAAGAGGTCATATCTCAAACCGTACTGCGCGCCTGGTCCGCTTTGGAGGTTGGAGTTACCCGCAGGTAGGTTTCCGATATGTCAACCCCCAACTCTGAGTCCCTCGCTATCCAGCAGGCCATTCTCGAAGGCGCGTCTGGCGACGACATTGCGGCGCTCCCCCTTCCGGAGTCGTATCGAGCAGCGTTCGTGAAACGCGATGACGTCGGGATGTTTGAAGGCCTTGCATCAGAGGACAAAGACCCCCGAGAATCTCTTCACATCGGCGAAGTCGCCATGCCTGAACTCGCACCCGACGAGGTGTACATCGCGATTATGGCATCATCGATCAATTTCAACACGGTGTGGACATCCATTTTTGAGCCACTTCCCACATTTGGCTTTCTCGATCGTCTCGCTCGGGAATCTGAGTGGGCATCCCGACATAAGCGCGACGAGCACATTATTGGTTCTGACGCCTCCGCTGTCGTCCTTCGCGTTGGGTCTGCGGTTCGTAACTGGACGCCCGGAGACCGAGTGACCGTCCACTGCAACCACGTCGACGACCAAGACCCCACGGCGCACGATGACTCGATGCTTGCAACCAACCAACGCATCTGGGGATTCGAGACCAACTTTGGTGGCCTCGCAGATATCTCGGTGGTCAAAGCCAATCAGTTGATGCCAAAGCCCACCCATCTGACATGGGAAGAGGCTGCGGTCAACGGGCTCTGCAATTCAACGAGTTACCGCATGCTGGTCAGCGACAATGGAGCTCGAATGAAGCAAGGCGATTCGGTGCTGATCTGGGGTGCGACCGGTGGTATCGGCGGTTACGGCGTGCAATACGTTCTGAACGGCGGCGGAACACCCATCGGCGTGGTCTCATCACCTGAGCGAGCAGCACTGCTCAACGACCTTGGCTGTGAAGCAGTCATCGACCGCCGGGCTGAGGGGTACTCGTTTTGGAAAGACGAACACACTCAAGATGAGTCGGAATGGCGCCGGCTCGGTGGAAAGATCCGAGAACTCATCGGCGAAGATCCCGACATCGTCTTCGAACACCCTGGGCGCTCAACGATGGGTGCCTCAATTTTCGCCGTTCGACGTGGAGGAACGGTGGTCACATGTGCAGCAACATCGGGCTACATGGTCGAGTTTGATAACCGCCACTTCTGGATGAAGTTGAAGCAGCTCATGTCGTCTCACTTCGCCAATTACGCCGAATCGTGGGCTGCGAACCGCCTCATCGACCAAGGCCGTATCCAACCCCTGTTGAGCAAGGTGTACACCCTTGATGACACCGGCGAAGCAGCTCGCGCTGTCCATCGAAATGAGATCGAAGGGAAGGCCGGAGTGCTCTGCCTCGCCCCTTCAGAGGGCCTCGGAATCGACGATCCTGAAAAGCGTGATCGCATTGGAGAACACAAGATCACGACCTTCAGGCGTCACGCCGGCTGACTTCTCAGGCAAACTATTCATATGTTGCTTACAGAAATTGACCACGTTGCCATCGCCGTTCGAGATCTCGAGGCGGCAATCGACTACTACGAGCGAGCATTTGGTGCCACCGTCGACCATCGTGAGATCGTTGAATCTGACGGCGTCGAAGAAGCGTTGCTGAAAGTTGCTGAAAGCTACGTGCAATTACTGACTCCCACTCGAGACGACTCACCTGTTGCGAAGGCGATCGAAAAGCGTGGCGAGGGTCTTCACCACATCGGGTACCGGGTGAGCGATTGCGCTGCTGCTCTCGAGGCAATGGTTGCCGCCGGGGCAACGGCAATCGACTCGGCGCCCCGGCCTGGTAGTCGTGGAACCACCGTTGCCTTCATGCATCCGAAAGGCAGTTTCGGAACCCTGATCGAACTCGTCCAAGAGTAATCAAGAAGATGTCAAACGTTCCCGCAGCAGTGCTGTGGGATATGGATGGGACACTTGTCGATACCGAGCCGTATTGGTTCGCTGCTGAGCATCAGCTTGTCAAATCATTTGGGAACACCTGGTCAGAAGAGCATGCCCATGCAGTGGTGGGTTTTGACCTTCTTGATACGGCCGCCTACATCATTGAGCACGGGGGCGTCGACCTTCCACCGAGAGACGTTGTTGAGTACCTGCTCGATGCTGTCATCACCTCATGTCGACAACGTCTGCCATGGCGACCGGGAGTTCGAGAACTTCTCGACGAACTTCACTCCCTTGGCATTCCCTGTGCGCTTGTCACCATGTCGTGGCGACGGTTCGCCGAAGCTGTCCTCGAACAGCTTCCTCGCCCAACGTTTGAGGTAACGGTGTTCGGTGATGAAGTGGCACACGGCAAACCTCACCCTGAGCCGTACCTGCGAGCCGCTTCCCTGCTGAATGTTGAGCCCTCGACGTGTGTCGCAATCGAAGACTCTCCGACAGGGGTGGCGTCCGCTCAGGCAGCTGGATGCCGGGTCATCGGCGTGCCGAATATGAAACCGCTTGAGCAGATCGACGGAGTTCGTATCATTTCGTCACTCACCGAGACTGACGCCGCCACGTTATGGACGACGTAGACACCACCACGTTTCGGTCCGCAAGGTGCTCGCAAGCCTTACTTGCGTCACTTCTTGCCGTGTGTATTGGGGTTATCGGGATTGCCATCTGGTCTGGCGCATCAGATGACACCAGCCCCACCATCTCGTCATCACCGAAACCTCCTGCCGCAGTGACGATCGATGGATGGACGCCGTACTGGGTTCTTGATCGAATCTTGCAGCAACCCGATTCGGGTGATTCACGCCTTCGCAACCTCAGAGAGGTATCGCCATTTTGGTTTTCTGTGAAAGGGTTCGATTCGATCGAGCCAGATACCTTCGCACCAGACGACCTCGCTCAGACCTACATCGATCGTCTTCGCAATTCCGATGTCGCAATCGTGCCGTCTTTACTCGATCGGATGGACGCAGGCCAGATGGCAACCGTGCTCTCCGACCCGATTGTTCGATCAGCACATGTCGATGCGATTCAACGGTTTGCAGACGATCTTGAGGTCGATGGGATCGACATCGACTACGAGCAGTTCGCATTTGCCGATAGCCCATCAACATGGTCAACGACGCGACCGAACTGGGTCGCGTTCATCACAGAACTGTCTGAGGTTCTTCATGACGACGGCCGCACACTGTCGGTCAGCATTCCGGCCGTGTACGACGAGAGGGTCACCGGAGACCCGGGCTATTGGGTGTACGACCACGGTGCGATCGCCGAACACGTCGATGGGCTTCGCATCATGGCCTACGACTACTCGGTGGCAGAACCCGGCCCAATCGCTCCACTCGACTGGGTTCAACAGGTTATCGATGGCGTGTTGCTCGCAGTGCCGCCCGAGTTTCACGATCGTGTCGTTCTTGGAATTCCGTCGTATGGCTATAACTGGCCGACCATCGTCATTGGTGACTGTCCAGCAGATGCCCCAGGTCGCACCAGCATCAACCCGGGCACCCTCGACGATCTCATTGCTCGTCGCAATATCGAACCTGTCGCCAATGCCTCGACCGGTGAATGGTCTGCCACCTACGAACTCGAAATTGATGATGGCATCTCGAGTTGTGTGCAAACACGACAGTTGCATTGGATTGATGCTGATGGTGTCACACTCCGAGTCGAGATGGCTCGTCGTGCTGGAATACGAGGTGTGGCGTTGTGGGCATTGGGGTACGAAGATGACGACGTGTGGAATGCTCTCGTCTCATCAGCGGCAAAGGATCTCGCTCCGTGACCACTGATCTTCCTATCGACACGGACGAGGTTCGCTTCCTTGCGACAACCGTCTTTCAAGACGGCTTTATCGATGCCACCATCCGAGGACATCGCCCCGCAGCGACCACCTCTCTCGAACGAGTTCGTATGCGACCCGTGTCGATCGGCGATGCCGACATCATCCAATTTGAAGAGTTCGACGGCGCCAACACACGTGTCATTAACCTCGACACTGAGGCAGCAACCGAACGCATTGTTCATCTTTTTGCTTCGGGAATGAGAACTGCGTTCATTCGAACGACTACCGGCGATCTTCAAGTCACCATCTCGCGTCGCGGCAAGGTGCAACAGGTGAGGCACGCACCCTCTCGAGAACTTTCGACCACCCAGCATGACCGCCAAAAGCAGCATCTCATCGCTGAATCGTCACCGTTTCTCCGTCACGTCGGCATCTCAACCGAGAACGGCACGGTGCGACCTAACGCTCGGGACAAATTCCGGCAGGTTCAACAGTTCGTCGGCATTCTCGACCACCTTGTCGCCGATCACGATCGTGCCACTCCACTCCAAATCGTTGACCTTGGTTGCGGATCAGGTGTGCTCACATTGGCAGCTCACCACCATCTAAAGGCTTCAGGTGTGAACGTTCATACCATTGGAGTCGACCTCAAGGGTGAGCTCATGGCTCGGCTCAACAACACGGTCGAGCAACTCGGATGGTCAACGATCGAATTCGTAACGGGAGCAATTTCGCAGTGGCAACCCAAGCTTGGTGCCGAACCAAATCTGGTGATTGCGCTGCATGCGTGTGATACCGCCACCGATGACGCAATCGCTCAAGCGATTGCGTGGAAGAGCACACATCTGCTCGTCGCTCCGTGTTGTCAACATGATCTCCAGCGCCAAATCGATCGCTCGCACATTCCTCCTGGGTTCGAGTCACTCGTTCGCCACGGCATAGTCCGCGAACGTCTCGGTGACCTCTTGACCGATACATTTCGAGCCGATGTCCTCGCTGCTCTCGGTTGGCGCACCGATGTCATTGAGTTCGTCGACAATCAACACACTGCAAAAAATGTCATGATTCGAGCCTCACAAACAGGCGGGCCCGATGGGTCGGCGCGCACGCGTGCGTTACAACTGGCGGCGGAGTGGTCGATTCAACCAGCGCTCATACATCTGCTGGCGGATCGATTAACGACGTAACAAGCTCGGCAAGTGCAAGCGCCCCAAGCTCGCCACCCCAGCGCCCTCGGATGAGGCCGCTTTCGTCGATGAGCACCATGAACGGAAATCCGGTCACCCCAAAGGCCTCGGCTGCGATGAACGTTGAACGATCGGCATCATAGGCATCAGCGATGACGTCGTAGGTCCAATCTTTCTCTGCGAGCCAACCTTGAGGAGGAAAGTTTGGCCGTTGAGGAGCCACCGCAGTGCTCACACCGACAACACGAAGTCCAGACGGCCACGCCTCAGCATCTCTAATCCGGTTGATTTCTGGAATCTCGTTATTGCAATGGGGGCACCAATGAGCCAGAAACACAACGAGTGTTGCCACCCCATCGGTAGGACGAACCGCAACGACCTCTCCCTCAAAATTTTCGCCGATCAACGACGGAATTGGCATTCCCACAGATTCATCACCATGAGGGTCAACGAGAGTGGGAAGTAAATCTCCCTCGATGATTACTTGTCGAACCTGATCTTCGAATTCTTTAGGAAATTCGATCGGTTCCGGTCGTGCATCGTCTTCGCCTCTCGGCACAGTGTTTGCCGGCTCGCTGTCGTCTTCTTCGGCGGGCTGTTCAGTTACTAGTGACGGACTTGATTCAAAGCGCACGACGACATCTGATGAACATGCCGCTGCGCTCACAACCGCGCAGAACGCTGCAATAACTGTCCTCACTCGTCAACCGGCTCCGGAATCGCATTCACGACGATAAGAGCGAGGAAGCCAATTAATGCCATACCAGCAAGGGTCAGAAACCCGAATGAGCGGAACCAGATATCGGTGCACGATGGCCCGGTCGCTGAGCACGAACCGGTATCGAGGCCCGGCCGCCACTCGATGAGATAGTGCCATCCCGATATGCACGCTCCAATCGCAGCCATAGGCAGAACGTAGAAACGTGCCCCAGCATCGCGTCGAATGAAGGCGACGAGACCGATCAACGCAATCGGGTACATAGCAACGCGCTGAAACCAGCAGAACCGACACGGGATGTAGTTAGCCACTTCAGAGAAATACAGCGAACCGAGCATTGCGCCGCCCGCAACACAAAGCGTGATCGTTGACCGAAATTCTCTGACTGCTCCAAGAACACGTTCTTGACCTGTGATCCAACTCACAGCAATGACAAGAGTTGCAACTCCGACAATGACGGCAAGGGTTGCCGACAAAGTTTCCACCATGTCGGTAATCTCGTACTTGGTTAGCGCTACGACTGCCACCCCTATAGTTTGCCGGTTTCGTCAGGCACCTGCAGTTTCTAGCGGGTAAGGTTCGAATCATGCTCGAGTTCACATCGGTCAGTGTGTCGTCATTCGAGGCACCGAATCTCTCGGATGAACTTCAACGACTGTCAAGTGAGGGTTGGACGGTGGTCTCCATCGTCAACGCTGGCTCCGATATCGTCGCCTATCTTTCACGTCAAGCCTCTGGGACACCACAAGAACCTGCAGCAGCTCCCGCTGTTGAGCAACCAGCCCAAGAAGGCGGGGTTGGTTGGGGAATGCAGTCAACTGCATCTGAGACAACGGCGAGCGCCGAGCCATCCTCGGTTGCGTCCTCAGCGGCAGCACCCGCAGGCTGGTACGCCGACCCCTCGGGTCGATTTGAACTCCGCTATTGGAATGGAGACAGTTGGACCGAGCACGTGTCTCGGGCGGGGCAGCAATCGACCGACCCTCCCGTTGTCTGACCCATGCGCGCAACGTCTCTCGGTCATGCCGGAATCCTCATCGAGTGTGAGGCAGGGTCGATTCTCTGCGACCCGTGGTTCGAGCCAGCATTTCTCGGTTCATGGTTTGTCTTCCCCCGAAATGATCACCTCGATGCTGAACTACTTCATCGCATCGAACATGCTGATTATCTCTACGTCTCGCACTTACACGGTGACCACCACGACGCGCACTGGCTCGCGTCACATTTAAGGCGAGACATCCCAATTCTCCTTCCGGACTATCCAACATCTGAACAACAACGCGAGTTCGAACGACTCGGCTTTTCGCAGTTCATCCATACTGTTGATGGTGAGGAGCAGGAGCTACGTGACGGTCTCTCCGTTGCAATCCATGTAGAGACCTCGATTACTGATGGCCCCGGCGGTGACTCCGCAATCATGGTGAGCGACGGCGTTCATCGGATCGTCAATCAGAACGACTGCCGAACGCACGATCTTGCGGCTCTTCGTTCGCACGGCCCCGTCGACCTGCACTGGCTGCAATACTCGGGAGCTATTTGGTACCCGATGGTGTACGACCTTGCTGAGGAAGAAATGGCAGATCTCTGTCGGGCGAAGGTGGAAAGCCAGGGAAACCGGGCAATGAAATATGTTGACGCACTCGATGCCCGAGCTGTCATCCCTAGTGCGGGTCCGCCGGTATTTCTCGATGATGACCTGTTTGGGCTCAACATGATTTCTGGTGAAGAAGCGAGCATCTTCCCCGATCAGCGATGGTTCCTTGACCAGCTGGCGGCGGCCGGCAAGAACGGTGTCCTTGCGATCCCCGGCACAGTGGTATCGGTGACACCAATCGAGATCGCAGTGGATCACCCCCTGTCGAGTCAAGAAGTCGACAAGATCTTCAGCAACAAGTTGTCATACCTCGAGCACTACCGCTCAGACTGGCAACAATGGATAGACGACACCCACGCCGCGTGGAAACGCAAACCCACTGACCTCGTCGCTCGGCTTTCTGCATGGTGGGAACCGCTCATGCAGAAAGCACCGACCGTCTGCAACCTCATTGGGGACCCAATACTTATCGAAGCCAAACATGATGACGGTTCAGTGCTTGAGATTTTCGTCGATGTTGCGCAACGGAAGGTCGTAGACGGAAGCACTGTCGACTACACCGAATCGCCTCCGGGGTTCCGATTCACATTTCCGCGAGATCTTCTCGAACTCACCGTTGACTCTGGCGCGGTCGACTGGTCGAATTCGCTTCTGCTGTCGTGTCGATTCTCCGCCTGGCGTCGAGGACAGTACAACGAGAACGTCTACAACTTTTTGAAGTCGCTTTCCGTAGAACGAATCACTCGAGCGGAGGCTGAAGCACGAGCGAAGATTGCCGAGGCTGCGTCTGCAGACATTCCTGAAACCGACGTTGAGGTTGGGAATTTCATTGTCCAACGCCGATGCCCGCACCGAAATGCAGATTTCTCAGTCTTCGGAGAAATTGACGGCGATGATCTGGTCTGCACCCTCCACGGATGGAGATTTGACACCGCTACTGGGCAGTGTCGAACCAGCGATGATCATCCGGTTCGGATCAAACCTCGGGAAATCTGAGTCGTT
Source organism: Acidimicrobiaceae bacterium UBA7830 (assembly GCA_002501485.1). Taxonomy (GTDB): domain Bacteria; phylum Actinomycetota; class Acidimicrobiia; order Acidimicrobiales; family Ilumatobacteraceae; genus Casp-actino5. The sequence continues at coordinate 26,638 of DLTS01000039.1, forward strand.
CACCAAAAATAGCGACACTCTGTCGAAGTGGCACCAGATCTCGACGGTGCCGACGTTCGGCTTCGTCGACAGCCTCAACAACTTGCTGCCTTGCATGCTCGAGTTCGTTCCGAAGTAGCTCGACTTCAGCCTCGAGCTCCATCACCCGACGGATTCCTTCAAGATTCATTCCCGCATCGACAAGTTCTGAGATGCGGCGCAACAACTCAATGTCATCATCGCTATAACGCCGATTGCCGCCATCGGTACGAGCCGGTTGGACAAGACCGCGTCGCTCATAAATGCGCAGAGTTTGCGGATGCATGCCGGCAAGTTCAGCTGCCACTGAAATGACGTAGACCGCTTGCTGTGAAGTTCTCATATTCATGACGCACTCTCATCGTAGACCGTTTGGGCTTTCGGGTTTTCGGCGAGCACCGTTGAGAGGTGTTCGACCGCTTTGCGCTGCTCGTCGGTGAGAACAGTGGGAATATCAACCACGACGCGAACGATGAGATCGCCGTGCGTCGCCGTTCCCCGTTTTGTCACCTCGATACCGCGACCGCTCACTCGATGCCGTGATCCGCTTTGTGTGCCTGGTTGCAATCGCAGACGAACAGACTCCCCTTCAAGGGTTGGCACATCGACCTCAGATCCAAGAGCGAGTTCAGAGAACGTCACCGGGAGCGTGACCTCGAGATTGACACCCTGACGGCTGAATCGTTCGTGTGGCTGAACTGCGACCTCAACGAGAAGATCACCTGCTGGTCCTCCGTTTCGACCCGGGCCTCCTCTTCCCTTCAAACGAATGGTTTGGCCGTCGCTCACCCCAGAAGGAATGCGCACTTGCACTGTTCGGTGACCGACCGTTACGCCAGTTCCACCACAGGTTCCGCATGGATTATCAATGACGCGACCGTGTCCATTACAGCCCCGGCACGGTGTGGAGAACGAGAACGGACCCTGATTCTCATCAACGGCACCACGTCCGCCACACACTCCGCACAGTCGAGGTTCCGACCCCGGTTGGGCACCTGAACCCGTGCAGGTCTCGCACCGACCTTCACTTGTCACATTGAGGCTGGTGGTTACGCCTTTTGCTGCGTCGTAAAACGACAATGTCAGACGAGCTGACTGGTCTGCCCCTCGGCGAGGACCGGCAGAGCCACGCTGGCGGCCATTGTTGAACATCTGACCAAATAGGTCGCCAAAGCCACCCATATCGCCGACGTCGAAGCTGAATCCGCTCTGTCCGCCCTGTCCGGCCATCGGCCCGAGCCGGCGAACTTCGTCGTACTCGGCTCGGCGTGATTCGTCGCCGAGCACGTCGTAAGCTGCACTCACCGCTTTGAAACGTTCTTCGGCCGCCGTGTCACCAGGGTTCTTATCAGGATGTAGTTCGCGCGCAAGTTTTCGATAGGCGCGAGTGATCTCTTTCGAAGAGGCCTCTGGACCAACGCCCAGCACCGAGTAGTAGTCCGTGTCGAACCACTCTCTCTGCGCAGCCATGTCGTTCCTCAGTCTTTCGTTCGAACCATTGCTGGACGCAATGTTCGGCCCTTCCACATGTAACCGCTACGAAGCACCTCCGCCACAACGATTTCAGCGCCTTCTCCTGGTTCATGGGCTACCGCTTCAGCCGTCTCGGGGTCGAATGGCTGGTCAGCAATGTTCATCGCCTCGAGTCCAACCTTTTTCAACTCGACGAGAAACACATTGAGCAGCGGCCCAATTTCCTCTGGGTGACGAACGTAGGCGGCTTCTGTTGCATCAAGCACGGGCAATAGTGCCTCTGCAACGCGACTTGTTGCGCGATCGACCTCATCGTTGATCTGATTCGTCACTCGCTTGCGATAGTTCTCAAAGTCGGCTTGCGTTCGCATTGCGAGCTCTCGGAACCGCTCGATCTCTGCAGCAACTTCGTCTACTTCTTCTTCACCTAAAGAACCGTCACCCTCGGTGAGATCGTCGAGACCCTCAACATCGATCGAATCACCTGCTCCATAATCTGCAGTAGTTGACGTTGAGTATGAAGATGAACGTGGAGTCTCAGAGGTGAAATCTTCCACCTCTGAGCCCCGTTCGTCCTCAGGGTCGAGAACATCGTCGTCGTGGGACGACATCTCACTCATTGTTCGTCGACAATCTCAGCATCAACGATGTCATCATCTGCTGACTCATCTGCAGATCCTGAAGCTGAAGTTCCGGCCGCATTGTCACGTGCAGCTGCTTCGTACAGCTTCTGGCTGAACTCTTGGCTCGACGCCATGAGCTTCTCGGTTGCTTCTTTGATGGCAGCGGTGTCGGTACCTTCAAGGGCAGCCTTAAGGTCAGCGAGTGGTCCCTCAACCGCAGCTTTCTCTTCATCGGAGACGTTCCCACCCTGCTCTCGAAGCACTTTCTCGGTCTGATACACGAGGGAGTCCGCGTTGTTACGAACTTCAGCCTCTTCGCGACGAGACTTATCTTCTTCGGCGTGCGCCTCGGCATCTTTCACCATCTGGTCGATGTCGTCTTTGTCGAGGGTTGACTGACCGGTGATTGTCATGGACTGCTCTTTGTTCGTCGCCCGGTCTTTGGCAGCAACGTGCACAATACCGTTTGCGTCGATGTCGAATGTCACCTCAATTTGAGGAACTCCTCGTGGAGCAGGCGGAAGATCGACGAGCTGGAACTTGCCAAGGGTCTTGTTGTACGACGCCATTTCTCGCTCACCCTGCAGTACATGAATCTCAACCGACGGCTGCATGTCTTCTGCAGTGGTGAACACTTCGGTTCGCTTAGTTGGAATTGTCGTGTTGCGTTCAATGAGACGGGTCATCACGCCTCCCTTGGTTTCGATACCGAGACTGAGCGGAGTGACGTCAAGAAGCAACACGTCTTTGACATCTCCACGCAACACACCTGCCTGCACCGAAGCACCAACCGCAACAACTTCATCAGGGTTGACGGTCTTGTTCGGCTCTTTGTCGGTCATCGACTGAACGAGATCGGTGACGGCGGGCATGCGGGTTGAACCACCGACGAGAATCACGTGGTGGAGATCGCCCTTGGAGATGCCTGCGTCTTTCAAGGCCTGCTCAAATGGGATCCGACAGCGTTCGATGAGGTCTGCTGTCATTTCTTGAAACTTCGAACGGGACAGTGTCTCGTCAAGGTGAAGTGGCCCATCCGCATTTGCGGTAATGAACGGGAGGTTGATCTGCGTCGACTGCACCTGGCTGAGTTCAATCTTTGCCTTCTCGGCCGCTTCCTGGAGACGCTGCATCGCCATGCGATCGCTCGAAAGGTCGACACCCTGAGCGTTCTTGAACTGGGTAACGAGCCAGTCGATCACCCGCTGGTCCCAGTCGTCACCGCCGAGGCTCGTATCGCCGTGGGTTGACTTCACCTCGAAGACACCGTCGCCGATTTCGAGAACCGAGACGTCGAAGGTACCGCCACCAAGGTCGAAGACGAGAACGGTCTCATCTTCGGAACCCTTATCGAGCCCGTACGCGAGTGCAGCTGCGGTTGGTTCGTTGATAATGCGCAGGACCTCAAGACCGGCGATTGTGCCAGCTTCCTTGGTTGCGGTGCGCTGGGCATCATCGAAATACGCGGGCACCGTGATCACTGCTTGGGTGACGGTGTCTCCTAGGAAGGCCTCGGCGTCACGCTTGAGTTTCATAAGTGTGCGGGCCGAAATTTCTTGCGGTGTGTACTGCTTGCCATCGACGTCATCGCTCTTCCAGTTTTCGCCCATGTGGCGCTTCACTGACCTGAAGGTTCGGTCTGGGTTCGTAATGGCCTGACGCTTGGCTACTTCACCGACGAGGACCTCTCCCGCTTTTGAGAACGCAACAACTGATGGGGTTGTTCGTGCGCCTTCTGAGTTTGGAATAACGACGGGCTCGCCCGCTTCAAGAACTGCGACAACGGAGTTTGTCGTTCCGAGGTCAATACCGACTGCCTTTGGCATTTGGTTGTGCTCCTTAGTGAGTTGGTCACACTGCGTTGTGTGGGGGTTTCTTCACAGTCTATGAGTGCAACACAATCGCACCAACGTTAGTAACAGAAAACTTGAGTCGCTATCACTAAGGATTTCTCTTTCTATGGATTTATGGTTGGTGAAAGGTGCTCGGGACCGAACGAATCTGGCAATAAACCGTCCATCGTGTACGTCGCCCAGAGACCATTTCGGCTGCAGGCATGAATGATCGTCTCGGAAGTCGCGAATTCACGGATCTTCTGGCGACATCCCCCACACGACGTTGCAAGGCCTTCAGAATCACACACCGTGAGCACGACCCGTGCTTGCCGTTCACCGTGAGACGCCATCACGGCAAGAGCGGTCGCTTCTGCACACAGACCCTGCGGGTATGCCGCATTCTCAATGTTGGCACCCACATAAATCTGTCCAGATGAGGTCAGCACCGAACACCCGACGTGATAGTTCGAGTACGGGGCATGTGCATGCTCTTGCACACCGAGGGCAGCGTCAAAGAGCGCACGTGTGGTGTCGTCCATCTCCTCTCGAGGAAGTGCTCGCTCGAAGACGGTTCGGTCGGGTACTTGCGGTGTCATATCCCAACGTTACGCGGGCAGTGCCCTTCAGACGAGTTACACGACGTCAGCCCCAACCTTGCTAACACTGTGCCACAGTTGAGCGATGTTCAACATCATCGACAAACCAACCGCCACCGTTTCTCATGAGACCGAGAACACCGGTCACCCTGACCACGGCTCCCCACTCACCTCATCGTGCCGATTCGGGACGGTCGGAGATTACGAAAGAGATCCCACTTTTCGTCGGCGATTATTGGGCTAAATGTTCGAGCTACGGTCATAGTGTGAACTTCCGCGAACTTCAAGATGTCATCGACGCCACCTACGGCGACCGCGATCGAGAACGAGGAGTTGCCCCAACCGTTGCTTGGCTCTGTGAAGAACTGGGGGAGCTCGCCCAAGCCGTTCGAAAAGGCACACCCGCCGAAGTAGAACACGAATTCAGTGACGTGCTTGCGTGGATAGCTACGCTGGCGAACCAGGTCGGAGTCGACCTAACCGAGGTCGTTGACCGCTACAAAGACGGGTGCCCGAAGTGTTCAGCGATTCCCTGTGGATGCTGAACAGAATGTATTCAGAGCAAAAGCTCTGCAATCTGAATGGCGTTCAGAGCCGCACCCTTACGAAGATTGTCATTCGAAATAAAGAGGGCGAGGCCTCGGTCGTCATCGATTGACGGGTCTCGACGCACCCGGCCCACATAACTGGGGTCCCGGCCCGCCGCCTCAAGAGGGGTTGGCACGTCGCTCAACTCAACACCAGGTGCAACTGACAGCACGTCTAGCGCACGGTCGACCGAAATCGCTCGTTCAAACTCAAGATTCAGCGAAAGTGAGTGACCCGTAAACACTGGCACCCGCACACACGTTCCTGACACTCTCAACTCTGGAATACTCAGAATCTTTCGACTCTCATTGCGAAGTTTCTGCTCTTCGTCAGTCTCAAGAGAGCCATCAGAAACCATTGATCCTGCGAGTGCGAGCACATTGAACGCAATCGTGTCAGCGAATTTTCTGGCCGGCGGAAAGTCGACTGCCTGGCCATCATGAGTGAGTTCGGCCGCATGCTCTGCGGCCGCTCGGGCTTGCTCATCGAGATCCTCAACGCCTGCGAGACCGCCACCTGACACAGCCTGATACGTCGACGCAATCATTCGAAGAAGACCTGCTTCATCGTGAAGCGGCTTTAGAACAGGCATGGCCGCCATCGTCGTGCAATTCGGGTTGGCAATAATTCCTTTTGGAATGTTCTTCACTTCGTCGGGGTTGACCTCGCTCACAACAAGTGGAACCTCAGGGTCCATTCGCCACGCCGACGAGTTGTCGATGACGGTCACGCCCGCAGCGGCGAACTTGGGTGCAAGTTCGCGCGATGACGTGGCGCCCGCAGAAAAGAGCGCGACATCAAGCCCAGAAGGGTCGGCAGTCGACGCATCTTCAACAACAACATCAGCACCATCCCAAGCAAGGGTGCTTCCAGCCGACCGTACCGAGGCGAAGTACCGAACCTCGCTGGCGGGAAAAAGACGTTCAGCCAGGAGCCGCCGCATGACGCCACCGACCTGCCCAGTTGCACCTACTACACCAATGCGCATGCCGGCAGGCTAACGGCACATGACGATGAGCAGTCGCTCGCCTGATGTCGGCTGACGTGCTCTTGTTAGACGATGGTGGCGGTAATCCACCAATGGTTCTCATTGATGCCCTCGAAGCGCCCATGACGAAACGCTCCTTGTAGATCATCGACGGGACCACCCGACCAGATAGTCACGCCATCGATCGAAGCCCCCAGCGCAGCGAGAACTTGACTCGGTGAAATTCGACTTACTTGCCAAGCCAACCGGGTAATTGACCTACGCTGGCTGAGCCACTCACCAATGCGGGGAAGACGAAAAGCGACACGAGCAATGGCTCCTAAAGGCAGGAGCAATAGATCGATCCGAGAGGGGCCCCGGAAGTTCAGCGCAATGCGACCACCAGATCGGGTAACTCGAACTGCCTCGCGAGCGAGAGCCAACGCATCGCCCTGAGAGCAATGTTGCAGCGTGAGGTAGCTAAAAGCGAAATCAACGCTGTCATCATTAAGCGCGAGCGAGCGACCGTCTGCAACTTCAAGAGTACGCAGATGGTCGACCCGCCCAAACCTCGAGACAGTCTCGTAACAACGCTCAAGAAATCCGATGTCAAGATCTGCGGCAATCACACGGTCAAACTCGCGGGTGAATGCCGCAGTCATCCGACCGATTCCCGAGCCGATTTCAATCATCGTCTGCTGCTGATTTTCAGGGTTGCGAAGACCGAATGCCTCCAAAAAAGCCGGGACCTCAACATCTCCCGTCGCCACGAAACCGGCAAGGGTGAGGTGATCCCCCGTGACGTTATTGAAGACCCACCCGGTTTCTCGAACGACTTCATCAGCACTGTTCTGACGATCAGAGACGCGGCCCGCAACTTTCCACGCAATGAGCTGAGAACGTTGACGCATCAAGAGGAATTCTCGCACACCTCAACCACAAATTGCGGCGAATGCCGGTCGGTCATTTGCGTTCTGGCAGCGGAGCGGAATACGACTCGCCCGAATCAAGATCGAATTCGGCGTGCAAAATGCGAGCGGCAGTCTCAAGGTCACTTGCGGCGATGACAACGGAAATACGGATGGTCGATGTCGAAATCATTTCGATGTTTACTGCAGCATCCGCCAAGCATCTAAACATGCGTGCAGCGATGCCCGGCGACGTCTTCATTCCCGCTCCGACGAGAGAGATCTTTGCGATCTCGCTGTCCTGAGTGACGCCGGCTGCCGACATCTCACTCGCAATCCTTGACACGATTTCATCGGCAACCTTCAGATCAGCTGAGGGCACAGTGAAGGAAATATCGGTGGTTCCTTCCGTTGACGTGTTCTGGACGATCATGTCGACGTTGACATTTGCCTCCGCTAGGGGCTCAAACAGGGTTGCGGAAATTCCCGGACGGTCCGGAACCCCGAGCACAGTGAGCTTTGCCTCACTCGCATCAGTTACCACACCAGAGATAATTGGATCTTCCATTGCAGGCTCCTCAGAGGTCACCCACGTACCGTGTTCCCAAGTGAAACTTGAGCGGACGTGGAGAGGGACATTGTGATTTCGGGCAAATTCAACCGACCGCAGCGCAAGCACCTTCGACCCTGCTCCTGCCATTTCGAGCATTTCATCGAAGTTGATGCGCGCTAGTTTGTGTGCCTGCGGAACAATTCGGGGGTCAGCGGAGAAGACACCCGTAACATCGGTATAGATCTCACATGCGTCAGCGTCGAGTGCCGCTGCGAGAGCGACCGCAGTTGTGTCGGAGCCGCCTCGCCCGAGTGTGGTGATCTCACGATCGGTTGAGACCCCTTGGAACCCTGCGACAACGCAGACTCTCCCTTCATTAAGGGCCTCTCGAAGACGGTCACCCCTGACCTCAAGAATCTTCGCCTTGCCATGCGCACTATCCGTAATGATGCCGACTTGGCTCCCGGTAAAGCTGATGGCTTCAACACCACGCTCCGCAAGTGCCATACACAGCAGCGACATAGATACCCGCTCGCCGGTGGTAAGCAACATGTCCATCTCGCGACCGGGATGCACGGTTGACACGTCGTTCGCAAGCTTCAGCAAATTGTCGGTCGACTTGCCCATTGCTGAAACCACAACAATGACGTCTGCGCCATGATGCCGGGTGTACGCAACGTGGTCAGCAACGGCACGCATACGGTCAGGGTCAGCTACCGAAGTGCCGCCGTACTTTTGGACAATGAGTGTCACAAGGTCAACAGCCTACGACTGTCACGAACCGTCAGCGACTGTGAGCGAAACAACATCGAATTCAAGAAGTGAGGCTCCTGTGGCGACTGCGTGCTGCGGCTTTGCGTCACCTGAGCCGTCTTCGGTGTGGGTCTCGCGATGTTGGTGGGCGAAAGCTTGACCACTGCGCCACGCTTGGAAAGCCTCTTCGCTTTCCCAGCGTGTCACGACGAAGTAGCGATCCTCTCCAGCTGTGGGTCTCAACAGCATGAATTCTTCGAAGCCTGGCTCTTGGTCGACCATGCCAGCCCTTGCGGCAAAACGGGCCTCGAGTTCGGGTCCTGCACCTTCGGGAATCTCAATTGCGTTGATTTTTACTACTGACATCTCTTTATCGTCGCGCAGTTGAAACTGTCTGTCTCAATCTTGCGACACAGACACAGCTTTTACAATCAGTAAAGTTACGGCATGTCTCGTGAAATCCAATTCACGGTAAACGGCGAGCTGTCGGCCATTACCGGCGACCACCCCCACTTGCTCTCAGCACTGCGAGACGAACTCGATATCACGTCGCCGAAAGACGGATGTTCGCCCTCCGGACAGTGCGGCTGCTGCACGGTACTCATCGATGGCAAGGCCGTAGTCGCATGTCAACAATCTGTTGACGCGTGCGAAGGGCGCAAGATCACCACCCTCGAAGGACTCCCAGAGGGCGAGCGCCAACAATTTGCTGACGCATTCGCAGCGTGTGGTGGACTCCAATGCGGCTTCTGTATTCCGGGAATTGTGATGCGAGCGCACTACCAAATTTCGAAAAAAGGCTCCTCTCTGACTCGAGAGTCGATGGCCCCTCACCTCGGGGCCCACCTGTGCCGATGCACTGGCTACGTCAAAATTCTCGACGCGATTGAGGCGGTTGCCCACGGGACTCCAGTCGAATTGCCAAAGGTGAAAAGCGGCGTCGGTGCGCGAGGAATGAAGTATGAGGCGCATCCGTTGACGCTCGGGGATCGCCCTTACATCGATGACATTCGGGTGCCGGGAATGCTTCACGCTGCACTCCACCTCACCGATCACACCCGTGCCGACATCAACAACATTGATGTTGCGAATGCCATCGCCGCCCCCGGCGTCGTCAGCGTGCTCACCGCAGCTGACATTCCTGGTGAATTGCGATCAGGCCTCATTCATAAGGACTGGCCACTCATGATTCCTCTGGGCGGAACGACCTCGTTTGGTGGCGACGTTCTTGCGGTCGTCGTTGCCGACACGCGCGAGCATGCACGAGCAGCCGCAGAGCTCATCGAGGTGGAATACATCGTCCATTCTCCTGTCACAGATGCAAAAGCTGCGCTTGCCTCTGACTCTCCTATTGCAGTCTGGGGTACTGACTCAAATGTGCTGTCGGTGAGCGCGTATCACCGGGATGAGGGACTTTCCATCGAGGACGCACTCGCATCAAGTGCTCATCTCGTGTCTGAAACCTTCACCACCCAACGCATCGAGCACGCATTCCTTGAACCCGAGTCAACGCTTGCAGTACCTTCAGGTGAAGGCAACCAGAAAACCTTGCATGTTTACTCAGGTGGTCAAGGTGTTTGGGATGACCGCAACGACATCGCCTCGATTCTTGGCGTCGGACGCGAGCGGGTAACGGTCGAGCTCGTATCAAATGGTGGAGCATTCGGCGGCAAAGAAGACATGAGCAACCAAGGCCATGCTGCGCTCGCTGCGTGGCTACTCGGCCATCCCGTAAAGTGCACCTTGAGCCGCGTCGAAAGTTTCCGGATGCATGCAAAACGTCATCCGATCACTCTTGACGTTCGGGCCGGCTGCGACGCCGATGGGGTCTTGACCGGTCTGCACGTGAGAGCGATCGGAGACTCGGGGGCTTACGCAAGCGTCGGCATGAAAGTGCTCGAACGTGCCGCAGGCCATGTTGCTGGCCCTTACCGCTGGCAGTCACTTGATATCGAAGCGACTGCGGTGCGCACGAACAACCCGATCTGCGGCGCATTCAGGGGTTTCGGTGCCAACCAAGCCCAATTCGCAACCGAGGGTGTCATCGACCGTCTGGCCGAACTCGCAGGCATCGACTCGTGGGAGTTTCGCAGCAGGAACGTGATTACTCCTGGAGACACCTGGGGGCCGGGTCAAGTGATGGATGACGGTGCTGGCGGCGCACGTGAATGTCTCGATGCCATCAAACCCGATTACGACCGGGCCCGCTCTGAGGGACGACCGGTCGGCCTTGCGATTGGTATGAAGAACTCGGGCCTCGGAAACGGGTTCCGGGAGGTGTGTGGAGCGGTTGTTCATTTCCGTGACGACGGTCGAATCGAGCTGCGGCATGGCTGGACCGAGATGGGACAGGGAGTTCATACCGTGGCACTTCAGGTTGCCGCTCAAGAACTCAACGTTGATGCTGAACGTATCGACGTCATCGTTGACACCACCAGAGAACTCGGCTTTGGGCAAACGACCGGAAGTCGCGGCACATTGATGACCGCTGGGTCGGTTGCGGCTGCCTGCCAAGCCGCGCTTGCCGCCAACTGTGAGGTCGGTGTCGATCATCACGGGGAGTACGTCGTCGACTGGACGCATCACCTCGGTGATCCCGAGCACCCGAACCCGACTATCCACTCGTGCTTCTCCTATGCGGCGCAACTCGTTGAGATTGATAAAGCATCGGGCGCTATCGATCGCGTGCTTGCTGTCCATGATGTGGGTAAGGCAGTAAACCCGACTCTCGTCGAAGGGCAAATCGAAGGATCTGTTCACATGGGTCTCGGCTATGCCCTCACAGAAGATTTCCCAAGTGACGAAACAGGAATGCCCGCTGTCAAAACGCTTCGACAGTTGGGAATCCTTCGTGCAAAAGACATCCCTAGAATCGATGTGAGTGTGGTTGAAGTGCCTCAACCACACTCGCCGTACGGCATTAAAGGCGTCGGCGAGATCGGCCTCGTGCCGACCGCACCTGCGGTTGCGGCTGCGCTGTATGACTTTGATGGCGAGCGACGCCGTACACTACCGATGCGCCGCCAGTGACGCCGGCGTAGTTCACACTCCGTTAACAATTGAGATACGGGCGAGAAATCGCGCGCTGACACAGTGTGAGCACCCCTACAACTGCGATTACCGCCGAAAGGATTCCCGTGGCGTACCAAGCTGAATACATCTGGATTGATGGCCATGAGCCCACTCCACTCCTCCGTTCAAAGACCAAAGTTCTTGCTGACGAGGTCACTGATCCCCCCATCTGGGGCTTTGATGGTTCCTCTACCCAGCAG
>DLTS01000039.1:38532-38717 GCA_002501485.1 Acidimicrobiaceae bacterium UBA7830
TGATGGTTCCTCTACCCAGCAGGCCACCGGCGACAAATCTGACTGCGTGCTCCGTCCGACCTTTGTGTGCCCTGACCCCATTCGTGGAGGCCGCAATGTGTTGGTGATGTGCGAAGTGCTTCTTGCGTCAAATATGCGCGCCCACCCTTCAAATACTCGTGCTGCCTGCGCTCGTATCGAAAAGA